>SHUG01000057.1 GCA_009694735.1 Acidobacteriota bacterium | reverse complement strand
AGGATGAGACTGCTCGCACTCTCGATTCACGGCTTCCGTCGACGCGGTTTCGTCTTGACGACGATCTCTACGTCTTGGCTGAGCCAAAATCCGCAAAGACATTGCCTGAACTGGGCGTCACGGGAATCAGCGGCTTTTTAGCCATGCTTCATAGTCCTCTTTGGCGCGCGCGAGCCGAGTTCCGATCAGATCGAGTTTGCCCTTCGGCGTGGCAATCGCACGCCGAGATTTCTTCTGGAACGCGTGAAGGATGTAGACGTCTGGACCCGCGTCCCTTCCGTGTCGCGGCGTTGGCGCCGGTGCGCATCAGCTAGAATGCCCTGATGCTGGCTACCGAACTCGCTGCGCTCTACACTCGCGATTTAACGCGCCTGGTCCAGGAGATCAGCGCGTTCCCCGATACCGCGACGCTCTGGCAGACCCGCGCCGGCATTACCAACTCCGCCGGCAACCTCGCGCTGCATCTGGAGGGAAACCTGCGCGAGTTCATCGGCCGGCTCCTCGGGAACGCCGACTATAAGCGCGACCGGCCGCGCGAGTTCAGCGATTCAGGAATCGAGCAGCGCGATTTAGTGGCGCGGCTGTCGGCGGTGCGAGACGAGATACCGCTGGTGGTGGCGAAGCTATCCGCCGAAGAACTCGACGCGGGGTATCCGCAGCCCCATGGCGGCGCGACCCTTTCCACCCGTCAGATGCTGATCCACCTGGACGGGCATCTGCACTACCACCTCGGGCAGATCGACTACCTGCGCCGGGTGCTCACGGGCGAGGGCGCTATTTCATTCGCCGAGCTTCAGCCATAAGCTCGTGGCCGTCGGCTGCGGTGATGGAGCGGGCGGCGACCAGCGCCTTCAGGTTCGCCTCCACGGCCTTCACGTAGTCGCCAGGTTTCGGATATAACTCCGCGAGCCGGGCCGCATCGAACGGTTTCTCATGCCCGGCAATGCGGCAGAACGATTCCCCCGTGGAATTGCCACTCCACGTACTCCGCGGCACATCCACGAACGGCGAGCGCACACCGCCCGTCACGTTGCCAAAGCGATCGAGCACCGGCTGGCCATCGACGACCGTGATGGGTGCTGCCTTCGGCGGTGGCGTGCCCTTGCGCACCCACAGATCCAGATTCTGCAGAATTGCGTTGAACGCCACGCCGCTGGGGAAGCGGCTCCGCGGACCCTCGTTGCACGCCATCGGCGGCACGGCGCGGCCGGCACGAACAATGTCGTCGGCGGCGGCGGCGTAGGCGAGTTCGTCCGGCGTGGCATGGCCGGATCCGGAAATCTCGTAGTTACGCGTCAGGTTGGGCGCGGTGTCGCTGTCTGGCAGTCGCGCGCCGACCGAGGGCAGGTAGTCCGACTGGCTCATCACGCGAATCACCGGCACACCCACGTCCTTGATCGCACGGCGCGGATCGCCGGCGGGAATCGGCGCGACACAGTGATTGATCGGCGACGGCCCGCTTGCCACGGCGATCAAGTAGGCGTCGAACAGTGGGCGGCCCAGCTGCTGCACGTCGAGCGGATGGATCGCGTTCACGTAGGTATAGAGATAGCCGCCGGTTTGCGAGTAGCCCCACGCATAGAGCCGCGCTACTGGATGGGTGCCAGACGCGGTGCCGTAGGTGAAGGGATTATTGGCGCCTCGGCCTCGCAGCCACTGGCCGACCTGGCGGTGCATGTCCCACACCAGGCCGTTCTCGGTCGCCCGATCGCTGTCGCGCGCCACGGTATCGCAGTTGTCCGGGTCGTTCGCCTCGAGCGGGTTGGCCCACGACAGCGCTGCGTAGCGGGCCGGGTTGAACGCCTTGAGCGAGGCGACCGCCACTGGCTTGGCGGTGATGCCAACCCACGCGTCGCCGGCCCGGACCAACTGCCCGTTCGACACCGCCCAGCCGATGTTCAGGTCGAAGAGATTCGACGGATTCAGCATCTCAACGACGATGGTGCCGCTGAACTTGGCGCGGTCTGCCGGCCGGCGCACGAGCACGCGCGTGGTGTAGGGCGCGTTCGCCGTGCGCACCACTGCGGGGCCCGGCGCGGGCCAGTCGTAGACGTTCGCGAGTCCGCTGAACAGGAACTCTTCCTCGACGTAGCCGACCTTCCGCAGGTCGGAGGGGGAGCGCGTGCGATCGGCGGCGCCGAACGGATAGGACGCCGACGACACCGGCAGTGGCCCCTCGGCTCTGTAAGCGGGTGTTTGGGCCGAAAGCGAGGCCATTCCGGCAAGCACGACCACCGCGGCGACCTGTAACAGTCTGTTCATTGCGCCGTAGTGCAGCGCTGGACGCCGATGAAGCCGGCAGGATAGTTGAACGCTCCGGCGGCAGGGGGTAGTATTGAAGGTTACCGGCGCGTCCAAATTCACGTCTGTGCGCCCGCCACCACAATTGACCATGCCGTCTGGATCCGATAGCCCTCCTCTCATCATTCGCGGTGCGCGTACGCACAACCTCAAGAACGTCGATCTGACGCTGCCCACCGGCAAGCTGATCGTGTTCACCGGGGTGAGTGGGTCCGGCAAATCGTCGCTCGCGTTCGACACCATCTACGCCGAAGGGCAGCGCCGCTACGTGGAATCGTTGTCCGCGTACGCCCGGCAGTTTCTCGAGCGGATGGAGAAGCCGGACGTCGACCGCATCGAAGGCATCTGCCCGTCGATTGCGATCCGGCAGAAGAACAGTGTCCGCAACCCGCGATCGACCGTGGGCACGGTCACCGAGATTCACGACTACCTGCGCCTGCTCTACGCCCGGGTCGGCCGCACCATGTGCCGAAAGTGCGGCCAGGAAGTGATCCGCGAGACCGCCGAAGTCGTCACCCAGATGCTGATGCGGTTGCCGGAGGGTAGCCGGTTATTGCTTGGGTTTGATCTGCCCGTGGTCCAGATCGATGACGCAGATCAATCGGCCAGGGCCGCAGACCTGTCCGCCGAAGCGCGCGGCGCGGAGGTGGATGACGCAGATGACACAGACCAAGAAGATCACAATTCTGCGTTATCGGTGTCATCTGTGGCCCTGGATAGTTCCGCGGCACTACTCGATGGGCTGCGTCGAAAAGGCTTCGGTCGTCTGTTAATTGACGGCCAGGCCGTGGCGTTCGAAGACGTCCTGCCCTCGGCGTTGAAGAAGGCATCGGTGTTGCGGGTGGTCGTGGACCGGGTCAAGACGTCGGCGGAGTCACGAACCCGCATTACCGACTCGATCGAGACGGCCTACGCCGAGGGCGGCGGGTCGGCGTGGGCGCTGCAACTCGCCGATGCCGGCGAGCCGTGCTGGCACCTGTTTTCCGAGCGGTTCGAGTGCCGCACCTGCGCCATCCCCTACGAAGATCCGCAGCCGCGGCTGTTCTCGTTCAATAACCCGTTCGGCGCGTGCCCGACTTGCCATGGCTTCGGCAACATCATCGAACTCGACCTCGAGCTGGTGGTGCCCGACCAGGCCAAGTCAATCAACCAGGGCGCGATCGAGCCGTGGACCAAGCCGCACTACCGTTCGCAGCTGGCGGAGCTGAAGCGCGCGGCCAAGACCAAGGGCGTGCGCCTCGACGTGGCGTGGAGCGATCTGACGCCTGAGGAAGTGCAGTTCGTGGTCGATGGCGACCCCGCGACGGGCTCGGGGCGGGCGGCGGACTACGAGGGCATCCGCGGGTTCTTCCGGTGGCTGGAGAAGAAGAAGTACAAGGTCCACGTTCGCGTGTTCCTGAGCCGCTATCGCGGTTACCTGACCTGCCCCGACTGCAACGGCACGCGCCTGCGCCGGGAGGCGCGCGACGTGCACGTCGGCGGCGTGACCATCGACAAGGCCTCGGGCCGAACCGTGCGCGATGCCGAGAAGTTCTTCAAGCAGCTGCAGCTGACCGCCAAGGAAGCGGCGATTGCCGACAAGGTGCTCAAGGAGATCCAGAAGCGCCTGGGCTTCCTCCGCGACGTCGGCCTCGATTACCTGACGCTGGACCGCTTGTCGTCGACGCTGTCGGGCGGCGAAGCGCAGCGCATCAACCTGGCCACCTCGCTGGGGTCGGCGCTGGTCGGCACGCTCTACGTGCTGGATGAACCGTCGATCGGCTTGCATACGCGCGACAACCAGCGGCTGATCGACATCCTGCGCCAGCTCCGCGATCAGGGCAACACGGTGATCGTCGTCGAGCACGATGCCGACATGATCGGGGTCGCCGACTACATCGTCGACATGGGGCTGGGCGCGGGTGAGCACGGTGGCCGGGTGATCTTCACCGGCACCCTCGAACAACTGGTGAACGAGCCCCGCTCGCTGACGGCGAAGTACTTGCGCGGCGAGCTCAGCATTCCGGTGCCGCAGGCGCGGCGCAAGGGCGGACCGCAACGCATCCGGTTGTTCGGCGCCACCGAGCATAACCTCAAGGGGGTCGACATCGAGATCCCGACCAATACGCTGACCTGCGTCACCGGCGTCAGCGGATCTGGCAAGTCGACCCTGGTGCACGACGTGCTGTACGCGGCGATCAAGCGCGCGAAGGGCGATTGGGATCGCAAGGTCGGTGCGCACACGCGGCTCGAAGGCCACGAGCACGTCAGCGACGTGGTGCTGGTGGATCAGACGCCAATTGGCCGCACGCCGCGGTCAAATCCGGTGACCTACCTGAAGGCGTTCGATCCCATCCGCGAGCTGTTTGCGTCGACCAAGGACGCCAAGTCGCGCGGACTGACGCCGAGCCATTTCTCGTTCAACGTGCCGGGCGGGCGCTGCGAGGCGTGCCAGGGCGAAGGGGAAGTGCGCGTCGAAATGCAGTTTCTCGCCGACGTGTTCGTGCCGTGCGAACAGTGCGACGGCCGGCGATTCAAGACGCAAGTGCTCGACGTCAAGTACCGCGGCAAGAACATCACGCAAGTGCTGGACATGACCGTGCGCGAGGCGCTGATGTTCTTTGCCAACACCCCGAAGGTGCTGCGGCGCATGCAGGTGCTCGACGAGATCGGCCTCGGCTACCTGCGGCTCGGTCAACCCGCCACCACGCTGTCGGGCGGCGAGGCGCAACGCATCAAGATCGCGGCCCACCTGTCGTCGCACACGGGCGAGCGATTGCTCTACATCCTGGACGAACCGACCACCGGCCTGCATTTTGATGACATCGCCAAGCTGCTCTCGGCGTTCCGCAAGTTGCTGGAAGCGGGCCACACGCTGGTGGTGATCGAGCACAACCTCGACGTCATCAAAGTGGCCGACTGGATTATCGATCTCGGCCCCGAGGGAGGCGAGAGCGGCGGCCGCGTGCTGGCCACGGGCACACCCGAGCAAGTCGCGCATGCGAAAGGCTCGCATACCGGCCGCTACATCAAGGAAGTGTTGTCGTCGCACAAGGTGCTGTTGACGGTGGGCCGCAGATGACACCGATCACGCAGATCACGCAGATGTCTTTGGTTCTGCCTCTCTGCCTGGTGCTGGCTGTTGCGGCGGAGGCGCAGTCGATCCTCGTTGAGACGATCGAGCGGCACGGCATCGAGCTGCCCGGCAACAGCTTCGAGGCGGCCTTTGACGCAGGGATGGTTCCGACCGTGCCCGTCACACCCGGTTCGTTGGCCACGCCGCTGGCGATGTTGTCGGTGGCGACCGGGACTGATCGCGTCGCCGCCGCCTATGCGTTTGGTATTCTCGCCGGTCGCTCGGCCAGGCCCGCCTCGCCTGCGGAGCTGGCGGCGGCCGGGCAGGCGCTGCTGCAGATGATCGCCTCGGAGGATCGCCGTTCGCGCATTGCCGGCGCGCGCGTGGCGGGTCGCGTCATGGCCGCGTCGTTCGACCCGCGTGGCGTTCGCCCACCGGTGCCAGCCGGGATGACCGACGGCCTGTTTGCGCTCCTGAATCGTCCAAGCGAGATCGAGCAACTGGCCGCGATCGATGCCCTGGGCTTGATGCGCGAGACCCAGGCGGTGGCGGCGCTCACGGAGCGGTACTACTTCTATCGCGAGCGCGGCACGCGCGCGCTGGCCGGCGGCGCCCTCGAGGCGCTGGCGCGCATTGGCGACGCCTCCACCATCGAGGTCGTCAGGCTGGTGGCCGCTGACAAGTGGGCCGGGGGCCGCGATGCCACCGCGCTGGCCGTGGCCTTTGCCCGGGAGCGCCTGCTCAAGGACGGGTCGGTCGTCACCATCCAGCAGGCGGTGGACGACAAGTCTCGTCGCGTCCAGGCCCGCAGCTATCTCGACGAGCTCGGCGTGCCGGTCCCGTGATCCTGCCGGTCGGTTTCTACCACCGGCCCACGCTCGACGTCGCGCGCGAGCTGCTGGGCAAGGTTCTCGTCTGCAAGTCGCCGGACGGCGTGGCGGCCGGCATGATCGTCGAGGCCGAAGCTTACATCGGTGAAGAAGATCCGGCATGTCACGCCGCCGTTGGGCGCACGGCCCGCAACGCGCCACTGTATGGTCCGGCCGGGCTCGCGTACGTCTACCTGAATTACGGTCTGCACGACATGGTGAATGCGGTCACCGAAGCGGCCGGGCATCCGTCAGCGGTCTTGATCCGCGCGCTCGAGCCGGTCGAGGGATTGGCCCTGATGCGCCGCCGCCGCGCGCAGGCGCCGTGGCGAAAAGGGAAGGCCGCCGTGGCGGACCACGAACTATGCCGAGGTCCGGGAAACCTGACGCGCGCGCTGGGCATCACCCTCGCCGACAACCTGCGGCCGCTCACGCGTGGCCGGCTGACGATTCGCGATGAGAACCTGGATGTGGGCCCGGTGGCCTGGGACAGCCGCATCGGCATTCGCGTGGGCACCGACCGCCCATGGCGAGTCACCATTAGCGGGAACCAGTGCGTGTCTGGGGTCAGGTCAAGAAAATCACAGTGTGGGATGCTTGGGGACAGACCCCGATCATCCCTTTCGTAGGGTGACTTCCAGCTTTTGGCCGGGTAGCTTGATGCCGCGCGCCGTGAGGCCGCGCTTGATGCGGCGGCGCAGCTCGCGCCCGACCTCCCACTGCTTGTGGGGCAGGGTCTTGATGCGAAACCGCAGCGTCACCTGCGTGGCGTTGAAGTCTTCCATGCCGAACACCTCGAGCGGCTCGAGGATGTGCGGCCCGAACACCGAATCCGTCTCCAACTCCGCGGCGGCTTCTCGTGCCGCCTCCACCACCTCATCCGAGTCATCGTCGTAATCGATGCCGAGCGTGATCACGTAGTAGGCGAAATTCTTGGAGCGGTTGGCGAGCGTGCGGATGTCGCCGTTGGAAATGGTGTAGACCACCCCCTCGATGTTTCGCAGCACGATCGTCCGCAGGTTGATCTCTTCGACGGTGCCTTCGACGCCGTTGACGATCGCAATATCGCCGACCCGCACCTGATCCTCGGCGATCACGAAGATGCCCGAGATGATGTCCTTCACCAGCGTCTGCGCGCCGAAGCCCACCGCCAGGCCGATGATGCCGGCGCCGGTCAGCACCGGCGTGATGTCGACATCGAGCTCGCGCAGGATCACCAGCACGGCCGTGCTCCACACCAACACCGAGAGGAATCGGCGGAAGCTGGCCCCGAGCGTCCGCGCGCGTTTGCGCCGCTCAAACCCCTGGGCGTCACCGGTCGCCACCATTTCGTTCTCGGCGCGCCGGATCACCGACGCGGCGAAACGATTGGTCGCGAACGCCAGCAGCAACAGCATGGCCACGCGCACGCCCGTGCGAACCGCCCACTCCGCCACCTCAACGTCGTTGAGGCCCACCCGGATGTCCAGGCCGGCGAAATCAAGAGCGGGGAACACCACCACGAGCGCGACCAGCCCGAACGTGATGCGCCGGACGACGCGGACGGTGGCGTCGGCAATTGGCTGCACGCGAAGACGGGCGCCTTCGATGGACTGCAACAATCGCCGGATGACGCGTCCAGCCAGCAGCGCCACGGCGCCGGCGATGAGCAGCGTCATCGCGAGCGCCAGCGTTACTTCGAGCGTGTTCGCGGGAAGGGTCGCGGCGGACGAGGCCTGCATGGCCTATCGGCGCCTTCGGGGACGTTCCTGCTGCGCTTCGATCGGGATCCGCAAGGTCGACCGCTGGCCTTCGCGCAGCACCTCGATGCGCACCGTCGAGCCGATCGCGCTGTCGGCGATCAGCCGGACGAACTGCGACGGGTCGGCAATCCCCTGGTCGTTCAGCGACACGATCACATCGCCAGGCTGCAGGCCGGCGCGATACGCCGCCGAGGCCCGCGCCATCTGGTTGACGACGATGCCGTCGGTCTTGGGCGCGCGCAATTCATCGGCGAGCCGCGACGTGAGGGGCATCACTTCCACGTAGCCGATCGAGCCGCGACGGACGGTCCCGAACTTCATCAGGTCGCCCACCACGCGCCGCACCAGGTTGCTCGGCACCGCGAACCCGATGCCCTGGTAGCCGCCGCTCTGCGAGAAGATCGCGGTGTTGATGCCGACCAGCTCCGCGCGGCTGTTGATCAGCGCGCCGCCGGAGTTGCCGGGATTGATCGCCGCGTCGGTCTGGATGAAATCCTCGTACTGGGTGATGCCGATGTTGGCGCGGCCGAGCGCGCTCACCACGCCCAGTGTCACCGTCTGGCTGAGCGAGAACGGGCTGCCGACGGCCATCACCCATTCCGCGACCTTGAGCTTCGACGAGTCGCCGTACGGGATCACCGTCAGCCCGGTGACGTCGATCTTGAGCAGCGCGAGATCGGTCCACGAGTCGACGCCCACGACCTTCGCTCGCATGTCGCGATAGTCGCCGACGGTGACCGTCACCTCGGTGTCGCCTTCGCCAACCACGTGATTATTGGTCACGACATAGCCGTCTTGCGAGATGACGACGCCGGACCCCAGGCTCGATTCGGCGCGCGGCTGCCCGAACATCTCGCCCTGGTCGCCGAAGAAATACTGGAAGAACGGATCGTTGGCAAACGGCGACGACTGGCGGCGCCGTCCGACTTGCACCGAAGAAATGTTGGTGACCGCCTTGACGGTTTGCGCGGCGACGCGCGTGAAGTCGGGGCCGCCCACGCCGGTGGCCGGCAGCACGGGCGTGGCGGCGGGTTGCTCGGCAACGCGCTCGGCACCGGGCCGGGCGAGCACGTTCTCGCGGTCTTCAGCGGTGCCCGACAGCACGATGCCGACAACCACTCCGGTTGCCAGCAACAACGCCATCAGTGAAAACCGCTTGATCATGACACCTTGACGCGGCGCGGGCCGCCTTCTCGAGCCTTGGGCACAGTAATGGTCAGTACGCCGTCGCGCATCTCGGCGGCGATGCCTGCGGTTTCAACCGGCAGGGGCAGGGTGACGCTGCGGCAGAACTCGCCGTGCCCGCGTTCCACCTGGTGATACTGCTCGCACGACACCCGTGCTTCACGCCGGCCCTGCAGGGTGAGTTTTCCGTCGCGGATGTCGATGCGGACCTGTTCGCGGGTGACGCCCGGCAGCTCCGCCGTCAAGACGTAAGCGGTGGCGGTTTCGCAAAGGTCGATGGCCGGCGTCCAGCCCTGGGGCCCGGTCGACAGCCGTTCGAGCCGATGCTGAATCGTGAGGAGGTCGCGGAACGGGTCCCAGCGTGCAAACGCCACGATGTCTGGCATCGTAGCACGGCTGTCTGATTGGCCCGACCCGCGATCCGTATGTTAAACTCGCAAGGTTCTACTAACTGATAACAAAGGCTTTATGGCAGACAACCTTCTCGCAACCCAGCTCCGCAAGGGCATGATCGTCAAGATCGAGAAAGAGCTCTACCGGATCTTCGGGTGCCAGCACGTGACCCCCGGCAACCTCCGCGGTTTTGTTCGCGTGAAGATGCGTAACATCCGCACCGGCTCGATGGCCGAAGAGAAGCTCCGCTCCGAAGACATCGTCGAGCGCATCTCGCTCGAACAGAAGGCCATGCAGTACCTCTATAACGACAACGAGGGGTATCACTTCATGGACACGGTTACCTACGACCAGGTCCTGCTGACGGCCGCACTGCTGGGCGATTCGGTGGGCTTCCTGAAACCCGAGATGAACATCGAGGTGGAGTTCTACGGCGAGAACCCGATTGGCATCGAGCTGCCGCAGTCGGTGGACCTGAAGGTGATCGAGACCATGCCCGCCATCAAGGGCGCGACGGCCACCAACCAGACCAAGCCCGCCACGCTCGAGACCGGCGTCGTCATCCAGGTGCCGCCCTTCATCGGCGAGGGTGACGTCATTCGGGTGAATACCGAAACGGGCGAATACCAGACGCGCGCGTAGCTGGGGCGGGGGCCTCTCCGCCTGCGCGCCAAAGGCGCTTCGGCGGACAAGCCGCCCCTCGTGGGCTCGGCCGCTGCTGCGGCCTCGTGGGAACTGCACCCGACTGCGGCGGCGCGTTCGAAGACCGGCCGCGGATGAGTGTGGGCGCTAGGCCTTTGAGCCGGTCTCGGGTTGTGCCGTCTCGGCCCTACAGCGTCGGAACGCCAAGATCCTTGCAGATCTTCCGAGCCAGGTCGTCGTTGATTTCGGCGTGGCGGGGAACCGCCGATGTCTTGCCAGCGGCGCGGTTGACAAAAATCGAGTGGTTAGCGCCTTCTCTCAGCAATTCGCACCCGTAATCTTGCAGGTGTCGAACGAGCGCCCGGCGCTTCACGCACTAACCTTGATGGGCTCGCGAATTACCTCGCCGCCCGTTGCGGATTCTGCCGATAGTTCCCGGTTTGCCTGCAGCACCAATTCAATGGCTTCCTGAAGATTGGTTCGGGCTTCCTCAAGCGTCGCTCCCTGAGTATTCGCACCGGGCAGTTCCTCGACGAAGCCAATGTAGCCTTCGGGAACCTTGCGAAAGACTGCCGTGAATTGGAGGTCCATGCCCACCATGATACGCGCCATTCGCCTCGGGGTCTAACGCGGCTGCTGACGTAGACTTCCGGCGTGGTATTCACCAAGCGGCTACGTGACGGGGTGCGGCGCGGCACCATCACGTGCAGCGTGCGGATCTGGACGCATCCGCATGTCAAGGCCGGTGGGCGCTATCCCATGGATGAGGGTGAGATCGAGATCGATTCGGTCGACAAGATTACTCGGTCGAAGGTCACTAACGCGTTGGCTCGCCGTTCGGGCTTCAAGGATGTGGCGGATCTGCTGGGTGTGGCCCAACACGGCAAGGGCAAGAATATCTACCTGATCGAATTCCGCTACTCCCGGAGTTTCTTGCCTCGACAAAGCCCTGTGCGCCGCCGCCCCGCGACGCCCATATAATCAACTCATGGACGTCGTTCGCACCCCCGCCACCGGCTGGATTGAAGTCGTCGTCGGCAGCATGTTCAGCGGCAAGAGCGAAGAGCTGATCCGCCGGCTGCGCCGCGCCGAGATCGCCCGGCAGCGCGTGCAGATCTTCAAGCCCGCCGTCGACACCCGGTTCTCCAACGACCACATCGTCTCGCACAGCGAGTTGCGCATTCCGTCCGAGAACGCGCGGAACTCGGCGGACTTGCTGTCGAAGATCAAAGCCGATACCGAAGTCGTGGGAATCGACGAAGGGCAGTTCTTCGATGCGGGCCTGCCGGCCGTGGCCACCGAGCTGGCGTCGCGTGGCATGCGCGTGGTGATCGCCGGGCTCGATCAGGACTACCTGGGCAAACCGTTCGAGCCGATGCCGCAGTTGCTGGCGATCGCGGAATACATCACGAAGACCCGGGCCATTTGCATGGTGTGCGGCAACCCCGCGAACCACACCCAGCGTCTCATTCACAGCGAAGACCGCGTGTTGCTCGGCGCGCAGAACATTTACGAGGCGCGCTGCCGCCAGTGTTTCGATCCCACGCTCTCTCGCCAGGACGAAGGCAAGGCCGCCGAGGCTACTGTGGCCGCCGCCACCAAGGCCGAGGCGCGATGAGCGCCGAGGAGCTTGCCGGCACGTTACGGCAGGCCCTCCTCGCGCTCGGTGTGCTGTTTGTCATCGTCAACCTGCGCGTCAGCTGGCAATTGCTGGCGTGGTGGCGCGGCCGCCGCGACGTAGTGCTGTCGTGGCCTTCGCCGAAGCCGCCGTTCTACGGCATCAACCTGGCGATCGGCGTCATGCTCGGCGTGATTCTGCTGATCACCGCGTATCGCATGCCGCGCTCGGTGTCGTCGTTCTTCGGTTTGGGCATGATGTTCACCTATTACGGCTACCTGCTGCCGCTGTCGACGCGCATTCGGCGCGGTCTCGCCCGTGACGGAATCTGGACCGACAGCGGCTTCATGTCATATCGGGAGATCGGCGGACTGACCTGGAAGAGCGAAGACACGCTGGTGCTGGCCTCGCGTCACAAGACGCTGGCCCGGCGGCTGACCGTTCCCGGACCCCATCTGGGCGAAGTGCGGCACCGGCTGCGCGAAGAGATCGGCCGCCATACGATCGAGTTTGATGATGGGCCGGGGCTGCACCTCGGCACCCGCGATACGCGCGAATCCGCGTAGTGGCGTGAAACCGTGCGCGCGCCGGCGCGCGACCAGGTCCGCCTGAAGGCGGACGCTACTCCGTCGGAATGAGACGTCGATAAGAGGGAGGCAAAACCATGGCCGCACGTCCTACCTGGAAGGGTTACCTCAAAGTCAGCCTCGTGACCATCCCGGTGCGGGTCTGTCCCGCGACCGAATCGAGCGCGACCATTTCGTTCAACCAGCTTCACGCTGAATGCCGGACCAAGATTCAGCAGAAGAAGTGGTGCCCGAAGTGCGAGCGCGAGATCACCTCCGCTGAGGTGGTCAAGGGCTACGAGTTCGAGAAGGGCCGCTGGGTGGTGATGGACGAAGAAGACATCGCCAAGGTCCGTCCCGAGTCGAGCAAGATCGTCAATTTGCTGCAGTTCACCGACGCTGACGCGATTGACCCGATGTATCTCGACAAGGCCTATTACCTGGCGCCCGAAGGCCCGATGGCCGCCGACGCGTAGTCGGTGATGCGCGAGGGCATGCAGGGCAAGGCCGGCATTGGCAAGGTCGCCATTCACGGCCGCGAATACCTGGTGGCCGTCAAGCCGCACAAGCAGGGCATGGTGATGTACACGCTGCATCACGCCGCCGAGATCCGGACGATCGATCAGATTGAAGAGCTGCGCGATGTGCGTGGTAAGGTCAACCCGGCCGAAATGAAGCTGGCGCGCCAGGTGATCGAGAGCAGCGAAGGCGACTTGAACCTGTCGGACTACAAAGACGAGTACCAGGAGGGCCTGCGCGCGATCATCGACGCCAAGGTCGCGGGCGAACAGTTTGTTGCGGCCGAAGAGTCGGCGCCGCCGAAGGTGGTCGACCTGATGGAGGCCCGGCGCAGGAGCCTCGACCAGGTGAGCAGTGGCAAGAAGAAGACGGCGAAGGCGGATCCGGCCGTCGCCGCGAAGAAGGTGACGAACATCAAGTCGGCGGCCAAGAGCGCCGCGAAGAAACGCAAGGCGTCATAGGCCACCGCCGCCTGACGCGGCCTGTTCCGTATGTCCACGCCCGCTCTCACGATTCGCCGGCTGCTCTCGGTCGATGGACGCGCAAGGCAGCCCC
This sequence comes from Acidobacteriota bacterium, assembly GCA_009694735.1. GTDB lineage: Bacteria > Acidobacteriota > Vicinamibacteria > Vicinamibacterales > UBA2999 > 12-FULL-67-14b. The sequence continues at coordinate 6,935 of SHUG01000057.1, read as the reverse complement.
GCGCCCTCCCCCTTCGCCAAGGCTACGGTGGACAAGCAAGCCCCAAGCGTTAGTTCATCAAATAACCGAGCAGGCCCAGTCCGGCCGCCGTCGGATCCCGAATCCAGTCGGGCGGCACCAGCCATACAAACGCCAGAATCGTCACCACCCAGAGGTCGTAGGGCAGCGTCGCCCGCTCGTCGCGCCAGAAGAAGAAGCGCGCGAACACGCCCGTTGGCATCGGCTTCTTGTTCAGGGCCAGGTAGGTGTAATGGATCCGGTTGCTCACCGTGACGATCGACAGCACCAGCAGCACCCACAGCACGCCCGCCATGCGGTCGGTGAAGGCGCCAATCATGAACAGGACGATGCGCTCGGGGCGCTCCATGAGGCCGACCTTGCACTTGTCGATCAGCGACTCGGCGCGGGCCCGGGCGTAACTGGTCATGATCGAGAAGATCAGGGCGAGGGTCGCGACCAGCACGTAGCCGTTGCGGCCCAGTTCGGCATAGAGCCAGATCAGTCCGGTGAACAACGCGAGGTCCGAGAACCGGTCGAGCGTCGAGTCCCAGAAGGCGCCGAACTCCGACTGCTTGCCGGTGATGTGGGCGACCTTGCCGTCGATGAAGTCGAAGATGTTGGCGACGATCATGATGACGCCCGCCAGCACGAAGCTGTCGACCGCGAGCGCCCAGGCCGCCAGCAGGTTGATCAGCACGCCGATCAGCGTGAGGAGGTTGGGGTGGATGCCAAGGGCCACTGACGCATTAATGATGGCCCGGAGGGGAATCATGCAAACGGCGCCGATCGCGCCAGTGAAGGTCATGGGCAGGTGGGCCATAGGGTAGCCGATGACCGGCGGCTTCACAAGGCGGGCGGGCCGGCGGTGAATCTGCGTTACGCTCTGCGGTGGAGGATGCTCCGATGCGTCGATGGTGCCTGGCCCTGTGTTGTTGTCTGCTCCTGTTGCTGTCCGTTGCCCTGCCGCCCGTCGCTTTGGCCCAGGAAACCACCGCAACCATCCTTGGTACGGTCACCGACCAAAGCGGCGGCGTGCTGCCCGGCGTGGTGGTCACGCTGCGCCATCTCGCGACGCGGCGTTCCTTCGAAGGCACGACCTCGACCACCGGCGGTTATCTCGTCACGCTGCTGCCGGTCGGCGACTACGAACTGACGTTCTCGCTCGCCGGTTTCCAGCCGCGCATCGTGCGTGGCGTGACCCTCGCGGTCAACGACCGTGCGCAGATTAACGCCAGCCTCGACACCGGCGGCGTGTCCGAGGTCATCGAGGTCACCGGCCGCCAGTTGACGCAGGCCACGACCGCGGTGCAGAGCCTGATCGATGCGCGCCAAGTGCAGGAGTTGCCGATCAACAACCGCAATTTCGCCAAGCTGGCCGAACTCGCCCCCGGCGTGTCGAGCGACCTGGCCGACGAGGTCGGCGTCGGCCTGACCAGCACCATGAGCCTGTCGGTGAACGGCGCCCGCCGCAACGCCGTCAACTGGCTGGTCGACGGCGTGATGAACGTCGACGTCGGCAGCAACATCACGCTGCTCTCAACCCCGACCCTTGAGTCGATTCAGCAGTTCAAGATCATCACGTCGAGCTACGCGGCGGAATGGCCGCGGTCGGGCGGCGGCATCATCAACGTCGTGACCAAGTCGGGCGCCAGCAAGTTCTCCGGTAGCGGCTACGAGTTTTTTCGCAACGATTCGCTCAACAGCAATTCCTACTTTCGCAAACTGAGCATCGACCCGACGATTCGCGACGGTGCGCCCGAGCTGAAGTACAACAACTTCGGCTACACGGTCGGCGGTCCGGTGCTGCCGTCCCGGGAGCGGATGTTCTTCTTCTGGTCGCAGGAGTTCCGACGGGTCACCCGGGTACCGGCATCGCTGACGGCCCTGGTCCCCAATCCCGCCTGGCTGACCGATCCGATCAGCGTCAACTACGTGGCGCCAGGCGAGCGCGATCAGAATGCCGTGCGATTGCTCGCCGGGTATCCAACGCCGAACCTGGCGCCGCTCACGGCTGATGCCGTCGGCCGCTACCAGGTGTCGTCGCCCAACATCAACAACACCCGGCAGGAAGTGATCCGGATGGACTTCGACTGGCGGCCGACCCAGCGTTTCTGGGGACGCTACACCCATGACTTGAGCGAAACGCGCGAGCTGGGCGGTTTGTTTTTCAACACCGCGATTCCGGGTGTGGCCGGTACCGACACCCGCATTCCCGGCCAGGTCGCGGCGTTTGGCCTGCGCAGTATCGTCGGCCACAACAAGCTCAACGAGCTCAACTACCACTTCAGCAGCAACAACATCAAGACGCAGCCGGCTGAGGGCGTCCGCAACACGCGCAGCGAGTATGGCGTCAACATCCCCGAAGTGTTTCCGGAGAACGCCGCGGGCTTGATTCCCGTGATCGACATTGCCGGGCTCAGCACATTCGGCGCCAACCAGCTGTACCGCATTCAGTACCTGAATCACTCGATCACTGACAACTTCTCGTGGCAGCGGGGCAGTCACGCCATCAAGTTGGGCGGCCTGGCGACCTTCGAACAGAAAAACGAGAACGCCGCGAGTCGCAGTCACGGCGGGTTCTCATTTGTGGGCACCACTGGCGGCGACACGGCGTTCCAGAATTTCCTGCGCGGCAATGCCGGCAACCTGTGCACCGGCTGCTCCTACACCGAGGCGGAACGGGACATCGACATGCAGCTGCGCTTCAACCGCTTCGAGTTCTATGCCCAGGACACCTGGCGGCCGGCGTCGCGCGTGACGGTGGATCTCGGCTTGCGCTATTCGCTCTATCCGCCGCTCACCGACCGGAACAACCAGCTGGTGACGTTTGATCCCAGCGTCTACACGGCCGCCTCGGCGCCACCGTTCGCCAACGCGACCGGAACCCTGATCGACCGTACGCGCGGCAATCTGCTCGACGGTATCATCCGGGGCGGCGTCAACTCGCCGTACGGCGACGGCATTTACGAGTTCAAGAAGAACGCCATCCAGCCGCGCGTCGGTGTGGCGTGGGATCTCTCGGGTGTGGGCGCGACCGTGCTGCGCAGCGCCTTTGGGATCTACTACGACCAGCCGCTGGTCGGCATCTTCGAGCAGAACTCGTTCACCATGCCGCCGATCGTCAACAACGTCACGTTCACCAATCCGACGCTTGGCAACCCGGCGTCGGGCCAGACGCCCACCACCACCGGCGTCCGCTCGATTATCGCGACGGCGACCGACTTCGAGAACCCGCGGACCATGCAGTGGAACGTGGGCGTGACGCGGCGCTTCGCGGGATGGATGACCGGCGAGGTCAGTTACGTCGGCAGTCGCGGCGACAACCTGATCCGGCCGACCGACATCAACTATCCCGACCCCGTCAAGGTGGTGGCCTTGCAGGCCGGCGTGGCCGGGGCGGTGAACGCGGTGCGGCCGTACCAGTCGTATGGCGCCATTACGTTCCGGGAAACGACCGCGCGGTCGCGCTACCAGGGGCTGTTGACGAGCGTCAAGCTTGAGGCGGGCCGAAACGGTAGCGCCACCCTCAACTACACCCTCAGCCGCAACCGGACCGATGCCACCAACGACCGTGACGCGGTCGACATTCCGCAGAACCCGGCGAACTCCGACGCCGACTACGCTGACGCGCGCACCGACCGCCGCCACATCTTCAACGCCAGCTTGATCTACGAGCTGCCGTTCTTCCGCACGTCGAACATGCTGACCAAGGCCGTCCTGGGCGGCTGGCAACTGGCCGGCATCGCGAACATCTCGTCGGGCCAGCCGGTCTCGCGCATCCTGGTGCTCAGTGACACGTTCAGGCGCGGCGTATTTGCCGACCTGGTGGGCGATCCGCAGGTAGGGGAGCGGTTCGTGAACGGCGTCCCCTACTGGTTCAATCCCGACGCCTTCGCACCGCCCGCAGCGGGCACGTTCGGCAACTCGGGACGCGCCCCGTTTCGCCAGCCGGGCCGCCACCAGTGGGATTTGAACCTGTCGAAGAACTTCTACCCCACCTCGGCCATGCGGCTGCAATTGCGCGCCGAGTTCATCAATGCGTTCGACCAGCGGCAGTGGCTGGCAGATCCCACCGTTGGCGGGCTCGACAACACCTGCACGTCCTCAAACATCACTTGCAATGTCGCGGCCGACCGGTTCGGACAGATCATCGCGACGCGCGCCGCCCGCGAGATCCAGTTCGGGATCAAGTTGTACTGGTAAGGGCGTGGTACGATCGGCCTGACGGCCGATGCCCATCCAGGATCTCAAGGATCAGATCGCCCGGCTGCCGGAGCAGCCGGGCGTCTACCTCTACTTCAACGCCGAGGACGAGACTATTTACGTGGGGAAGGCCCGCTCGCTGCGGGATCGCACGCGCTCGTACCTGGGCGCCTACGGCAGCAACGCCAAGACCGACGCGTTGCTCGACGAGATCACCCGCATCGAGGTGATCGTCACCGACTCGGTGGTCGAGGCGCTGGCGCTCGAGAACAACCTGATCAAGCAGCGGTATCCCAAGTTCAACATCCTGCTGCGCGACGACAAGAACTATCCCTACCTGCAGCTCACCACCAGCGAGGCCTTTCCGCGGGTGCTGGTCGCCCGGTCAGTCGAGCGCGACGGCAACGTCTATGCCGGCCCGTTTTTGCCGGCCAAGTTCGCGCGCCGGACGATGTCGCTCACCCATAAGGTGTTCGGCATCCGCTCGTGCAACGAGGTGATCACCGGGCAGCGTCACCGCCCGTGCCTCGAATACGACATCAAGCGGTGCCTGGCGCCCTGCGTGGCGTCAATCTGCACGGCGGAGCAATACACGGTGGCGGTGGCCGACACTCGGCTGTTCCTCGAGGGCCGCAACGACGAATTGGCCGATCAGTTGCGGGTACGCATGACGGCGGCAGCAGCCGACGAGCGGTTCGAAGAGGCCGCCCACCTGCGTGATGCCATGCGCACGGTGCAGACCCTGCAGGAGCGTCAACAGAAGATGGCCTCGGCGGAGCTGGGCGACCGCGACGTCTTCGGCGTCAAGCTGGGCGCCAAGGGCGCGGTGGTGCAGGTGTTCCTGGTGCGCGGCGGCCGCGTCATCGAACGCGTGGAGTTTGTGACCGATGCGAAAGAAGGCGGCGAGACCGAAAGCGCCGTGGTCGAAGCGGCGATCCAGCAGTTCTACTGGGATCAACCACCGCCGCCGGAGATCCACATCCCGGTCGCGTTAGCTGAGCAGGAGTTGCTGGAGGCGTGGCTCGCCCAGCGCGCCGGCCGCAAGGTGCGGATCGAGATGCCGCGGCGCGGCGACAAGAAGGGGCTGCTGGAACTCGCCCTGCGCAATGCCGCGCTGGCGTATCGCACGCGCTTCGACACCAACGCCACCGCCAATTACGACGCGCTCGAAGTGTTGCAAGCGGCGCTGCGCCTGCCGAAGCTGCCGCGTCGCATCGATTGCTTCGACATCTCGACCATCCAGGGCAGCGACACCGTCGCGTCGATGGTGGTCTGCGAAGACGGGCGACTGAAACCGGCCGAGTATCGCAAGTTCAAGATCAATCCGGATCCCGGATCCCGGACCCCGGATCCCGTCAGATTCCTTGACGACTTCGCGGCAATGGAGCAAGTGGTTCGCCGTCGCTATGCCCGAGTGCTCGAGAACGGCGGGCCGTTTCCCGACCTGATTGTGATCGACGGCGGCAAGGGGCAGCTGAACGCCGCCTACGGGGCGCTCGAGACGGTGGGGCTGTCGAACCTGATGGCGGTCGGCCTGGCCAAGAAAGAGGAGCTGGTGTTTACGCGCGACAGCCTTGAGCCGCTCGCGCTCGACCGGCACGGCTCCGCCCTGCACCTGTTGCAGCGCATCCGCGACGAGGCCCACCGGTTTGCCATCACGTTCCACCGGCAGTCGCGCACGAAGCGCGACCTGCGGTCGGAACTGGACGGCGTCCCCGGCATCGGACTGCGCCGGCGCAAGACGCTGCTGACGATGTTCGGCAGCCTCGCCGGCGTGCGTCGCGCGACCCGAGAGGAACTGGCGAGCGTGGTCGGCGCCAAGACCGCGGATGCCGTGATTGAGTATTTTTCAACGAACCCATGAGCGAACACGGAATCGAGCTATCAGCGGCTGAGCGGGAAGTGCTGGGCCAGGCCGCACTCGCATGGGTCCTTCGCTACTTTGACTCGAGCGCCGACGCGCCGGTGTATCCCGCGGTCAGCGCGCGCGAGCTCTCACAGTTCGTGGCTGCACCGCTGCCTGATGATCCGCAATCAGTCGACACGGTCATGAGTCAGTTCGCCGCACTCGCGGCCCTCGGCCGCAAGAACGGTCACCCGCGCATGTTCGGCTACGTGCAGTCGTCCGGCAGCTTTGCCGGCGTCGCCGCCGACCTCCTGGCATCGGCGCTCAACCAGAACGTCACGTCGTGGCGTTCCGCGCCGTCGGCGACGACGGTGGAGCATGTGGTCATCGAGTGGCTCAAGTCGATGGTCGGCTTCGACCCGGCCGGCACGGGCGTGCTGCTGAGTGGCGGCTCATTCGCGAATTTTGCCGGCCTTGCAGTGGCGCTCCGAGCCAGCACCGATCTAGACCTGAACCAGTACGGCGTCTCGGTGTTGCCTGGGCGACCGCGCATTTACGCCTCGGCGATGACCCACATGTCCACGCCGAAGGCCGCCGCCATGCTGGGCCTTGGCCGCGATGCGATCGTCGCGGTGCCGGTGGACGCCGAGTTCCGCATCGACGTTGCCGCGCTGGAGTCGCGCATCACGGCCGACCGCGCCGCCGGCTGCCACATCGTCTGCGTGGTCGCGAATGCCGGCGACGTCAACACCGGCGCGATCGACCCCCTTTGTGCGATCGCCGACGTCTGCGCACGACTCGCGGTGTGGCTGCATGTGGACGGGTCCTACGGTGGGCTTGCCGCCGGCGCGCCCCGCGTTGGCTCGGCGCTGGCCGCGCTGGGCCG
>SHUG01000056.1 GCA_009694735.1 Acidobacteriota bacterium | reverse complement strand
GCTTCTTGTTCCAGGCGGCCACCGCCTCGGTCATCATCGGCGTCGCCTCGCCCATGTCGAGGTAGCCCCAGTTCTCGTGCTTCATGCGGGCGTTGAGCGCATCGGTGATGCACGGCGCCGCCTTGAAGTCGATGTCGGCGATGCCCATGCCGACTTCCACGCTGCCCTTGCCGTAGACCCGGATCTGCTGATCGAACTTGGTCGAATGGCTGCCGAACCGGTTATAAATAGTCTCGAAGTCGTACTTCCCGTTGCTGGGTGCCTGAAAGGCGGCACCCGCAGCGGCGGCCATCAAGGGGTTGCTGCTGCCCGCGGCCGCTCCGGCGAGAGCGGTTAGTCCGGCGTTCCTCAGGAACGAGCGTCGATTCAATCCATCCATTTGTAACATGCGTGGGTCCTCACGCCGGAAATACTACACCCGGTGACGTCTGGCGACGAACGTTTTTATCACCCCGCCGTCACGGCTTGGGCTTGGCGGCAAACGGCCCGGCGTCGGGCTGTCCCTGCGTATTCGCCAGGGTCCCCAGCTCCGCGGCGGCGCCCCGCGCAATGGCCGCCGTTTCGCTGCCGGCCTGGAAGCAGCTAAAGTCCGGGCGATCGCGCCAGGCGAACGGACCACACAGCCGCACCCCGGCCTTCACCGCGGCGTCGTGCACGATGTTGATCGCTCGCTCGTAGTCGGGCGTGCCTTGCCGGTAGCCCGAGAAATTTGCCAAATCACCGCTGGCCGCGAAGATGGCGCTCACGCCGGGCACCTTCGCGATCTCGTCCGCGTTCTTCAAGCCTTCGAGCGTCTCGATCATCAGCACCAGCACGACGTTGTCGTTGACCGTGTTGCGATAGCCGCCTGGCACACCGCCCCACATCGCGGCATCGAACGCCTGGCCGCCGCCATTGCTGCGCCGGCCGAGGGGCGGGAAATAAGTCCAGTCTCGAGCCTGAATGGCCTCCGCCACGGTATCGACGGTCGGCACCACGATCACGAGCGCGCCGGCGTCGAGCGCGTGTTGAATCTCGCGCTCATCCGTGTAGGCGACGCGCGCGCCGGGCACGGCTTTCGCGAACGGACAGGTGCGCCACATCCGCGCCACGGCCTGCCAGTCGGTTTGCCCGTGTTGCATCTCGGTCCAGATGAAGTCGTAGCCGGCGTTGGCCATGGCGCAGTAGGTTGATGGATCGGTGGACGCGAACAGCGTGCCGCCCGTGACCTTGCCGCCCTGCATCAGCTTGAGCTTGGCGGGGTTCCACACTTTTGATCCCGATGGCGGCGCAAACGTCGATCCGTACTTCCACGTGGCCGGGTCGAACGCCCCCTGATTGGTCGCGCCCGCGGGCGCCATCGCCTTGGCGCCGCTGTCCTTCCCGGCTGGAGCCGCGAGGGGAAACTGAGTGGCCCCCGCATTCGGATTACTCGCGTACGGGTCGGCACCGGGCGCCGGGGTGGCGGGCGCCGGGCGCGGCGGCTGCGGATTTTGCGCGTTCAAGGTGAAGGCGCTGGCGGCAAGCGTGGCGCAGACGATCGCGGACAACTGTTTGAGATTCATGACCCGCTCCTGCCACGCACTGTAACATTGAAGCGCGTGCACACTGAGCGGTTCGGGAACACCGGAGCATGAAGGCGCTGCTGCTGGCCCGCGGTCTCGGCCGTCGGATGCAATCGGCCGGCGAGCAGGCCGGGCTGACAGCGGCGCAGCAGGCGGCCGCCGCGGCCGGCGCCAAGGGCATGATGCCGGTCGGCACGGGCGATCGCCCGTTTCTGGATCACGTGCTCAACGCGCTGGCTGATGCCGGCTGCCTCGACGTCTGCCTGGTCGTCGCGCCGGACCACCAGGCCGTGCACGGTTACTTCAGCGGAGCGGGGCGGCCGGCGCGGCTGCGGCTGGCATTTGCGGTTCAACCAGTCGCCGACGGCACGGCGCGGGCGGTGCTGGCCGGACAGGCGTTCGCGAGCGAGGATCCGTTTCTGGTGCTCAACGCCGACAACCTTTATCCTGTCGACGTGCTGCGGTCACTGGTTGCGCTCGATGGTCCCGGACTGCCGGCATTCGACCGTGAGGCGCTGGTGCGTGACAGTGGCTTTCCTGTCGATCGCGTGGCCGGGTTCGCGCTGCTGCAGGTCGACCCGGCCGGTGCTCTTCAGGCCATCGTCGAGAAGCCCCCGGCGGCCCAGCTCGCCGCGGCGGGGCCTCACGCGCTCGTCAGCATGAACCTGTGGCGGTTTGACCAGCGGATCTTCCAGGCCTGCGCCGACGTGCCGGTGTCGGCGCGCGGCGAGTACGAGTTACCCCAGGCCGTGGCCATGGCCATCACCACCGGCACCACGTTCCAGGTGGTGCGCGCGCGCGGCGCGGTGCTGGACCTCTCCCGCCCAGGCGACATCCCCCTCGTGACGGCGCGGCTCGCCGGACTGGAGCCGCGCCCATGATCGACGCATTCGCGGCCCACTTCGAGCGCATCGGGATGACCGGCGACGACGCCCGGTCGCGGGCGGCGCTGTTTCGCGAACTCGATGAGCGTGGCGGCACCGTACTCAACGGCCGGCCCGAGTGGTATCGCTTCTCACCAGGACGCGTCGAGATTTTCGGCAAGCACACCGACTATGCGGGCGGACACTCGCTGCTGGCCGCCGTGCCGCGCGGCATTGCCCTGGTGGCCCGTTCGCGCAGTGACGGGGTGGTGCGCGTCGGCGACATTCGCGATGGCCAGATCGTCGAGGTCGATCCGTCGGCCGAGGCGCCGCCGGAGTATCGGGGCCTGCGGCGCTACGTGCACGTGGTGGCGCGACGGCTGTTCCTGAACTTCCCCGGCTGCACACTGGGCGCCGAGATCGCAATTGCCAGCGACCTGCCACGCGCGTCCGGGCTGAGCAGCTCGAGCGCGCTCGTGGTCGGCGTCGCCGCCGCCCTGATCGCCCGCGCGTGTCTGCACGAACGCGACGAGTGGCATCGGCATTTGCCGACCGTGCAACATCTGGCCTGGTACCTCGGGTGCGTGGAGAACGGACTCGACTACGACGGCCTGCCCAGCACCGCCGGGGTGGGCACGCACGGAGGCAGCGAAGACCACACGGCGATTCTCACCTGCCGCCACGGACACGCCAGCCTGTATCGCTTCGTGCCGGTGACGTCACTGAGCGAGGTGCCGATGCCGGCGGAATGGACGTTCGTGATCGCGTCGAGCGGCGTGCGAGCCGACAAGGCGGGGTCGGTGATGGCCCGCTACAACCGCGCCGCCGACGCGGCGCGCGCGCTGCACGCCCTCTGGAACCAACACGCCGGGGCACCCGCCCGCTCACTGGCCGCCGCCCTGGCCAGCACACCGGCTGCGCTCGCGTGTTTCGACCGCTGGGTCGATGCCGCCACCGGCGAGTTTCCGCCGAACGACCTGCGCAAGCGCCTCCGGCACTTCGTCAACGAAGACCGGCGCGCCCCGCTCGCCGCGCAAGCGTTTGCCACCACCGATCGCGCAGCGCTGGGCGCGTTGTCGCGCGCCTCGCAACTGGAGGCGGAGTCGTTGCTCGGCAACCAGATCCCCGAGACCATCGCCCTCGCCAACCTCGCCCGCGAGACCGGTGCCTTTGCCGCCAGCAGCTTTGGCGCCGGCTTCGGTGGCAGCGTGTGGGCGCTCACCGCCACCCACGACGCCGAGGCCTTTGCCGAGGAATGGATCCGCGCCTACCAGCGCCACCTGCCCGCGGTCGGCGCGGTGCCCTGGTTCGTCGCCCGCCCCGGACCGCCGGCCACCGAGATCACGTTTCCATAACCCGGCGCGTCGGCTAAGATGGTGGCCAATGCGAAAGTTTGCGTGGCTTCTTCCGTTTGCCTTGCTGGTCGTGCCGGCCTGCAGTTCGCCCGCGCCCCCGCCACCGCCGCCCTTCAAGACCACCGTCAACATGAAGGACCTGATGCTCAACGTCCTCGATCCGGCGGCCGACGTCATTTGGGAGTCGGTCGGCACGATCATGACCCTGGAGGGCACGTTCGAGAAATTCCCGGCCACCGACGATGAATGGGCCGGCGTGCGCGGGTCTGCCATCCAGTTGGCGGAGTCGGGAAATCTGCTGATGCTGCCGACCCGATCCGGCGGCTCGGCGGACTGGATCAAGGATGCCCAGGCCCTGATTGAAGCCAGCGGCCGCGCCCTCAAGGCCATCGAGGCCAAGGACAAGGACACGCTGTTCACCGTCGGCGGCGATATCTACGACGTCTGCACCAGCTGCCACAGCAAGTTCGTGGTGCCGACTCCGGTGAAGCCCTAGCTATGTCGCTGCTGGCGTTTTGCGAATGGCTGGCTGCCACCGAAGGCAGCCTCGCCCTTCACGAGTCGATCTACATGTACCCGATCGTGGAGTCGAGCCACGTGCTCGCGCTCACGCTGTTCGTCGGGTTCGCGGTCATTCTCGACCTCCGGTTGCTCGGTCTGATCCTGAAACAGGTGCCGGTTTCGCAGGTCGCCGATCGACTGCTGCCATGGACGATCGGCGGCTTCATCGTGATGAACATCACCGGGGTCCTGCTGTTCTACGCCATCCCGGTGCGCACCTACCAAAGCATCTTCTTCCGCGCCAAGGTCATCTTCCTGATCCTGGCCGCCCTCAACGTCTGGTTTTTCCACTCGCGCCTTTACCAGCGCATCGCTGAATGGGATCACGCGATCATCACGCCACGAGCCGCGCGGCGCGCCGGCCTGGCGTCGCTCGTCCTCTGGGGCGCCATCATCGTCGCCGGGCGGATGATTGCCTATAACTGGTTCGACTGCGACATTCAGCCGCAGCCGGCGTTCGTCAACTGGGCGGCGGGCTGCGTCGTGCCGCCGCCGGCGCCCTGAGGCCGCCACGCCATGTTGCTGCCGTTTTTTCAGTGGTGCGAGACGTTGTGGCTGGGCCAGGTCGTGGTCGGGTCTGTGTGGCTGTTCCCGGTGATCGAGTCGGTGCACCTGCTCGGGCTGGCCTTGCTCGGCGGCTCGATCCTGCTCGTGGACTTCCGGTTGCTTGGGCTGGGGCTGACAGGTCGCGCCGTCTCGGAACTGGCGCGCGACGCGCGGCCGTGGATGATCACTGCACTGATCGTCATGGTGCTCACCGGCATTCCGCTGTTCCTGTCGGAACCGATCAAGTGCTATTACAGCACCGCGTTCTGGATCAAGATGACGACCCTGCCCATCGCGCTGGTGTTCGCGTTCACCGTGCGGACGCGCGTGACCCGGGCAGAGCCCGTAGGTAACACCGCGCGCCGCCAGCAGCTGGTCGGCGCGCTGTCGATGGCGCTCTGGTTCACCGTGGCCGCCGCCGGCCGGTGGATCGGGTTTTCCTAGATGTGGCGTCCGGCCTTGATGTGGCGTCCGGCTTTAGCCGGACCATGCCGTTAACGCCCGCCGCCGGGCTTCTTCGGCGCCTCCCCCGGATCGCGGCCGTCCTTGGGCGCGCCGGTGCCCGACGACCCCATGAACAGCTTGCGGCCGTCAGTGAAGGTCACGTCACGGCCATTGGCGCGCTTCAGCGAGTGATCCTTGGTCTGGTAGCCATCGACGATGATCTCGGTGCCGACCTTGACGGTTTCGCGCGTGACACCGCGGCGCAGCAGCGTGTTCGGCGTGCCACCCTCGATCATCCACACTTCGGGCTTCCCGTCCTTCACGGTCTCGATGTGAATCCACGTGTGCGGGTTCACCCACTCGAGCCGGATCACTTTCCCCTGCAGGCGAACTGGCGCATTCGGATCGAACTCGGCGCCAAACGCATGGTGGGCAATGGCGGTCGGGCCCGCCACCAGCAGGCCCGCGCCCAGCAACAGCACGCTTACGGTTGTTCGGGTTGTCATTTCTTGGTCCCCAGGCGTTTCTCTTCGTTGCGCGCGCCGCTCAGCACGTTCGACAAAGCGTAGTTGCCTTCGTGGCACGCGTATTCATAGATTAACTCGTCTGTCGCGCGAAAAGGAATTTCCCCGGTAAAGGGCCGGGCAAACGTCGTCGGGTCCTCAACCGTAAAGCGGTAATTGACGGTGTTGGCATCGACGCGGCGGAAGCGCTCGATGACACGCAGGTGTTCCGCCGATCCGCGGAACGGCTGCGCCAGCGGGAAGTTGGTGGTGTCGACCACCAGCGTGTCGCCCTCCCAGTGACCGATCGAGTCGCCCATCCACGGCCGGATGTGCTTGGGCAGGTGGGTGCCGCCGATCCGGACGATCCGGGCGTCGTGGACCATCTCCATGAGAATCATGACGTGGTCGGCGGTCTGCACAATCTGCAGGTTGTTGTTGTAGAAGTAGTTGGGAATCAGCGGCGTGGTCGGACCGAACGACAGCAGGCAACGTTCCGCCAGCGGACGAAACTCGGGGTGATCGTACTGCCCCCGCCCCATCATCGTCTTCATGCGCGCCTGGGTGCGGGCGCGCGCTTCAGGCGTCGTGGCGGGCACGCGGCCATCGGGCGGATCGATGATCAGCGAACTGCGGAACTGGCCATCGACGACCGCCACGCGTTCACCGGGGTCGAGCCAGAAGTTATTGTAGCCGCCAACATTGCCGGCCGCGCCGGTTGAGCCATCGCCGCCTTGTGGCGGTGCGGTGCGATTTGGATCGCTATCCTTGTTGAGCCGTTCGACGCGGTCGGCGGTCGTCTTCTCAAGCGTCGCGGCCTCTGCCTGGCTCAGCACGAGGTTGCTGACGCCCTGCGGGCGCTCGATCGGCGTAATCGTGGCGTTGCTCCAGGTGCCCTGGAGATCGGGCTTGCCGTCCGCGGTTCGCGGCATGGTCGACGGCTTGGCGATGCCGGCCGGCGCCTGCCGCGCCTGCAGGTGAGCCACACCGATCGATGCCAAGCCGACGGCGGCAACCGCGCCTGCGAGAATTCTGACAGCTGACCGCTGCACCCTGAACACCATGTCGCCCTCTTACTGAAGAGTTACCTACTGATCCTACTGAGCGGTTTTCCGGAGCTTGCCGTACAGCAACTCTTCGACAAACTCGACGCACTTGAACTGGTTGAGCCGCGCGTTGGGATTGATGTGCCGGTAGAGCGGCATGCGGATCTTCCATGGCCGGCTGAAGGTCCCCGGATCTTCGATCGTCGCCTCGTACCAAAGGTGATCGGGCCCCTGCGGCGTGTAGCGTTCGACCACTTTCATCTGCTCGGTGTGATGGTTGCCGGCGCGATCGAACCACGTCTGGTCGTTCAGACCGGTCACGGTCACGACCAGCGTGTCGCCTTCCCACTTGCCGACCGACTGCCCCATCCACGAATCGACCGGCGCCTCGCCCGGATCTTTCAGGTAGATGTTGCGCACGGCACCGGCGTACTCGTACGAGAAGAAGATCGCCTTGTCGCTGTGAAGAATCTGAAATGGGTGGGGCAGGTAGTTGGCGCGCGGCACGCCGGGCAGGTAGCACTTGATCTCGGGATCGCGGTTCAGCCAGTCTTCCTGGTTGGCCTTCTGCTTCTTCGCGGCCTCAGGTAAGTACGGAATCTCGTCGCCTTCGACAATGCCGACGCCACCGGGGACCGCTCCGACCGCACCGAACGCGATCACCGGCGCCGCCGGCACCGGCACGACCGGGCCCGCGCGGAACGCCAGAGCCGCCTTGGCGTTGTGCGACAACAGGTCGTAATTTGCGGTGTTGAGGGCCTGCCAAATCCCGTTCAGGTTTGGCTTGCCGTCGGCCAGCCGAGCCGGGCGCGCGGCCTGCCCCTCGGCCGGGGCCGTCGACCAGAACCCTGCGGCCACCACGAGGGCCGTCAACACAGCGATCGAAATCTCTCTCACGGCTCTCGGAGCAATCACGCACCCTCCAACTAAGGCGAGATGCTGACATTCGTTAGATAAGGGTGTCAAGTCGAGACGGCCCCTGCGCCTAGAATAGGCGCATGCATTTCCAAACCTTTATTCGGCCGCGAACAGTGGGAATCGTCGTCACGACGGTGATGCTGGCCGGCCAGTGGACCCTGGTCTCGGCACAGCGCAAGCCGGTCACGCGCCCGCAACCGGCGCCCGTGCTCAACTACTTCGAGGTGCATGAGCAGTCGATTGTCGACCTACAGGCCGCGCAGGCCGCCGGCAAGGTCACCTCGCGGGGACTGGTGGACTCGTACCTGGCGCGCATCCAGGCCTACGATCAAGCCGGCCCTCGCCTCAACGCCATCGTGATGCTCAATCCGCGCGCGCGCGAGGAAGCCGACGCGCTGGATCGCGAGCGGGCCGAGAAGGGCGTGCGAGGCCCCCTGCACGGCATTCCAGTGCTGATCAAGGACAACTACGACACCGCCGACATGCCCACGTCTGGCGGGTCGCTCGGGCTCGCCACGTTGCAGCCCGCCGCCGACGCCTTTCAGGTGCGCAAGCTGCGCCAGGCCGGCGCCGTGATTCTGGGCAAGACGACGATGCACGAACTAGCGGCCGGCATCACGACCATTTCGTCGCTCACCAACCAGACGCGCAATCCCTACGACTTGATGCGCGTGCCCGGCGGATCCAGTGGCGGCACCGGCGCGGCGGTCGGTGCGAGCTTCGCCGCCGCCGGCATGGGTAGCGACACCTGCGGCTCGATCCGCATTCCGGCCGCGAACCAGAACCTCGTGGGCCTGCGCGGCACACATGGCCTGTCGAGCCGTACCGGGGTGATGCCGCTCTCGTCGACACAGGACATTGCCGGCCCGCTGGCGCGCACCGTGACCGACCTCGCGATCATGCTTGATGCCACCGTGGGGCCCGACCCCACTGACCCGATCACCGCCGAGGGCGCCTCGCACATCCCCACGACCTATCGCGACGCGCTGACGCCAGGCGGACTGAAGGGCGCGCGCATCGGCGTGTTGCGCGCATTTTTTGGCACCGCGCCCGAAGATGATGAAGTCGGCAACCTGGTACGCAAAGCGCTCGACGGCATGAAGGCGCAAGGCGCGGACATTGTCGAGATCATCGTGCCCGGCCTCGATGATCTCCTGCGCGACAGCAGCGTGATTGGCGACGAGTTCAAGTTCGACCTGGCGGCCTACCTGGCCAGGCAGCCGAATGCCCCGGTGAAGTCGCTCGGCGAGATTATCGAGCGCGGCCTGCACCACGAGCAGCTCGACGCCGGGTTCAGGCTGCGTAACGCACCCGAGAAGAAGGAAACGGAACACTATCGCCAGGCCTTCGTGAAGCGCCGTGCCCTGCGCGCCGTGGTGCTGGCCGCCCTCGAAGAACAGCGCATCGATGCCCTCGCCTACCCGACCCTGCGACGCAAGCCGGCGTTGATTGGCGAAGCGCAAGGCGGCACCAATTGCCAGTTGAGCGCGACGACGGGGCTGCCGGCCATTTCAATGCCGGCGGGCTTCACCACCGATGGCCTGCCGATCGGAATCGAATTGCTCGGTGGCGCCTTCACTGAAGCGACGTTGTTGAAATACGCGTATGGCTGGGAGCAATCCACCAAGCCGCGCCGCGCGCCGTTCAGCACGCCTCCGCTGGTCAACGGTGCCGCGCCGCTCGCCGTGAGCGTCGACACCATGGTCGGCCTGGCCGCCGTGAAGTTCAGCTACGACCCGACCACCGGCGCGCTGCGCTACGACGCGACGACGGCCGCCCTCGGTACCGACCGGGTGTTGGCGTTAACGCTGCAACGCAGCGACGGCGACAAACCGGGACCGATCATCGCCCACCTCCTGGCGCCGAATCAGATCTCAGGCGCCGGCACGCTAACACTACGTGGGCGGGATCGAGAAGACCTGGTGGCGGGCAAGCTCTACGCGCACTTCTATACGAGGCAGTCGCCGCTGGGCGCGGGCAGGACACAGCTCGTGGTGCATTAGAGACATTGGCCACTTGATCAGCGCGGCGTGCGATACGTGCTCGCCGCGTTCACGTCCACCGGACGGCTGGCGCCCGGGTTGGCCAGCACCAGCCGCATCTGGTCGGAGACGATGTCGTAAACGCCCAACCGTCGACCGGTGGCCGACACCAGATCGATCGATGGAAACGGCCGCGCGGTCAGAGCGAGCGTCACCGTACCGGTCTCGATCGCCGTGCCGGATTCCGCGAGGATCGCGTAGTCGTAGTTGGGGTTGCGAGCCGCGACCCGCGTAAACCTGATGCCGGCCGGACCGTCGCCACTCACACGCGTCCAGGTGCGCGACGCCGGAAACCGAAGGTCGCGCTGGTTCGAGGCGTACGGCTCCACCAACTCGGTGCTGAAGACGGCCCCACTGAAGATGCGATCGAAGAACAGCTTGGCATCGGCGGCCAGGAACGGCTCGGGTGTCACGGCGTTCGGATTCGGAATTTCCCGGTAGTACTCGAAGTCGTCCAGCTGAAAGTGCGTCATGGCGTAGGTGATCGGCGTCGTTCCGACCGTCTGCGACACGGTGCCGGCGACGCCCAGCGACTGTCCCGCGCGCACGGCCGCCGCCGGAATGATCTCGGGAGTGACCGACGCGAGATTGGTATATACGGTGCGATAGAAGTGCGTGCCGATCACGTGCTCGATCTGCACCGTCGAGCGGCCCGCCACCGACGGATCGGGAAACACACTCTGCACCATGCCAGCTGCAGCAGCGCGGACGATGCCGCCGAGGCGATATTCCACGTCCCAGCCTGGATGCCCATCCTCCGCATGATCGGCGCCGTGGTAGCCGTACGGTGCGATGCCGAACGCGGTGGTCGCCAGGTCCGCGGCATCGATTGGCAGCACCAGGGTCAGCACGCCCGGCACGGTGGTGGGTAGCGGCACGACAATCGGTGGTGGCGCCGCCGTGATCGTCGTCGGTGCAGTTGGTGACTGGCCGGAGGAGCAGGCGGCGACCACGGCCGCGGTCAGGAGAACGAGCACCGATCGCTTGAGCATTTCGCTCGCCATCGTATCCCCAATTTGCCCGCCCGTCAGATCATGCGCGCGCGGATTTCCGGCGGCGGGATTTCGCAGGCGTTCGAGACGCCGGCAATGCGCCGCCGGACCGCGGCCACCAGGTTGTAGACCGCGTCGCGAATCGGCAACGGCACCCACAGCAGCACGGCCGCCCATCGCCACGGGGCGGTCAGCGTGCTGGCAATCTTGAGTGAAGCGGTAGACCGCAGATAGATGTGGCCGTCTTCGATCAGGATGATGCTGCGCGCGGCCTCGCGGGTGACACCAAAAGTGGCCAGCAATGCCGCCGCCTGCGGCGATTGGGAGGCGCCGAAGCGGAACCGGCCGCCATCGCGCGTTGCGATGAAACGCACGGCTCCCTCACAGAACGCGCACTCGCCGTCGAACAGGATGGTCGCAGGCACTGATTCGATTGTAGCGCCGAACCCGGCTATTGCTTGAGCAGGCGCACACCGCGCTCGATCGGCTACGCGGTTGCCGCCTCTGCCATCAACCCGATTGCCAACACCATGACTACACGCATCGCTCGGTCTCGGGGCTTGGGGCTTGAGGCTTGGGGCTTGGGGCTTGGGGCTTGGAAAATAGTCGGTGTCTAATCTGTGCCTAATCTGTGGCTGCATTTTCTCGGTGGCCTACTGCCAGCTGACGCGCGCGCCGACGCGCACCGTCCGTGGCCAGCCGACCTGGCGCAGCGGCGTGCGAGCCGTGTCGTATTCCTCGTCGGTGATGTTCTCGACCGCGATAAACGCGTTGAGCCCGCGCACAATGGCCCGGCTCAGGTTGGCGTCCCAGACGGCGTATGACCCCAACTTGAACGACGCCGTGTTGAGGTCATCGTCGAACTGCTCGCCGCTCATGCGCACCTGCGTGGCGACGGTAAACCAGCGCGGCTCGGCCCAGGTGACGCCGAATCCCCCCTGCACCGCCGGCACCTGCGGCACGGTCTTCCCGGTCAGTGCCGGGGTCGCCACCGATCCGCGGAAGTGGCTCGAGGTGAACACTACCTGGCCATTGACGCTCAGCGTCTGCGTCAGCCGTGTATCGAGCTCGAACTCGACGCCCTTGGCGCGGATGCTGTCGGAGTTCTGGCGCTGTCGAATGGTCTGGGTCGGCGTCTGCGTGAGGGTGACGTTGGCGATAGCGCCGTCGAGGTCGTTGAAAAACGCAGTGGCGCGAAACGAGGCACGCCAGAACTGGGTGAGTACGCCACCTTCAACACCGGTGAGCGTCTCGGGCTCGAGCTGGGGATTGGCGTTGGTGATGGCGGTGCCCGCGGCGAACCGTCGATGGAGCTCGTTCAGGCTGGGGGTGCGGTTGGCGTAATACGCCGAGGCCTGCATCTGGTAGCGGCCCCGACGCCAGGCGACGGCGCCGCGCGGGCTGACGAAGTTCACCTGTTTGGTCGGGTCGGCCGGGTTCAACGGTTCCGAGTTCCAGCGGTCGGCGCGGGCGCCGACTTCGAAGGTCAGGGCGCCGGTCGCGGCGACATTGGCACGGGCGTAGACGGCGCCCACCGTTTCGGTGCCACCCGAGGCGAACGGGCCGTTCGCGGTGTTCACGCCGCTGACCAGCGCGTAGCGCAGTTCGTCCTGCGCTGACTCGGTGCGGCGATAGTCGGCGCCCACGATCATGGTGACGCGCCCGAGCGGACGGGTCCACTGGCCGTTGGCCATGGCGTGCGAGGTATCGATGGTCTGCGCGAAGGTCAGCCGCTCGGCGGCGCGCCCGGCAGACACGAACGAAAAAGTCTGGTAGTAATCCTGATTGCTCGCGGCGGTCTGCACCTGCAGCACGCCCCCGCCGACGAGTCCACCGGCTTCAAGCGATAGCTGGCGCCAATCGGTGGTGTTCACCTGGACCCGCGTGCCGTTGCCGCGTGCCTCGGTATAACCGGCGCCGCGCAGGGTGGCGTGCCAGTTGTCGCGGCGGCGGCCGACGGTGACAAACCCGGTCTGATAGTCGCTGTCGGCCTTGGTGTCGACCACCCCGCGGACCTCGGAGCCGACGATGAAGGCGCCGTCGGTGCGCACGCCCTCGTAAGCACCGGCGGCTGACCAGCCTTCGCGTTCAGCGGCGCCAAACAGTGAACCACGAAAGGTATCGTGCGAGCCGCCGTCAAACGTGGCGCGGGCACGGGTGCGGGTCGGCTGAACCGTCAGCACTTGCACCACGCCACCAAGCGCGCCGGCGCCATACAGGTCGCCCGTCGCGCCGCGTACCACCTCGACGCGATCGACCGCGGCCTGCGGCACGCGGTTCCAGTACACCCAGCTGCCAAACGGATCGTTCAGCGGCACGCCGTCGGCGAGCACCAGCGTGCGGCTGGCACCGGAACCGGAGACGCCACGCAAGGTAACGCCCTGGGTGGTGGGATTCGCCACCCGCGAGGAACTGCGGCGGAACAGCGTGAACCCCGGTGTCGATCGCAGCGCATCGTCCAGCGCACCAGCCGCCAGGTTGTTCAGTTCGGCGGAGGTAATCACCGTGGCGCTGGCGGCGCTCGGCAGGCGTTGGGCGCCGCGGGTGGCGGTGACGACCACCGAGTCCGCAAAATTCAGCGGCCGCAGGATGACGTAGACCGGGCCGGAGCCACTGACCGAGACGTCCGCCGGTTCGAAGCCTTCGGAGGTGACGCGGACCTGCGTGGCGAGCGTGCCGGCGTCGAACTGCCCGCCACCGTCGGTGCGAATGGTCAGCGACTTTCCGTCGCGGGTGCGCACCACCACTTGGGCGTCGGGAATCACGGCGCCGGAAATGTCGACCACGCTACCGCGGGTCGCGGCGGCGGCCTGTGCAGTCGGAGGTGGGCTGGTCTGGGACACAGCCGCTTCGGGCAACGCGAGCAGGGCCGACACGATGCCGGCAAAGACAAAGCTAACCTGTCGGGACATAAGGCTTAGACTCTACACTATATCCTTCTATGCCTGAGCCCGATCGCACACTGCTTGAAGGCCCCCATTCCCGGGTCCGAGATTTCCTTCTGCTGATGCGGGCGGTGCGCGATTTCGTGCGCGGTTTTCGCGTCCTGCATTTCGTCGGGCCGTGCGTCACCGTGTTCGGATCGGCGAGGTTCGACGAGCACCATCGCTACTACGCCATGGCACGGGAGGTCGGCGGCGCGCTGGCGAAGATGGGATTCACGGTGATGACCGGCGGCGGCCCTGGCGTGATGGAAGCCGCCAATCGTGGGGCGCGTGAGGCCGGCGGCCGGTCGGTGGGCTGCAACATCAAGCTGCCGATGGAGCAAGGCCACAACCCGTATCTGGATTGCTGGGTCACCTGCCACTACTTCTTCGTCCGCAAGGTGCTGCTGCTGAAGTATTCGTACGCCTTCGTGGTGATGCCGGGCGGCCTCGGCACGCTCGACGAGCTCACCGAAGCACTCACGTTGATCCAAACGCGGAAGATCCTGCGGTTCCCCGTGGTACTGATGGGCCGCGACTACTGGGCGCCGTTTCTCGCCATGGTCCGCACGATGGTCGAGGCCGGCACGGTATCGGCGGGCGACCTCGACCTGATGCTGGTGACCGACTCAGTGCCCGACGCCATGGCGCACCTCGAGCAATATGCGGTGGAACACTTCGGCCTCAAGCGCCGCAAGGTACCGCACGCGTCGAGGTGGCTGGGTGAAAAACAGATGGTCAAGTAGTCAGCTGCGACCAAGCGCATGCATGGCGGCGCCGGTCACCGCACACACGACCCCGCCCCAGAACATGTCGATGGCCGCCACCTTGAGGGGAAAGCCCTGCATGGTCGAGTAGTTGGTGAGGTCATACACGCCGTAGGCAATCACGCCGAAGAAGGCGCACCACACGGCCGCCTCGCCCACCGCGCCGACGCGCGCCCGCGGCAAGGCGAAGACGGCGAGACCGAGCACGATCAGCGCGTAGAGCGGCACCGCTGGCAGGATGCGCGGATCGAGGTTGCCGTTGGCGTGCTGGCGCAGCAGCGGCCCGAGCTCGCGCTTGTAGAAGG
This sequence comes from Acidobacteriota bacterium, assembly GCA_009694735.1. Taxonomy (GTDB): domain Bacteria; phylum Acidobacteriota; class Vicinamibacteria; order Vicinamibacterales; family UBA2999; genus 12-FULL-67-14b. The sequence goes on along the minus strand of SHUG01000056.1, from coordinate 5,720 downwards.
CATTGGCGACAAACCCGAGCCACACTGCATCCATCAGGACGAAGACGACCAGGCCGAGGCCCCACTGTTTGACGAGTTCCATGGTTGCTCACTATGACGCGCGGCACGGCGGCCGGGGTCCCAACCCTGTTAAGCTGCATCCGATATGCGCCTGGCCAAACTGGCGGTAGCCAGTGTCAGCCCCACCGTGGGGGCGGTCACCTCCAACGTCGACCGCTTGATCGAGGTGGCGCGCGCCATGGGCGAGGCCGAGGTCACGATTGGCGCCTTTCCCGAGCAGGCGATCGGCGGCTATCCGCCGGAAGATCTCGTGCAGTGGCGGGGCTTTCTCGATGGCCAGCGCCGCGAGCTCGACCGCTTTGCCGCCGAAACAGCCGGCTACAGCACGGTCTACGTGTTGGGCCTGGCCGTGTCGGTGGGCGCGCAACTCTTCAACTCCGTCGCGGTCGTTCATCGTGGCGCGATCGTCGGCCTCGTACCGAAAGAGAAGCTCCCGACCTACAACGTCTTCTACGAAGGCCGCACCTTCTCGCGCGGCGGGCCCGGGCTGGCGCTCGACGCCGGCGGTGTGCCGCTCGGCGACTACCTGTTCAGCTTCGACTTCGGCGAGGTGGCCGTGGAGGTCTGCGAAGACGCATGGTCGCCCGACGGCCCCATGCGCCGGCGTTGTTATTCCGGCGCCGAGATTGTCGTCAACGTGTCGAGTTCGCCCTATCGCATGGGCATCGACTCGACCCGCCGCGAGATGCTGGCGACCCGCGCGGCCGACAACCAGGCCGTGCTGCTCTACGCCAACGCGGTGGGCGGCCAGGACGGGCTGATCTACGACGGCGGCGGCTTCATTTTTCAGAACGGGCGGCTGGTGTTTGAAGCGCCGCGGTTCGAGCAGGGCTGGTGGGCGTCGGTGGTCGATCTGGATCGCACCCGCCGGCTCCGCATGGAGAACACGACCTGGCGCAGCGACTGCGAGGCGTTCCGCCTGCAGCGCGAAACCGTGCCCTCGGTGCGCGTGACGGCAGCCACCGCCGACCGATCGCGACTCGCCTATCCGTCGCCGGATGGCGGCAACTTCTTCCTGCCCGCCAGCAGCGGTCCGGCCGCGGATCCCCGCGAGCGCGCGCTCGATGATCTGTTTGAGGCGCTGGCGCTCGGCGTGAAGAGTTACTACGAGAAAACCGGCGCTTTCAAGTCGCTGGGCATCGCCCTGTCGGGCGGTCGCGATTCCATGCTGACCCTGCTGGTGGCCTGGCGCGCGTCGCAGTTGATCACGGGTGGCGCCGCGATCGCGGCGTTTTACATGCCGAGCCGGCATTCGCAGGCCGATACCAAACACGCGGCGCAGCAACTGGCCGATGAACTCGGCGTGACGCTGAAGACCGTGCCGATCGACGAGGCCACCGATCGCGAGGTGGCCGCGACCACCGAGATGCTCGGCGGCCAGGCCATCACCGAGCTGACGCGGCAGAACATCCAGGCCCGCGTGCGCGGCCAGCGGATGTGGAACTGGGCCAACTCGTCGGGCGCGCTGTTCTTGCAGACCGGCGATATGAGCGAGAAAGCTGTGGGCTACACCACCATCGGCGGCGATCTCGAAGGCGCGTTGTCGGTGATCGCCAACGTGCCCAAGACCGTCGTCATCGCGCTGCTCGAACGCCTGGAGCGCCGCTTCGGGTTCAAGGGTGTGTCGGCGACGCTCGGCACCGATCCCGGCCCGGAGCTCGCCGATGCGCAGGTCGCCGAACACGAGCTGATGCCCTTCCCCGTGCTCGACGCCTGCCTGCACCTGTATGCCGGCGAGAAGATGTCGCCCTCCGAGGTCGGCACCGCGCTCAAGGCGCTCTTCCCGCAGATGGATCATGTGGCGCTCGACCAGTGCGCGTCGCGGTTCACGGTGCTCTTCTCACAGTCGATCTACAAGTGGGTGCAATCGCCGCTGTCGCTGCACGTCGGCTCGCTGGATCTCGACCGTGAGCGCGCGTTACAGATGCCGGTGGTGCAGAAGAACGAATGGCACTGACGCAGATGGGCGTGCCAGGGCCGCGGATGGCGCAGGTTACGCAGAGGGACGCCGATTCCCGCTGATGCCTTCGCCGATCCCCATCCAGGCGCTGGACGACGCGCGCGTCGCCGATTATCACCATCTGCTCGATCCCGCCCGGCTTGTCGAGCGCGGATTGTTCGTGGCCGAAGGACGGCTGGTCGTGCGTCAACTGCTGAACCTTCCGCGCTGGCAGCTGCATTCCATCCTGCTGACCGCGGCTACTGCCGAGAACCTTGGCGCTGTTCTGCCGCTGACCAACGCACCGATTTATGTCGTCGCGCAGGCGCTGATGAACGACATTGCCGGCTTCAACCTCCATCGCGGCTGCCTCGCGCTGGCGCATCGCCCGCCTTCTTTGGGTTTGCCTGATCTGGATCGCATCGCCACCGGACCGCTATCGCGGGTGCTCGTGATGGAGGGCGTGAGCAATCCCGACAACATCGGTGGCCTGTTTCGCACCGCGGCCGCGTTCGGCGTGGGTCTGGTGGTGCTGGGTCCGTCGTGCGGCGATCCGCTGTATCGCAAGGCCATCCGCACCTCGATGGCGGCGACGTTGGTGGTGCCGTTCGTGACCGCGCCGCAGTGGCCGGGAGCGATGGCCGATCTCAAGGCCGATGGCTTCACCGTCGCCGCGCTCACGCCGCGTTCCGACGCGGTGCCGCTGCGCGATGTCGCGCGGCACCCGAAGCTCGCCCTGATGGTCGGCGCCGAGGGCGACGGCCTGAGCGACGCGGCGCTGGCGGCCGCCACCCTGCGCGTCCGCATCCCGATGACCACCGCGATCGACTCGCTGAACGTCACCGTGGCGGCGTCGATTGCGATGTACCATTGCTGGCAGGAGTAGTCGCCACTGGTGGAATTCGTCGAAGACGTACTGCGGTTTCTGACCGCCCGCATGCAGATCGAAGCGGAGTGGGCGGTGCAGGAGAAGACCTCGTTCACCTGGTGGGCGTCATCCCTGAAGCAGCGGGTCTGGGTCGCGCCGTCTCGCGAGTTTCAAGGGGTGGCGCTCACGACGCTGCATGTCGAGACCGACCTGATCGCCGACGTGCCGATGGACGAGTCCACCTGGACTCGACTGGCCGCGGTCAACCGGTACGCGTCGCTCAGCGCGTATGTCGCCGACCCGGTGGCCCGCACCATCAGCCTGCATGCCTCGGTCTCGCTCACTGCCGACAATTACCCGCTGGCGCAGTCGATCGCACTGCATGCCATGGCCCTGCAGATGGCCGACGCCTACGCGGAAGCCGCGGCGCTGGCCGACGCCTTTGGTGGCCAGGTGGCGGCCACGCCGCATCCCAAGCAGGGCATGCGGCTGACGCCTGACGAAATGGTGGGGATTCTCGAGATGTATCAGCAGCGCGGCGCCGCCGACTCGCCGTTCGCGCCCGAGGAGCTGGCGCAACTGGTGCACGTGGAACCACGGCCGTGGATTCTGGCGTCGAACGACGTGCACCGCCTGGATGCCGATCTCGAGTTCGCCACCGACACGCACGCGCGGTTGGAACTGGATGCCGAAGTGAAGCATCCGTCACTCGGCAGCGGATTGCAGATGCGGTTGAAGCTGCCCGTCGAGCCCGATTGGATGGTGGCCCAGCGCCTCAACGCGAACGAGCGGGTCGAGCCAGACGCGCACCAGCTCGGCGCGTGGTGTGTTGATGAGGAGCACGGCTTGATGTTCACCGGTTTCATCCCGGCAGCGGCGTGGGTGCCCGAGCTCTCGCGCGCGCTGGTCTACCACCTGTCGGCGAAGAATGAATGGGCAAGGGCGTTGCTGTTTCCTGCCGGTTAGGGGTCCTAGTGGGGGTAACCTTTCAGCCTTGGCGTCCTGGGCTTCCACTCAGGGAGGGACGCGTAATCACTGCCGATTGGCATCTTCACCATCGGCAGACTCTTGGCATCGAGGACTTCGTCCTCCCGGATGACATCGTTGATGAAGAGCATGTACGCCGTCAGCGCGTAGACCTCATCGGCGGTTAGCGTTCCCTCTCGGTTGAGAGGCATCGCCCGATTGATGTAATCCCAGACCGTCGTCGCGAACGGCGCACGAAGCGGCAGTATTCGTCCGCGTGCCCAGATGTCAGCATTCGGGGCAGCTTTGCTTTTCAGAATGGGAGCCTTGCCGTCGATGGCTGACGCCCCATGGCATCCCGCGCAGCCCTTCGCGCGATAAAGCTGCGCGCCTTCCCTGACCGTTCCTCGCCCCTGGGGCAGTTCCTCTCCCGTCGGACCGATGGCGATATCCCAGGCGCGGATTTCCTCCGCGGTCGGCGTGCGTCCCACGCCGTACGCTTGCCCCGACGAAGCGTCCGCGCGAAGTTGGGTCGCCGACTGCGCCAGCCCGGTGGCGCCGCCAATCAGCAACGCAGGCAACGCCAACGCGAGCACCTTAAGCAAAGCCATTGGTGACGCTCCCATCACTGGCGATCCGCCACGGCTGAATGCTGTTGTCGAGACCAGGCACGCTGAACGTCGCGTCGAATGGCTTGTTCCAGTACTTCGCAATCTGTGCCCGCGACGGTTGAACCTGACCGAGTTCGTCCGTGCAGCGCGACTGCAGCTCGGTATCTTGTCCGTCCCAATTCCACGTGTAGCCAAACCGCGCGTGCGCCATGCGCTGGGCGGTTCCCTTGATCTCGGCTTTGTTCCAACGTTTGCCACCATCGGTGGAGACCTCCACCAACTTGATGGCGCCGCCACCGGACCAGGCCAGGCCGCTGATCTCGTAGAAGCCTTTGCCGGGCAGCTGTTGTCCCGCGGAAGGGAACGTGAGGACGGACTTGGGCCCGATCTGATAGTCCAACGCCGCGACCTTCGGATCCCGATCGAGATGACCGAAGTCGTTGTAGTTCATGTAGTAGCGGTCCACCACCTTGATGCGCCGCAGCCACTTGGTGTGAAAGATGCCTTCGAAGCCGGGAACCATCAGCCGCAGCGGAAACCCGTTCTGCGGCCGCACGGCCTCGCCGTTCATGCCGTAGGCGACGATGCAGTCCTCCATCGCCTTGGCGATCGGCATGCTCGAGGCTCCCTTCACTTCCTCCGACCCTTCGGCGACGAACCAGGAGGCACCGCTTTTCAGGCCGCACTCTTTGAGCAGCGTCGACAGGAGCACGCCGGTCCATTCGGCGCAACTCGTCATGCCGTGCGTTTCTTGAACGTTCTTCGCCCGGCGCGACGATCGGTTGCCCGCGCACTCGATGAAATGCAGGCGCGTCACGGACGGGAGCCGCTTCAAGTCGTCCATGGTGAACGTCAGCGGACGATCCACGAGGCCGTGAATCATGAGACGGTGCTCCTTCGGATCGACGTCCGGCAGGAATGCGCCGCGCGTCGTCCCCATGTAGTGGAGCGAGGATGGCGTGATCACGCCGACCGAATCCTGAAGCGGGGCCGCCACATGAAACGTGAGCCCCCAGTTATCGGGTGACGGCCTGCCACCATGGGCGATGCGTACGGAGGTGACATGACTGGACCGCTCGCCGTAGGCGATCTGATCCTTGCCCTCCTTGATCATCTGTGGGGAGTGATGTTCCTGGCCAATCGCGGGTGCGGCGGCTCCAAAGGTGAAACCGCCGGCCAATGCGGCGCCGCTCTTGAGGAATCCGCGTCGATCTGGTCGTTTCGAATCCATGGGTCTCTCCTTCGCAGATGAGGGCAGCAGGACATTGCGTCCCCG
>SHUG01000055.1 GCA_009694735.1 Acidobacteriota bacterium | reverse complement strand
AGTCTCCTGCCTCATAGACGGCCGCGGCCCCCAAGGTTCTCAGGGACCTAGTGCTTCAGCGTCCGGAGGAAGTTCACGAGGTTCCAGATTTCGGCCGCGGCAATTCGCTCGGCGTAGCTTTCCATGTCGGCCGAGGTCCCTTCCGCAATGGCCGCGAAGATCTCGCCGTCGCTGGCGCCAAACTCCCATTCAGCGTCGGTGAAGTCGGCCGGCTGTCCGCCAGCGCCGGCGCCACCGCCATCGCCCCTGCCCTCGGGGCCATGGCAGCGCGGGCAGAGCGTGCGATACGTCTTTCGGCCCGCCTCGATCGAAACCGCCGTTGCCGGCACCGGGTTCACGACCTGAGCCGCGACCGGATTCCCGCCGCGCTTCGGCGTGGTCGCTGTGGTCGCGCCCTGAGCGTCAATCCAGGCCACCGAGTAAGCACCGGCGACAACAAGGGCAAGCAGCAATCGTGTCATGTCTTTACGAATTCCGTAAAAGTGAAGCAGGTTGACTTATTCGGTCGACAACCCAAAATGCTCGACCAGATACTCGGGGTATGTCTCGTGGAGCACTAGGAACAACTCGTTGATCAGGTTAAGCGCGTGGCGAACCGCGTACTCATGATTGGCGCCGCGAATCTCCACGGCCAGCGACCAATCGCCTTTGCGGGTGGCGCTGGTGATGCGGGCGCGGCGCGCATCGAGCCGCTTGTGCGCAGGTTGATCCCTCCGGGATCGCGACAGGACGAGCGACTTCAGTTCCAACGCCATGGCTGACTTCGCCTCGATGTGGGGGAACAGCGCAGCAAACGCCAGCACGCGGCGCCGCACATCGAAGACCGCGCGCATGGGCCGGCGCAGCAGCCACATGAACTGGTACTCCACGCGGCCCCGTACGCCAGGCGTGGCGCGGAAGCCGCGGAACACCCCACGGTCGGCATAGGCCTGCAGCGCCGAGGTGACGGCTTCGCCTAGTGGTAGTACGACATCACGCCGGGTTCGATCTTGCCGAGCGACCCGGGTGGATAGGTTGCGCGATCCCAGAATTCCTTCTTCCCCTGGCAGTTGATCACGGCCGGCTTGCCGTCGCGGGCCGCGACTTGATACGCGCGCGCGAGCGCCGGACGGAACTCCGACGGCCGCGTCACATACTCGCCGTGCCCGCCGAGCGCCTCGGCCAGCTTGTCATAGCGCAGGTTCTCCTGGAACAGGTGGATCGGCAACGCCCGCGGTTCGCGCTGCGCCTGCGTCCACGTGCCCCATGCGTTGTTGTTGTAAACAATGGTGACGACGGGCAACTTGTACTTGGCCATGGTGTCGATCTCCATGGCGGTGTAGCCAAACCCGGCATCGCCGGTGATGCAGACGATGGGATGGCCCTGGTAGGCGGCCTGCGGGCCGACACCCAGTTGCACCGCCACCGCCACGCCCACGGCGTAGCCCAGGTCCGGCCCGATCGCGCCGTACTGATAGGCGCCGTTCATCACCTGTCCCGGGCGATAGCTGCGTAACTCGCGACGCACATAGCGGGCGATGCCGTAGCCGCCAGACGCGACTGTGGTCTGCTCCTTCGGGAGGTTGCCGCGGTACAGGAAGTCGGCGAGCTCTTTCGCAATCACCGCCGGATGAATCGCGTCGGTGTAGCCAAGACCCAGCTTGTAGTACTCGGCGTTCTGATCCTCGAACTTCTGCTTCGCCGCCGCGATCTCCGCGACCCACGCGTCGTGGCGCAGCTGCGGCACGGCGTCGGCCAGCGCCTCGAGCGCCGCCAGCTCGCAACTGACAATGCCGAGATCGATCGGCAGGTTGCGGCCAATGTCCTCGTGCGCCTGGTCGATACGGATGTACCTGGCATCGGGCCCGAACGCGAACTCCCCCACCGTCGGCATGCAGTGCTGGCCGACCAGAATCACCAGGTCGGCACTCGCCAGCGCCGTCGGTGCCGCGTTTGCCGAGAGCGGACTGGCGTCGGAGAACTGCCCTTTCATGGCGCCAGATTCCACCACCGGAATCTGCGCCTTCTCGGCGAACCGCTTCAACGCGTCCCACGCCTTGGCGTAGAACACGCCGTTGCTCGACACGATGATCGGCCGCTCAGCCTTACGAATCATGTCGACTGCCGTGGCGATGTCTTTCGGCGACGGATGAGGACGTGACTCGGTGCGGTAACGCGTCTTGTCGTGGAAGTACTCGAGCTCGGTGGCATCCTTGAAACGGGCCGAGACGACTTCCGCGGGGAAGTCGAGATGCACCGGCTTCGGCACGCCGCTCTTCAACTGGCGGAAGGCATAGCCGGTGTACTCGTGCACGCGCCGCGGGGTGATCAGGCGCTTGCCGTACTTCTTGAGGCCTTCGGTGGTCGGCTGCTGGTAGCCAAGCTGAATGCCCGCTTCCGTGTCTTCCGCGCCAATCGACATGTTGCTGGCCACGATCAGCAGCGGCGTGCGGGCCGCGTTGGCGCAGGCAATGGCGCAGATCATGTCGGTGAAGCCAGGCCCCTCGGTGCCCGAGGCAATCGCAATCTCGCCGGTCACGCGAATGAACGCGTCGGCGGCATGCGCCATCGATCCCTCGTGACGGCCGCCAAACGCCGGGATGCCGGCCGAGGCCAGCGCATGCACCACCGGATAGTTGCCCGGGCACGCAAACAGCGCAGCGACGCCTTCTTCCTTGCACGCGCGCGCGAACACCTGCGCGCCGGTCATCGGAAAGTCAAAGCGGATCGGATCGGCCGCGGTCGCGGCAGCAAACTCCGCCGGCACGCGGATCGGCGCCACGGCGCTCGCCGCGAGCTGCGCGGCGGCTTGAGCGGACGCTTCGGCGCCGCGGCCGGTCAAAGCCACCGCGGCGGCGGCGCCGGTGACAGCCTTCTGTAGAAAGATCCGCCGGCTCACGTCCGGCTTGCAGTCGGCGCGCTTGGTCATGTGGCTCCTGACGCAGAATTAAGGGTCGTGGTGCAGAGGATACGAGGGCCGCACGGCCCGGGTCAAGCCAGCCTGGTCCGGCACCAGCGTGGCGACGGGCCAGGACGCTGAGATCTGATGTCGCAGAATCTGCGATCTGTAAAATCTTCTGCGCGCGGACGCGTGCCTCTTGACTCCTCTCCCCGACGATGAGACCGTCGTCGTGCGGTCAAGAAATGGATGGGCACTATGTACGGGAGGAACGCCAACCGGGCGTTGAGCAACCTGACCAATAGCGACAACGACGTCGTCATGATCGTCACCGAGCGGTTCGAACGGCGGCTCGCCGAAGAGAACGGCAAGCTGCGAGTCGAGATGGCCACCGGCTTTGGCGGCTTGCGGACCGAGATGGTCGAACGCAACGCCGATTTGCTCAAGTGGATCCTGATCTTCGGCGTGACGCAGACCGCCGCCATCGTTGGGCTAATCAAGCTCTGGCCCTAGCGGCAGGAATGGTTCCTGGATCGGTGTCGCGGCGCCGCGGCCCCCATGGCAGAACATGCTGCCGCGGGCTGGCCGGCTCAGCCAATCGCCATCCACAACGGCCATCATCGGGGATTCGGGGATCGGGGGCTGATCCCTGATCCCTGATCCCTGCTGCCCAGGGTTGCCGCCGCGGCCGCGCGGCGGCGGCGGGTTCTTCAGCAACTTGTACTGGCCGATGGCGGCGTTCACCTTGAACTCGATGCCCATGCGGCCGATCTCGGCGGTTGCCTTCATCGGGTCGCCAGACACGCCCGAGTCTTTCGGCCCGCCCCACGCCATCAGCATGTTCTTGCGAATGCCCGCCGGGTTGACGTGCAGCATCTGCGCGGTATCGCTGATGCCGGCGTGCGACCCGATCACGTCGTCGTCATAGCCGAAGGCAGCCTGCATCCAGGCCCGATAGTGCACGCGGCCTTCTTCGTAGTACGCCGTCAGGGAGTAGGCTTTCGTGGTGCCGCCCTTCCATTCTTCATTGAGCTTGTTGGCCACCGAGGTCATACCGGCCTGGTTGCCGCCGCTGTCGCCGATGAAGAGAATGTCGGTGGCGCCGTGCGCCTTCAGGCTGCGGGCAACGGCGTCCAGCAGCAGGTCGTAGGCCGGCGACGGCAGCGAGATCCCGCCGGAATTCTGGCGATCGGGATTGCCTTCGGGCACATATTGAATCACCGGCGTGACGAGCGCGTTTTTCAGCTTGCGCGCCATGACGTTGGCCGCGTGGTTGACCGTGTAGTTATGCTTCCCGAGCACCATGTGGTAGCCGTTCTTCTCGGTACCGCCGATGGGGACGATGAACACCGTCTTCCCCGCCTTCATGGCGTCACGGTTCTCTTCCCACGTCAGCTCGTCGATGAAGACGGTGTCGGGCGCCTTGGTCGGCGTCTTGCTGGCCGGCGCGGTGTGCATGGTCGGGCCCTCGGGCAGCGCCTGCGCATTCTGGGGCCGGCCGGCCCCGCCACCACCGCCGCCGCGAGGCGCCTGCGCCGCGGCCACCGGCGGCTCGGCGCCGCCCGTCATCCGCTTGATCTGCGCCAGCGCGTTGTCGATCTTGATTTGCACGAAGACCTTGCCGATCTCCGGCGTCGACTTCGAGGGGTCACCGCTCACGCCGTTGTCCGGATAATCGTTGCCGGTCATGCGGTCGCGCCGCACGTGCTTGGGTGCGACGAACAACAGCTCCGAGGTGTCGAGCAAGTTGGCGTGGCCGCCAATCTGGTCCTCGGGAATCTTCAGGTTGGCGGTGATCCACTTGTTCTGGTCGGCGTGTGACTTGGTGTAGTAATCGTCCACCCAATAGGCCGTGGCCTCGCCCTTCCACAGTTGGTTGAGGCGCTCCGCCGCCGTGCGCATGCCGGTGCGGTTGCCGCCCGATTCGCCGAGGAACAGGACTTTGGTGAAGCCGCTCGACTTGAGGCTGCGGCCGGTCATCAGCAGCAGCTCGATGAAGCGATCCTCCGGCAGCGTGATGGTGCCGGGCTTGCCCATGTGGCCGGTGGGCCGCTCCCAACTGCCTTCAGGCACGTAGGCGATGACGGGCGCCACCAGCGTTTTGCCAAAGCCGCGCGCGATCTTGTCAGCGGCGTAATGCATCACGAACTTGTGCTCGCCACCGACCAGGTGCGGACCCTTCTGTTCGGTGCCCGCGGTCCCCACGATCATCGTGGTGTTGCCGGCGGCCACCAGGTCGCGCACCTCGGCCCAGGTCAGTTCCTCGAGGAAGACCGTGTCGGGCGGCTTGCCCGCAGACATGGTCGCCGGCGCGTCGGCGGGACGCTGGGCCGAAACCGCGAGGACGAAGACCACGGCAAGGGTGAAGAGAGTCCAGATCGCGCGATTCTTCATGGGGGTAGCCTACACCGGTTGCGGTTGCTTTTGTCGCAGCTCTCAAGCGACGATGCCGGCAGGAGTTCCTGTGATGTGTCGCCTGCTCGTTGTCGTGCTTGCTCTCGTGGCCGGTTCCGCGTGCGCGTCTGGCGGAACGGCTCGCCCGCCGGCTGCGGCGACGTCGCGCACCCAGCCCACCCCCGCGCCGCCATCCGATACCGCATCGCCGTTGAGGCAGCGCTGGCTCGACATGTTCGCGCGCGGCTACTTCCCCGGGCGAAGCGGACAACTCTACCTCGTGCCGCGCGAGGGCGACATCATCACCGAGCGGGATCCGCTGTACGCCTTCATGCACGGGTCGCCGTGGGATTACGACACGCGCATCCCGCTGCTGTTTTATGGCGCACCGTTCGTCAAGGCCGGTCAGTGGCAGGACGCCGCGGCGCAGCAGGATATTGCGCCCACCGTCGGCGCCTTGATCGGCGCGCCGGCGCCGGCCACCTACACCGGCCGGCCGCTTGCCAACGCGCTCACCACCGCCATGGGTCGCCCGCGCGTGGTCTCGGTGATCGTGCTCGATGCCATGCGCGCGGACTATTTCGACCAGCACGCCAGCGTGATGCCAACGCTGTCGCGGATGCGACGCGAAGGCGCCTGGTTTGGCGAAACGCGGACCACGGTGTTGCCGACGGTCACCGGTGTCGGCCACGCCACCATCGGTACCGGCACCGATCCACGGTTCCATGGCATTACCGTCAACAACCTGTTCAACCGCGCAACCGGCAAGGTGCAGCCGGCCTACGACGGACTCGATCCCCAGGAGTTGATGGCGCTTACGCTCGGCGATAGCTGGAACCTCGCGACCAACGGCGGCGCCGTGATCATCGGACAGGGCGGCGCCATGCGCGCCACCGCCGGACTGGTCGGCCGCGGGTCGTGCCTGGTCGGCGCCAGGAAGGTGATCGCGGCGAGTTATGGCGGCGCCGACGGCGGATGGGAGACCAATCCCAACTGCTACAACATGTCGGAGGCGTTGAAGCCGTTCGTTGGACGCAAGGTGTGGGAGGCGGTGGGCGGCACACACATGGGACACGACATTGCGAGCGCGACGAAATTTCGCGCCTCAAGCCTGTTCCAGCGATTCGAGGCCGAGGCGCTGATGGCGGTGGTCAACGCGTCGACCGTCGGCGCCGACGACATCACCGACTTGATCTTCGTCAACATGAAGGGCCCCGACTACGCCGCTCACATGCACGGCCCCGACTCGCCCGAACTGCGCGAAACGCTGGCCGAGCTCGACCGGCAGATGACGCTGTATCTGGCGCTGATTGAGAAGAAGGCGGGTCCGGGACGCAGCCTGACGGTGGTCACCGCCGATCACGGCACCCCCGGCGAACCGTTGCCGGGCCGCCGGCACTACACCGACGAGATCATCCCGCTCGTCAACCAGCGGTTCGATCCCGAGGGCAAGATCATTCAGTACTACGGTGATGCCGCGAACAACCAGTTGTTCATCGACACGGCACGGCTGCGGTCGCTCGGCTTCACTCTGAAGGATGTCGCGGCGATGCTCGAAGCGCTCGACTTCCTGGCGGCCGCGTTCACCGAGGACGAGGTGCGGGCGGCGCAGGCGGCGCTACGCAGGTAAAGTTCGCGGCGTCATCGGTGCTGCCGGCGCCCTTGTAGCGCGCCACCTTCGGATAGGCACAGAGCGGCCGCGAGCGATCGACCTTGCCGCCGGTGCTGTGGGTCGCAATCAGTTGGTTGGGCGCCACGCCCTTCTCGACCCACTGCTCGAGCGCGGCCACGGCGTCGAACTGGTTCGGCCCCGGTCCGCCGGAGCAATGGCCCATGCCGGGGGCCATGAACAAGCGGTAGAAGTCTTGAGTCGACGCCAAGCCGCCCATGGTCTTCACGACGCCGTCGTAATAGGCCACCGCGGTTTGCGGCGGTACCACCGGATCCGCCCACCCCATGTAGACCAGGAGCTTTCCGCCTCGCTGCTTGAACGGCGCCAGGTTGGTGTCGACCGCAGCGAGGTGCGGCAGCTGCTGTTCGGCATACGCCAGGTCGCGATCCCAGTCGATGGTCCGGAAGTCCCAACTGGGATTGTGGAACAGGAAGTACTTGAAGACCCCAACGCGGCTCGGCTCCTTGGGATCGGTCACGTACTGGCGCCAGCCCTGGTTGGCGGTCTCGCCGAACGCCTCGCTGCCGCGCGGCCACCCGGTGTAGATCAGCGCGCCGGTTTTCGGGCTCTTCGTGCCCTCGTACATCCGTTGCACGGCGGCCACCTGCGGCGCGCTCAGGCAGGACGTCTCATCCGCGCCCGCCTTGCAGGCGAGCGTCGCCGGATCGAACGTGCATCGGCGAGGGTCGTCGATCAGGCCGTCCTTCAAGCCATCGTTCGCATCGCACGCCGCCGTCGCCGACCTGGTCAACAGAGCCAGCTTGGCCGGCGTCAGCAGCGGCGCCCCGGCCGCGTCGTGGGTGGCGATCCATGACGCGAGGAACCCGAAGGTCTGCCGGATCCGGTTATTGGCCGGAGCTCCGGCCACAATGCCGTCGTAGTCGCCCGGGTAGCGCTGGGCCTCCGAGAGGGCCTGATGGCCGCCGGCCGAGCAGCCGACGAAGTAGGAGCGTTCGGCGAACCGACCGCTCGCGTTGCGGATCACCAGCTTCGCCGCTTCGGTCATGACGTGCACCGCGCGGTGCCCGTAGTCGATCACCTTTTCTGGATGTCCCTGCCCAAACCGCACGTCGTCGCCGGTGTGGCCGGTGTCAGTGCTGGCGGTGGCATAGCCGCGGCGGAGGGCCGTGGCCATCGCGGTGTAGGAGATCGAACCCTGGTATCCACCGTTACCGACACCCTGGAACTTGCCATTCCACGCCTCGGCGGGCGGGATCCAGACCTCCACCTTGATCTCCGAATCGCTCGTCGGGCGCGCCGTGGCCTCGACGCGGCAGAACCCGGGCAGGGTCATGGCCGTCTGCGCGCCGGGCGGCGTGAAGCTCCCGGGCGCTACCGTGGTCGCGGCATTTATGGTGACGTCGGGAATCGTCAACGACACGAGGGTCGCGCAGTCGGCCGGGGCGGCGGCCGTCACCAGGGTGCGCGTAAGCATCGGGATCGAGGCGACGAGCGTTCCGGCGAGCAAGCGGCGAATCATGCGACAGTCTCCTGGCTGGCGATTATAGCGGCCAGGTCCGCTGGCGCGGGCAAGACGCGGGAGTCCGGTGTCATGACACCCGCCCTTCGCGCGGAACGCAGAATGACTTGCGGCCGGATCGAATGACGGCAATAATCCGCGCGAGTGGGGGGTGGTTCCCAAGTGCAGGCGTCGACCCGCCGGCATATGGCCAGCAATTGGCGCCAGACACCCATATGAAGTTATGCCTCAATGACTCTCGTCATCCAGCGCACACGAGAGGAAATTCCTGAAGTGCGCGACATCTGAACAATATGAAGGAGGAAAAAACGACTGAAGCTGATCGCGTGAAATATCTACGCATCGCCCTGGTGCTCGTAGGGCTAACCTTCACTTTCGGCATATGGCCGCTTACCATCGTCTGGCCGTCTGGCTGGTCTTGGCATCCAGGGGGTCGCTCAGAGTATTTTGAGATGATCCTAGGCATCTATGCCACGCTCGGCGTGTTCCTGATGATTGCCTCGCATAATCCGATGGCACATAGAAGCCTAATCTGGTTTACGGTCTGGTCGAGCATCGTGCATGGCATAATCATGGCGGTTCAGTCCGTCGCCACCCCTCAGCACATTGGGCATCTTTGGGGGGATGTTTTGGCTTTGATTGCCGTCGCCGCTGTATTGGCAGCCCTAACCCCGCGTCAGACCTCTGCAACGAAATAGCGATCAGCGGCATAACCCGTCGTTCCACCGGACGCGCAAAAACGGCGCGCCGGTGAACGATGCGTTAGCCTGCTGAGCCAGCATCCTCACAAAATGACTCACGAATCGCTCGGTTGAGTTTCGAACGGCGAGCGCGTATTCTGGCATGGACTTCATCAACGCCGAGGTTCCCAATGACGGCCAAAGACACGGTTCGCGCGCTTCTCGATCGCCTACCGGACGATTGCAGCATCGATGAGGTGCAGTACCACTTGTACGTTGTCCAAGCAGTGGCGCAGGGCGACGCTGACGAACAGGCGGGCCGGGTGATCCCGCACGAGCAAGTTGCGACGGAGCTGCGGCGCAAGTGGTTGCTCGGACGCGCCGGGTAGTTTGGGGCGAATCAGCCCAGGCCGCCCTCGACGAGGCGCTCAGCGACATCGCTGAGAGTTCCCTCGACGGCGCGGTTCGAGTACTGACCCGCGCGCTCGAAGTGGCGGACAGTTTGTCGACGTTCGCGGAACGCGGGCGGGTCGTCCCGGAGATTGGCGAGACGACGCTCCGAGAATTGTTCGTTTACGAATACCGACTGCTCTACCGCGTGCGAGAGGACCGCGTCGTCATCCGGGCTTTTCTTCACGGAGCACGCGATTTTTCAACATGGCATCGCGAACAGACGCCGGATATCTGAGTGACAACGAATGGAGCCGACGCGGCACTGGATCAAGCGGCCGCGCGGCTCATTCGTAGCGTTGATCTGGCTGTGTTCTCAAGTCGGCACACCTGTCTCGAGCAGATACTGGCGAGTATCGACGTTGTACTTGGTCGATGATGTAGCGGTCTTCTGTCACGTAGGCACACCGTGCTCAAGGTTGCGGTGTTCGCCACGTCGTCCGGCGCCGGTGACCGATCGCCGCGTCATCCTCGGCTGCTGCCGAAACCTAGCGCCCGCCGGCCGGCAGGTTCTGCATGAAGTAGCGCGCGATTAGTTTGTAGATGTGCAGGGTGGTACCGGCGCCCTCTGAAATACTGTGGCTCCGGTTCGGGTAGATCATTGAATCAAACGGCTTGCCCAACTCGATCAGGCGGTTGATCAACCGCTCGGTGCCTTGGGCATGCACGTTGTCGTCGCCCGAACCGTGCACCACCAGCAGCTTGCCCTGCAGCCCTTCCGCGAAGTTGATCGCGGAGCCGAGCTTGTAGCCTTCCACGTTCTCCTGCGGCAGGCCCATGTAGCGTTCCTGGTAAATCGTGTCGTACAACTTCTGATCCGGCACCGGCGCGACCGAGACGCCAACCTGGTAGACATCCGGGAAGCGGAACATCGCGTTCAGCGTGTTGGTGCCACCGCCGCTCCAGCCCCACACGCCAATGCGCGTGCGATCGAGGAATGGATACTTCGCCGTCAGGGCGCGCATCGCCGCTGCCTGGTCCTTCGACGATAAGTCGCCCACCGTGCCATACACGACCTTGCGCCAGTTGGCGCCTCGTGGCGCTGGCGTGCCGCGGTTGTCGACGCTCAAGACGATGTAGCCGGCCTCGGCGAGCGCGCGATGAAACAGCATCTGGCCGCCACCCCACGCGTCGTTCACGGTCTGCCCCGCCGGCTCGCCGTAGACGTGCGAGATCACGGGATAGGTCTTGCTGGCATCGAACGAGGCCGGCTTCAACATGTAGCCATCGAGCACGACGCCGTCGCCGATCTCGATGCGGAAGAACTCCACCGGCGGCTGCAGCAGCGGCTGCAGCTTGGCGACCACCGCCGAGGGGTCGGTCAGCGCCCGCAGCGACCGGTGTGAGGGCAACTCGATCACGTCGGTGACCGGCGGACGGTCAAACTGCGAATAGGTGTGGAACGCGAGCTTGCCGCCGGGCGCCACGTCGTAGCGGTGCGTCCCCGCCTGGTTCGCCGGCGTCACGCGTTCCGGCGCGCCGCTGCCATCGAGCTTCGATCGGTACAAATAGCGCTGGCCGGCGTTGTCTGGCGAGGCGCGGAAGTACAGCCAGCCGCCCTTCTCGTCGAGGCCGGCAATGTCGGTGACGTCAGCGTCGAATCTGGTGATCAGCCGGCCATCGCCGCCCTCGCGCGGCACACGGTAGACGTGCTGCCAGCCGTCGCGCTCGCTCATCCACAAGAACGTGCGGCCGCCATCAATCCACGGCACTTCCTCGACGATGTCGACCCAACTCTTGGACTCGTCGCGGAAGACGCGCTTGACCGCGCCGGTCTTGATGTCGGCGGTCAGGAAATCATTGCGGTTCTGCTGCCGGTTGAGCTGCTGCAGCGACACCGTATCGGAATCGATCCAGCCGATGCGCGCAAGATAGGTGTTACGCGGATCGCCCTCGGTCTTGATCCACTGCGTGGCGCCGCCTTCGGCACTCACCACGCCGACGCGTGCCGCCGAGTTGGTGGTGCCGGCCTTGGGATAGGGAATCTTCGTGATGGTTGGATACAACGTGTCGGTGTTGTTGATCAGCGAGAAGATGCCGACACCAGCGGTGTCGAACTGCCAATACACGAGCGCGCGGCCGTCCGGGCTCCAGCGGAAGCCGTCGCGAACGCCGAACTCTTCCTCGTACACCCAGTCGGAGGTGCCATTGATGATGGTTTCGGAGCCGTCGGTAGTCAGTTGGGTGATGCGGCCATCGTCGATCCGCTCGACGTGGAGGTTGTTGCCGCGAACGTAGCCGACGCGGGTGGCATCGGGTGAGAACTTCGCGAACATCAGCGACGACGCCGGCGCGCCGACGCCCAGTTGCCTGAGCTCGCCGCTCTTGAGGTGCAGCACCCAGTAGTCGCCGCGGGTGTTCTGTCGCCAGACTTTCCGCGAGTTCGTAAACACCAGCAGCCGCGACCCATCGTCCGACCACACGTAGTCGTCGATGGAAAAGGCAGCAGGCGCTGTGGATTGGGTGGGCCGGACAAGGCGGGAGCCAGCGACCAGAACGCTGCGCGCGCCAGTCGCGGCGTCGTAACGCACGATGTCCCACCCGCTGTCGGTGCCAGGCGCGCGTTCGACACTGGTGTAGGCCGTGCCGTCCTCCAGCCACCGGGCCGGACCGAACCGCGGGAGCGCGAACTCGTTCGCCTTGAAGATGCGATCGATCCGCTGATCGAGGGCACGCGCCCGCTCGTCTTGCTGCGCCCATGCGGCGGCGCCGAGGAGTGACGAGAACAGAACGAGGGTTGGGACGAACTTGGCCGCACGGGTCATCAGTGGCTCCGCTGACAATGACGAGCAGGCGGGTCTGAAGACCCGCCTCTACATTTGCGCTTTCTACATCCGCGACTTGAGTTCGGCATCAATCGCCGACAAGAACTCTTCGGTCGTCAGGTAGGGGTGATCCGGACGGATCAGGATGGCCAGGTCTTTGGTCATGCGACCCGACTCGACCACATCGACGCAGACCTTCTCGATCTTCTCCGCGAACGCGACGACATCGGGCGTGCCGTCGAACCGACCGCGATACTGCAGGCCGCGCGTCCAGGCGTAGATCGAGGCGATCGGATTGGTCGACGTCGGCTTGCCCTGCTGGTGCATGCGATAGTGGCGCGTCACCGTGCCGTGCGCCGCCTCGGCCTCAACGGCCTTGCCGTCGGGCGACATCAACACCGAGGTCATCAGGCCGAGCGAGCCGTAGCCCTGCGCCACCGTGTCGGACTGCACGTCGCCGTCGTAGTTCTTGCAGGCCCACAGGTAGCCGCCGTTCCACTTCAGGTTCGAGGCCACCATGTCGTCGATCAGGCGATGCTCGTAGGTGAGGCCCTTCGATTCGAACTGCGACTTGAACTCCGCGTTGTAGACCCGCTCGAACGTGTTCTTGAAGGTGCCGTCGTAGACTTTGAGGATGGTGTTCTTGGTCGACAGGTAGACCGGATAGTCGCGGCCGAGCGCGTAGGTAAAGCACGCGCGCGCGAAGCCGTCGATCGAGGCGTCGAGGTTGAACATGCCGAGGGCAATGCCGCTGCCCTTGGTCTTGATGATCTCGCGCGCGATCGGCTCGCCGCCGCCCGCGGGCGTCCAGCTGAGGGTCAGCGTGCCGGCGCCTGGGAACGTGAAGTCCTGCGCGCGGTACTGATCGCCAAAGCCGTGACGGGCGACGACCACCGGCTTGTCCCAGTGCGGAATCAGGCGCGGCACGTTTTTGCAGACGATCGGCTCGCGGAAGATGGTGCCGTCGAGAATGTTTCGGATGGTCCCGTTCGGGGACTTCCACATCTGCTTGAGGCCGAACTCCTTCACGCGCGCTTCGTCAGGCGTGATGGTCGCGCACTTCACCGCCACGCCGTACTGGCGCGTGGCGTTGGCCGAGTCAATCGTGATCTGATCGCCCGTCTTGTCGCGGGCTTCAACACCGAGGTCGAAGTACTTCAGGTCGATGTCAAGATACGGCAGGATGAGGGTTTCGCGAATCTTCTGCCAGATAATGCGCGTCATCTCGTCGCCGTCCATCTCGACGACGGGGTTCTTGACCTTAATCTTCGCCACCGGGAGACTCCTTCAGAATGAGGGCGGAAAACTGACGTTAGGAAACAGTAAATGATAGCGCAGGTTGGCCGGCGGGCATGGTCCTGCGGTTCTGGGGTACGCTCGGACATGACCCCGATCGCTGTACTGGTCGTGCTGCTGTCCACCGTCAGTGGGTCGGCCCAATCGCCCGCGGTGCCTCGTGCGGTCGCGCCGTTCCCAACGGGATTTTCCGGCACCCTGGTCTTCCAGTCTGACCTGGCCGGGCCCGACAACCCGCAGGGCCGCACGCGGCTCTACACGATCAACCTGGCGACCGGGGCAGTCCAGGCTCTCACGCGCGGCCGCGACCATCGCGACGAGGTGCCGCGCTGGTCGCCCGACGGCGCGCGCATCGCGTTCAAGTCGAACCGCGGCGGCAACAACTTCGACGTTTATGTCATGGACGCGAACGGCGGCAACCCCGTGCGCATCACCGATCATCCGGCCAACGATCACGACCCGGTCTGGATGCCCGATGGCCAGAGCCTGATTTTCAGTTCGGAGCGCGACAGCCGCAGCGACTTGTATCGCGTGTGGCTGAGCGACCGGCGGGTCGAACGGCTCACCCGCAACTTCGTCGGCCGCGCGATCATGCCTGACGTGTCGCCCGACGGCCGCTCGGTCGCCTTCGCCGCGCAGACGCTGCAGCGCCTGCAGTTCTGGGAGTTTCAGATCCATGTGCTGGACCTGGCGACTGGCCGCACGCGGGCCCTCGACAACAGCGGTGGCGCCTGCTGGCCGGCGTGGTCGCCTGACGGCCGGTCGGTCGCCAACGTCTTGCTGGCCACTGAACCGTCCACCATCCAGGTGCGCATCGCCGACGGCAGTGCGTCGCGGTCGTTACGCGGCGACCCCTCGCTCTGGCACTACTACCCCAAATGGTCCCGCGACGGCCGGTGGCTGGTGTTGTCGGTTAGCCCCGCTCACCACGCGGGGGAAGACTGGGACCTCGCCATCGCACCCGCCGACGGCTCGCGCCCGCCCCAGCGCCTGACCACCGGCCCCGGCAACGACCGGGTGGCGGACTGGAAACCATGACAAGGGCGGGCGTGCATCGCCCAATCCTTTCGGGCCTTCTGCTGTACAGCCTGCTCCTGGCAGGCTGCGCCCAGACCGATCAGGTCGACGCCACCGACCGCCTCAAGCCGTGCACCGGCGACGACACGCCGGTGGACGCCTACTGTGGTTCCCTCAAGGTGTTCGAGAATCGCGCCACCAACCAGGGCCGGCAGATTGACTTGAACATCGTGGTGCTGCCGGCACTGCGCGCCGATGCCAAGCCGGACCCGCTGTTCTTTCTGGCGGGTGGACCGGGACAGGGCGCCGCGATGATGGCCAAGGGCGTTCGCGAGATGTTCCGCCAGGTCTTGACCGATCGCGACATTGTCCTCGTCGATCAACGCGGCACCGGCCAGTCGCATCCGCTCAACTGCGAAGACCAGGACGACTCGCTCAAGGCGTTCGGCCGCACCGCCGCCGACTCCCTGGCGATGTTGAAGCACTGCCTGGCCGGTTACGATGCCGACCTGCGCCTCTACACGACGACCATCGCGATGGACGACCTGGATGACGTGCGGTCGTTCCTCGGCTACGACCAGATCAACATCTACGGCGGCTCGTACGGCACGCGCGCGGGCTTGGTCTACCTGCGGCAGCATGGTGATCGCGTCCGCGCCGCGATCCTCGATGGCGTGGCGCCCACCAACATGCGTCTGCCGCTGTTCTTCCCGCGGGATGTGCAGCGCGCGCTCGACCTGCTGATTGCGGACTGTGCCGCCACCGCGGCGTGCAATGCGACCTATCCCAACCTGCAGGCGCGCCTTCGCGAGCTGATGGCGCGCCTCGAGCGGGCACCGTCCACCGTCGCGGTGGTCCACCCACGCACCGGCGAGCGCGGCGCGATCACGATGACGGCGCGGATCCTCGCCAACATCCTGGCCGGCACGCTTTACATCCCGGTGGCCTCATCGCTGATTCCGGCGTTGATCGAACGCGCCGAGCAGAACGACTTCCAGGGCCTGCTGGCACTCGCCTCGATCGGCGACAACGGCAGTCCATCCAACATGAGTGTGGGCATGCAGCTGTCGGTGATCTGCGCGGAAGACGCGCCGCGGATCACGGCGGAAGAGGGACGGAAAGAGAGCGAGGGGTCGCTGTTCGGTGAGTACCTGATGCGCACGCAGCAGGACGCTTGCGCCTTCTGGCCGCGCGGGACGGTCGATGCCGCGTACTACGAACCGGTGACGGTGACGATCCCGACGCTGGTGATGTCTGGCGAGCTTGACCCCGTGACGCCACCGGTGTGGGGTGAGGAAACCGCCAGGCACCTTCCCGCTGCCAAGCACATCGTCATGCCCGGCACCGGACACACCGCCGGCGGCACCGGGTGCGGCCTGCGCATCATTCGCAACTTCATCGACGCCGGCACCACCGACAACCTCGACACCAGCTGCGTCGCCAACGTGAAGCGGCCGCCGTTTTTCGTGACGCCGGCCGGCCCAGACCCCGGCACTGGCGGCAACTTGTCGCGCCGAAGCTCCACCTCCGCCAAGGCTTCGGTGGACAAGCCGGTGGGCAGGCCAGGAGCCACGCGATGATTCGGATCGAACACCTCCACAAGCGCTTCGGCGATGTGCGCGCCGTTGACGGCGTCACCTTCACGGCTCCGGATGGCGCGGTGACCGGGCTGCTCGGCCCCAACGGAGCCGGCAAGACGACGACGCTACGCATGCTTTACACGCTGATGCGGCCGGACGAAGGCCGCATTTTAGTGGACGATGTCGATGCCGTCACGGATCCGCAAGGCGCGCGCCTGCGGCTGGGCGTGTTACCCGACCAGTCCGGTCTCTATCCGCGGCTGACAGCTCGCGAGCACATTGAGTACTTTGGCGAACTGCAAGGTATTACCGGCGCTGACCTGCGCAACCGCGTCGATCACCTGCTGAAAATGCTCGACATGACGTCGATTGCCGATCGCCGCTCCGCCGGCTATTCGCACGGCGAGCGCACCAAGACCGCGCTGGCGCGCGCGATCGTCCACAACCCGAAGAATGTGTTGCTCGACGAGCCGACCAATGGTCTGGACGTGATGAGCACGCGCGCGGTGCGCGAGATCATCCGCCGGCTCAAGTCCGAGGGACACACCGTGCTGTTCTCGAGTCATGTCATGCAGGAAGTCTCGGCGCTGTGCGACACCATTGTCGTGATCGCGCGCGGCAAGATCGTCGCCTCGGGCAGCCCCGACGATCTGCGGGCGCAGACCGGTCACCAGAATCTCGAAGACGCATTCGTCGCCTTGAGCGGCGTGGACGGGGTAGCGTCATGAACCCGAGTTCGCTGGCGCAATTACTGGTCGTCTTTCGCACCGAGCTGAAGAACTGGGGGCGCGACCGCCGCTCGCTGATCTCCGTCCTCGTCGGTTCGCTGTTCGGCCCGCTGATCATCGCGTTCATGTTCAACACCATGGCCAATCGGCAGCGCCAGGTGGAAGACGTGAAGATTCCCGTGGTTGGCGCCGAACACGCACCGGCCCTGGTGGACTGGTTGCGGCAGCAGCCCGGCATTGAGATCATCGCGGGCCCGGATGACCCGCAAGAAGCCGTCCGCACCAAGCGCGAAGACGTCGTGGTGGTCATCCCCAAGGACTTCGCCGAGAAGTTCACGGCGTCGAAGCCGGCGCAGGTGCGCTTCGTCTCCGACTCGTCGAGCCAGACCGCGCGTCCGCGGCTGCAGCGCATTCGCGGGCTGTTCCAGCGCTACAACAGCGAGATCGCCAGCCTGCGCCTGATTGGCCGCGGCCTCAGCCCGGTGGTCGCCAGCCCGCTGCAACTGGAAGATGTCGAGGTCGCGAGCGCGCAGCAACGGGCGGCGCAGATTCTGAGCTTCATTCCATTGTTCATCATGATGGCGGCATTCACCGGCGCCATGTCGATCTCAACCGACTCGACGGCGGGTGAACGCGAGCGCGGGTCCTTGGAGGCGCTGCTCATCAACCCGGCCCCGCGCAGTGCGATTGCCGCAGGCAAGTGGCTGGCCGGCACTGCCACCTCGATGCTGAGCGTGATCATCACCGGCGCCTTGTTATACGCCATCTTCGACTACATCCCGCTGCAGGACCTGGGACTACGTTTCCGTCTGGGCGGTCCGCAGCTGATGGCCGTGCTCGGCGCCGTGCTCCCACTCTGCCCGTTCATCGTCGCCATCCAGATGTACCTGGCGACCTTCGCCAAGTCGTTCAAGGAAGCGCAGAGTTACCTGAGCCTGCTGATGATGGTGCAGATGGTCCCCGGGTTCCTGGCGACCATGTATCCGTTGTCGAGCAAGGCGTGGATGTATTTCGTGCCATGGGTGGGACAGCAGGTGCTGCTCACCGACGTGCTGGGCGGCAAGGCGCCCTCGGTGCTGTTCTTCATCGCCGCGGCCGCGCTCAACATCGTGATCGCGGCCGTCGCGGTGCAGGGCACCACGGCCCTGCTGCAGCGCGAGAAGATTATTTTCGGAAGGTAGGGAAACCGGGATCCCGGCTATTTGACGTTCACAACCACGTGGGCGGTGGTCCAGCAGCATTGATCGCCGCCGCCGCCGTTGCCTGAGCTGTCGTTGACCTGCGCGCGCAGCCAGTAGGTGCCCGGCGCGCTAAAGGTTGCAGTGGTCTTCGCCTCGACGAACTTCTTGGCGTCGTGGCCGTTCTCGAGGGCAATGATCTCGTCGGCGATCTTGACCTCTCCCGGCCCGCGGTACTTCTTCCACAGCACGCGAAAGTCACCGGCGCGCTCGCGCGCGGCCGCGGCGCCGCCGCCGCCACCGGCGGCACCCAGGCCGCCTGCGAACAGGCGGCCGCCGATGATCGCTCCCGGCGGCTCGTTGGCGGCAGGCGGACGCGGCGCGGCCGGTTCGCGCGCCGCGGCGCCTCCGGGCGGTGCAGCTTCAGACTCGTTCGTAGGCGGCTGGTCCGCGGCCCACGCCGTGAGGGTGACCGGCTGGCCGACGACACCGGACAGTGTCTGCACGAACCTCTCACGCGGCGGCCCGATGTACTCGGGACCGGCTTCGGCGAACTTGATGCGCGGCGGCTCGTTGCCGTTCGCGGTGTTCTTGAAGAAATCGATCCAGTACGGCGGGTTGGTCCAGAACGTCACCGACGTGGTCTGGCCGTTGGCCGTCAGCATCCACGTCAGTCGCTTGGTGCCAAAATCCTTCGGCACTGAAATCGCGAACACGCCGTATTGGCGTCCGGGATGGAAGTGCGTCGGCTGGCCGAAGTCGGGACCACCCGGTTCGATCCGGTTGTCGAGCCCAATCGGCACGTCGATCGATTGATCCCTGTTGCGGTTGAAGTAGCCAACGAGGAGAACGGAGGACCCGTCCTTGATGGGTCCCCAGCCTTCGAAGGCGGGATAGACGGCTTCGCCGGACGCACCGAGCGGTTCGACCAGCACACCCTGCGGCGTGCGGACCTGTGGCACCTGGGCCACCTTCGCCGAGGCTTCCGCCTCCGCTGAAGCTACGGCGGACAAGACGGTGCCCAAGCCCGATCCGGTGATGACGAGCGTGGCCGTGGCCATGGCGGTGGCCATGGCCACGGTCGCAAAGCGATTGTCGCGCATCAAGCCCCTACTGCCGGGGCGCGGTGGTGTTCAGCCCAAGCGCCTGACGGCGCGAAGCCATCTCGGCGCGGTAGTCGGCGTCGTTCATGTAGGTGACGTTGACCCAGGCGTGGGCCATCTCGTCAACCGTGCGATCGCCGTAGCCCACCCAGACGTTCGGATCGGGGTTGGCCTTGTTCGCCGTCGTGTTGTCGTGCCAGCCGGTGATCTTGAGAATGGTGCCCTTGGGCAGCAGCGGCGCCGAGGTCTCGGCATAGACGTAGGTGTTGTGCCAGTTGAAGTTGAATTCAGCGACGTGGCTCAAGACCTGGATCTGTCCGTTCGGCAAGATGGCTTCCATCGACATCGCCTTGCCGCGCAGGTGCATGTGTGGCTGGAAACTCTCGACGCGGCCGTTCTCGCGCATCAGGAAGTAGCCTTCGGTCGCCTTGACGGTGTTGGGCGGAATGTCCACGGCCGAACCGAGCGCGCCGCCGCCACCGGCGTTGGTGGCGCCCATCAGGTGCAGCACCTGGCGGAATTTCGGCTCCTGGCCCTTCGGGTAGAAGTAGATGCCGAGCTCGACCTGGTCGGTGATGTCTTCACCGCCGTTCGAGTAGTGGATGTCCCACACGATCTTCGAGCCGGGCAGCATCAGCTTGCCGCTGCCGGGGCGCATCATCTCGCCTTCCTTGCCGACGGCCCATTCCATGAACGTGCCCGGAAGCGGGTTGCCATTGGCGTCGAGCGGGTTGGCAGCGAGTTCGTCGGTTTCTTTCTGCTGCAGGCGCGCGATCGCGTGGTGCGTGATCTTGCGGCCCTTCACGCTGCCCGGCCGGATTTCAAGGGCGCGAACCCAGCGCGCTTCGGTCAGGCCGGT
Source organism: Acidobacteriota bacterium (assembly GCA_009694735.1). Taxonomy (GTDB): domain Bacteria; phylum Acidobacteriota; class Vicinamibacteria; order Vicinamibacterales; family UBA2999; genus 12-FULL-67-14b. The sequence goes on along the minus strand of SHUG01000055.1, from coordinate 1,629 downwards.
GTCCACCTGCGGCTTCCACCACGCGTCGTTCTGCCCCGCCTTCTGCGTCCAGGGCGTCGACTTGATCACCATGTCGGGCTCGCTCTGCCCGAACCTCTTGGCGTAGTTCCAACCCTGCTCGCTCGGCCACACCTTGGCGGCCGGCATGTCCTTCGGGTCGCCCTTCGGCGCGCCCGCGTCCACCCACTTGGCAATCGTCTCGATCTCCTGGTCGGAGAGCGAGCGGTCGTTCTGGAATTCCTGGATGCCGGTGGTCTTGTCGATGTGCCAGGGCGGCATCTGCCGCGTTTGCACGCGGCTCTTGATCGAGCGGGCCCACGGCCGCGATTCCTCGAAGTTGACGAGCGACATCGGCGCGATCGAATCGGGCCGGTGACAGGCTTCGCACTTGTTCTGGAAAATCGGTGCGATGTCTTTGGTGAAGGTGGGCCCGGTGGCCGCCTGAGCAGCGGCAGCAGCCGGCGCGACCACGCTAATCGCGGCCGCCGCCGCGAAGATTCCGAAGGGCTTCAACATACCGCTCATTCAGGCGCTCCTTATGGGTTCACGAAGGCCGAGTTGGCCCCTTGCCCGCCGACGTCCGATTGCCAGAAATATAGCAGAAACAGGCACCTTGGGGTCAGGTCAAGAAAATCACAGTTTGGGATGTTTGGGGACAGGTCATGAGCGCGCATGGAAGCGACACCCGTCCCTTCTCATCCCAAACTGTGATTTTCTTGACCTGACCCCAGCACGGTTCTCGTATTCTCTAGACAGTTATGGCCTACACACTCACGGTCAACGGCAAATCGGCGAGCGTCGACGCCCCGGCAGACATGCCGCTGCTGTGGGCGCTGCGCGACATTCTCAACCTCAAAGGCACGAAATACGGGTGCGGCATCGGCGCCTGTGGCGCCTGCACGGTCCATATCAACGGCCAGCCCGTCCGCTCGTGCCAGACCCGCGTCTCCGCCGTGAACGGCCGCCCGATCACCACGATCGAAGGCTTGTCGGTCGACGGCACCCACCCGGTGCAGGTGGCGTGGCAGGAGATCGACGTGCCGCAATGCGGCTACTGCCAGGCCGGACAGATCATGTCGGCCGCCGCCCTACTGGCGCACAAGGCCAAGCCGACGGACGAGGACATCGATCAGGCGATGAACGGCAACCTCTGCCGCTGCGCGACCTACCTGCGCATTCGCCAGGCCATTCACAAGGCGGCGTCGATGCCGGTCACGTCCACGCAAGCGCGAGGGGAGGAATAGCCATGGCGCCCATCACCCTCGATCGCCGTTGCTTCCTCCGCGTCAGCGCGCTCGCCGGGGGCGGCTTCATGCTCGCGACCTCACTCGACGGCATCGGCGACGCGTTTGCGCAGGCGAGCCGCGACTTCACGCCCAACGCGTTCATCCGCATCACCCCCGACAACATCGTCACCATCATCGCCAAGAATCCCGAGGTCGGTCAGGGCATCAAGACCTCGATGCCGATGTTGATCGCGGAGGAGCTCGGCGTCGAGTGGAAGAACGTACGGCTGCAGCAAGCCGACCTCGACCCGACGAAGTACGGGCCGCAAAACGCCGGCGGGAGCACGGGCACGCCGACCAACTGGGAGCCGCTGCGCCGGGCCGGCGCCGCCGGCCGCGTGAT
>SHUG01000054.1 GCA_009694735.1 Acidobacteriota bacterium | reverse complement strand
GTGGCCATGCCCGTATGCTACTCTGCCAGCCGCCCTGAACCGACGGCGCCCGGAAAGTGAACCTATGAATAGACGCCGATTCTTCTCAGCCCTGACCTCTGCCTTTGCCGCAGGTGCCGCGGCGCCCGCCCTCGCCCAGGCTCCCGCCGCCGGCCCGCAGCGCATCGATCGCCTCCGCCTTGACGCCGCCGAAAGCATCTTCGGCGTGGACTTCACCGAGGCCGAAGAGCAGATGGCGCTTGGCAGCGTGAATCGCAATCTCGATAGCTACGATCAGCTCCGCAAGCTGAACGTGCCGCTCGACACCGAGCCCGCGATCACGTTCCGGCCCTATTTGCCGGGCAAGAAGCCAACCGGCAAGGCGACGCCGGGCGCGCGGCTGCGCGTGACCAAGGCCGCGATCCCAACCAATCTGACGTCGGATCAGATCGCGTTCCTGCCAGTGACGGCGCTGGCGACGCTGATTGAATCCAGGCGCATCACGTCGACCGACCTCACCAAGCTGTATCTCGATCGGCTGAAGAAGTACGGCGACACGCTCAAGTGCGTGGTGACGCTTACCGAAGACCTCGCGCTCAAGCAGGCAGCCGACGCCGACGCCGAGATCAAGGCCGGCAAGTACCGCGGCCCACTGCACGGCATTCCTTGGGGCGCCAAGGATTTGCTCGCGACCAAGGGTTACAAGACGACCTGGGGCGCGACCCCTTACAAGGACCAGGTCATCGATCTCGACGCCACCGTGGTCGAACGGTTGCGCGACGCCGGCGCCGTGCTGGTCGCGAAGCTCTCGATGGGCGCACTGGCGCAAGGCGGGGTCTGGTTCGGCGGCTCGACGCGCAATCCGTGGAACCTGGAGCGCAGTTCGAGCGGCTCGTCTGCCGGTCCGGGCTCGGCGACGGCGGCGGGCCTGGTCGGCTTCTCGATCGGCACCGAAACGCTGGGCTCGATCATCTCGCCGGCGGTGAGCAACGGCGTCACCGGCCTGCGGCCCACCTATGGCCGCGTCAGCCGCTACGGCGCCATGGCACTCAGTTGGACGATGGACAAGATCGGGCCGATGTGCCGATCGGTGGAGGATTGCGCGCTGGTGTTGAACGCCATCTACGGCGCCGATGGCCGCGACGACACCGTGACCGATGCGCCGTTCGACTGGGATCCCACCTTCGCGCCGCAATCATCGGGCGCTACGGCGGGCAAGCCGGATCGGCCACTCGGCGCGCTGCGCGTCGGCTACCTGCGGAAGGAGTTCGAGTCGGGACCGAACAATCCGAATCCGAGCGAAGCGCAGCGGACCGCGGCCGACGCGCGCCAGGCCATGTACGCGCAGGCCCTCGACGTCTTTCGCAAGGCCGGCGCCAGGTTGGAACCGATGGCGATACCCGACTTCCCCACCGGCTCGATCGGCTTCGTGCTGAGCGCCGAGGCCGCAGCCGCCTTCGACGACCTGACCCGCAACAAGGAGCAACTCGCGACGCTCACGGCGCAGGCGCCTGGGGACTGGCCGAATACGTTCCGCAGCTCGCGATTCATCCCGGCCGTGGAATACCTCCGCGCCATGCGGGCGCGCCGGCTGCTGATGCAGGAGATGGACAAGCTGATGTCGCAATATGACGTCTTCCTGAGTCCCGCCCCAGGCAGCGCGAGCCTGACCATCACCAACCTGACCGGCCACCCGGCCCTGGCGCTCAAGTGCGGGTTCATCGACAACCTGCCTGCGTCGATCATGGTCACCGGGCGGCTCTACGACGAGGCCACCGTGTGCCGCGTCGCGCTGGCGTTCGAGCAGAACACCGAGTGGCACAAACGCCACCCGACGCTCGCATGACGCGCCTTCTACTTTGCCTGTTGCTCACCTCGAGCGCTGCCGCGCAATCGCCGGCCTTCCGTTCGCTCGTCAAGTCTGAAGTCACCGGCGGGCAACAGTTGAAGGGACTGGTCGCTCTCGAAGTGAGCGGCCATCCCATCAACAAACGTTTCGTCATCCGTACTCCTGGCAGGCCGTGGAACGGATCCCTGGTGATTGGCGCGCACGGTGGCTCGGGCGGCAACAACTTCGATCGCGCCGGCAACGTGATCGGCACCGACGACACCGCCCTGGACGATGTGATCGGACGGCATGCGCTGGCCAATGGTTTCGCTTACGCCAGCTTCGATCGCGAAGGCGCGGTGTCGGCGCGCGATGGCCTCGGCTTGACGTATCAGTTCACCGAGCTCGCCAGGGCGGAAGTGGCACGGCGCAACGGCCGCGCACCTGCGCGCCTTTACCTGGTCGGCCTCTCCATGGGGGGCGGCATCACCCGGCTGGCGGCGGAAGATCCGCGCAAGGTGTTTGCCGGCACGCTGATTATCGCGGGCGCCGGCGGCGACCTGGTGACGCGGCTGGATCGCCAAACCAGGATGGCCGCGCTCTGGCCGCCGATCGACCCGCGCGCCCACTTTGGATTGACGGCGACCGACCCGAAGATTCGTGCCTACGCGGAAGCCGTCGGCACGCCGGTCGCGGCCCGGCGTCTCTGGCCTTATACCGGCGCCGGGGCAGTGGCCGCCGCAGCGCGGCCGCCCACGGCGACGGCAGACGTGACGGGCAAGCTGCAGGTGCCAACGCTGGAAGTGGCCGGCAACTGGGATGACCTCGTGATTCGAGAACTGCGTGCCTACCGCGAACGCGCCAACCCGCGCAGCTCGCATCGGCTCTACGAGGTCGACGGGGTATGGCACATGTCGAGCGACGACGATGGGGTGATGTCGTTTCAATACATCGCGACGGCGCGCCTGAAGCTCGACCCGGACGTCGCCAACGCCATGGGCGAAGGCCCGTCCTACCTGCCGACGGTGCGGGAAGCGTTCGACCACTTGACCCGGTGGGTAGAGGCGGGCGTCGCCGCTCCGCCGAGCCAGACGGTCGCGCCTGGGATTATGATTAAGAGATGACGACCGCAACGTTCGACACTTCAGAGGGCACCTTCAAGGTCAAGCTTTACGACGACAAGGCGCCAAAGACAGTGGCCAACTTCGTCGGCCTCGCCGACGGCACCAAGGAATGGACCGATCCCAAGACCGGCAAGCCGGCCACCAGGCCGTTCTACGACGGCCTGGTGTTCCACCGTGTGATTGACGGCTTCATGATCCAGGGCGGCTGCCCGATGGGCAACGGCATGGGAGGCCCCGGCTACAAGTTCGCCGATGAGTTCGGCCCGGGGCTGCGCCACGATCGGGACGGCCTGCTGTCGATGGCCAATTCCGGCCCCAACACCAACGGCAGCCAGTTCTTCATCACGCTGGCGCCGACGCCGTGGCTCGACAACAAGCACGCCATCTTCGGCGAGGTCACCGAGGGCATCGAGATCGTGCGGGCGATCGGCAAGATCAAGACCGGCGCACAGGATCGCCCGGCCAGGGAGATCGTCGTCAAGTCGGTGAAGATCGAAAAGAGCTGAGCTCACGGCCCATGCCCTCATTGGATATTTTTCCCAATTAGGGTAAAATTCACCCATGAATTTCACCCTTGCGGCTCTGCCCAACATGCCCGCCTCTGACGTCAAGAAACGCGGATGGAGGGGGGTGATGCGGGCTGTCGCGGCGAGTGGGCCGGTGGTGGTGACGAACCACTCGGAACCGGAAGCGGTGATTGTCTCTGCCCAGGATTACGCACGTCTCCTCGCCGTCGTTGAGGCGAGCGCATCAAAAACCGGGGCCGGACTCGAATCGCTCCGCCGCCGTTTTGACGAGCGGCTCGCCGCCCTGCAGCAGCCCGATGCCGGTGGTCGATTGCGCGCGATCAGCAGACGCCCGACTGCACTTCGCGGCAAGGTCAAGGCTGGCACCAGCTACTGATGGCACGGCCGGTTCTGTACGTGCTGGCCGGAGTGAACGGTGCTGGCAAGAGCTCGATCGGCGGCCACGTGCTCACGCGCGAAGGTCTCACCTGGTTCAACCCCGACACGTTTGCGCGCGAACTGATTGAGGCCACGGGTTGCGACCAGGAGTCGGCCAACGCGCACGCGTGGGCAGAGGGCGTACGCCGGCTCGGCGAAGCCGTCGCAGCAAAACGATCGTACGCGTTCGAGACAACCCTTGGCGGTCGCACCATCGCCGCGAAGATTCAGGCCGCGGTCCGTACCCATGACGTCATTATCTGGTTCTGCGGACTTGATTCTCCGGAGCGCCATTTGCGCCGTGTACGAGCTCGTGTCTCGAGAGGCGGTCACGATATTCCTGAGGCGAAGATTCGATCGCGCTATCCGCAAGCTCAACGCAACTTGATCGCCCTCATGCCGCACCTGGCTCACCTGAGCGTCCACGACAACTCCACGGAGGCGGCAATCGGCGACCCGGTCCCCGACCCGGTGCTGCTGATGGAATTGGAGAAGGGACGTCTAATTTACCCCTCCGCGAAGGATCGCGCCGCCCTCCTGGCGACCCCTGACTGGGCCAAGGGGCTGGTCGAAGCGGCGTTGTCACTCGGCTGAACGTCAGGCTTGGAATGAACACGGGATATAAAGATGCCGTGATGAGCCTAAGGGGACTGGCACCAGCGTGATCCGGGACCAAGACGCCGAACTCGTCAAAGACCCGCCCACGTGGTCGCTCACCGGCCGCATGTGCCTGTGGGCCGACCGCTCGCCCGCGCACGTGCAACAGGAACGGTTCCGGTTGATGGGTTCGGGCTGGGAAGCCTACGCGCTGATCAGCCGCAGCACGCAGACCGGCAGCAAGTGGCTGGCGATCACCTTGCGGCTCGAAGCCGAAGTCCGCACCCAGTGGGACCAGACCGGGATCGATCCCATCGACCACATCTTTGTGCAACTATCGAACTACCTGCTGTTGCGCGAATGGTACGACGACCTCGGCGTGCTGTACTTGAAGTAGGACGTCCTGGATTGCACGCAACGGAACGCGTCACGCGAAGATCGCGAGCGGATCATCGACAGACTCGGGCAGCACGGCGAGCAGCTCATCCGGCGACCGCAACACCATCGCTCCGTAATCAATCATCGTCTTTGGCCAGGCTAGATCGCGACGGTCGAGGATCGACGCCATCAGAAACAATGGCCGGCCGAGGCGCAGCGCTTCCCATCCCTGTGACAGGCTACCGCTGCCGTCGCTGGCTTCCACAATCACGGAAGCATCGCTGATCAGGGCCATCAATCGGTTGCGCAGGGGAAAACCCTTGCGGCTGGTCGGATAGCCCTCGGGAAACTGCGACAGCACCAGATGCTCACGCATCAGCCGCTGCTGCAACTCGTGGTGCTGCTTCGGATACGTCGTGGACAGCGGCGTGCCAATGACTGCGATGGTCCGGCCGCCGGCCTCGATGGCCGCGGTGTGTGCCGCCACGTCGATGCCCTCGGCCAGGCCGCTGACGACGGTGGCGCGATGTTCGACAAGGACGCGCGCCAGCTTCGCGGCTCGTTTCACCCCTTCGGGTGATGCCTTGCGTGCACCAACCACCGCCACCTTCGGCCGCTGCCGAAGCCACTCGACGTGTCCGGCGGCAAAGAGCTCCTTCGGGGCATAACGCTGCTCCTCCGGGTTGAGGGGTCCCAGCAAGTCGGCCGGGGCATTGGCCGTTGCTCCGTCGTTCATCGCGCCCATCTTACGTCAGCCTCCCTCCTACCTATCCCTTCTTCGCCTCCGGCAACTGCGGCAACCCGCTCGATGCTGGTGGCGCGAGCAGTCCTGCCTGGCTGTAAATCAGCAGCTTCTCTCGGGTATCGACGATGTCGAGGTTGCGCATCGTCAACTGGCCGATGCGGTCCTGCGGCGTGAAGAACACCTCCTCACCCTTCTCCATCGTCAAGCGCTCCGGCTTATAAGTCAGGTTCGGGCTCGCGGTTTCGAGAATCGAGTAATCGTTGCCGCGACGCAGTTCGACGGTGACCTCGCCGGTGATGGGCCGAGCCACCCAGCGCTGGGCGCTTTCGCGCAACATCAGCGTTTGCGGATCGAACCACCGACCCTGGTAGAGCAACCGGCCCAGGCGGCGACCGTTGTTGCGGTACTGCTCGATGGTGTCTTCGTTGTGGATGCCGGTGATCAGCCGCTCGTAGGCGATGAAGAGCAGCGCCAGGCCCGGGGCCTCATAAATGCCGCGGCTCTTCGCCTCGATGATGCGGTTCTCGATCTGATCGCTCATGCCGAGGCCGTGACGGCCGCCAATGGCGTTGGCCTCCATGAACATGTCAAGCGGCGTATCGAACGTCTTGCCGTTCAGCGCAACCGGCTGGCCTTCGTCGAAGCGGATGGTCACCGTCTCGGGCTTCACCGCGACATCCTCGCGCCAGAAGGCGACGCCCATGATCGGCTGAACGATGGTGATGCCCTTGTTGAGGAACTCGAGATCCTTGGCCTCGTGCGTGGCGCCGAGAATGTTCGAGTCGGTCGAGTAGGCTTTCTCGACGCTCATCTTGTACTGGAAGCCGTGCCGGATCATGTACTCCGACATCTCCTTGCGGCCGCCGAGCTCGTCGATGAACTGCTGGTCGAGCCACGGCTTGTAGATGCGGAGATGAGGGTTGGCGAGCAGGCCATAACGATAGAACCGCTCGATGTCGTTGCCCTTGTAGGTGCTGCCATCACCCCAGATGTTCACGTCGTCTTCGCGCATGGCGGCGACCAGCATGGTGCCGGTGACGGCGCGGCCGAGCGGCGTGGTGTTGAAGTAGGTCTGACCGGCGGTGGTGATGTGGAAGGCGCCGCACTGCAACGCCGCCAGGCCTTCGGCCACCAGCTGGGCGCGGCACTCGATCAGGCGCGCTTTCTCGGCGCCGTAGGCCATGGCCTTCCGCGGAATCTCGTCGTAGTCGGCTTCATCGGGCTGCCCGAGGTTGGCCGTGTACGCGAACGGCACCGCGCCCTTGGCTCGCATCCAGTGCAAGGCGGCACTGGTGTCGAGGCCGCCCGAAAAGGCGATGCCGACGTTTTCTCCAACGGGGAGGCTCTGAAGGATATTAGGCACGTGCAATGGTAATTCAGGAAACGCTCGATCGCTGTGATCGCGGCCCGCCTCCGCCGCCGTTTTCACGGCTCAGCATGCCCTGCATGTCCGATCGGGTGCCCAGATTGAGTAATGGCCGAGGCATTTCACCCGCCGCGAGCCGTCAGGGCAGCAGGATGCGCTGGCATCGATCTTGATATAGAGCGGGTATGGAAACGATGAACAATCCCCTGACCTCACGAGCGGGCGAGATGCTGCGCTGGCAGTTCCGCATGCGCAATCGGCTGCTCACCTGCGGCATCACCAAGTCCGGCCCCAACGGCTTCAGTGTCATCACGCTTCCGCACTGGGACGTGAAGGGCGGCATCGTGGAGACGTTCCACAACCAGGCTTCAGCGCTGCAGCGGCACGCCAGAATCGCCGAACAGCTGCGCTCGGCCGGCTGGTCGATCGCGTCGTAGACACGCTAAGGTCCGGCTAAAGCCGGACGCCACATTCGCGGAGCCGACTCGCCGCGAGGCGCCGCGGCGCGCGGTGATACCACTGGGTTCATGTCGGGAGCACGACACTGCCGACAGTCGAGAGTGCCGCGGATACACCTGAGCTGCCGCACGAACCATCTAGGGGGACGTCCTCTCGCACTGTGATTGGATTGCCGGAGGGCATCTGTTCTTCCACCACCGGATACTTGACGAACGCGATAGCGATAAGCCGTTCCGCGATGAGCTGCTTAGCTCGGAGCGGCTCGAGGAGCGGGCGCTCTGGCGGCGAGTTTCACCGTCGACCCGCAACGGCGCCGCGCGCGCAGCATCTACCGGCGGCTGAGCCACAACTCGCGCGTCCGGCATCACGCTTATCAAACGCTGGCCGAAGACGTGCACGACGGCGAGTTCGTCACGCCCGCCAGCGAGTGGTTCCTCGACAACTACCATCTCATTTCATCCGAGATCGCCGGGATCCGCGAGCACCTGCCCCGGCAGTTCTACAAGCAGCTGCCGGCGCTGGCCACGCGCGAGAAGGCCGGCGGTGCCCGCATCTACGCGATTGCCGTCGAGCTGCTGCGTCACAGCGACGGCCGGCTCGACGTGCCGCAGCTGACGCAGTTCCTCAACAGCTACCAGCGCGTGGCGCCGCTGACCTTCGGCGAGCTCTGGGCGTGGCCGACGCGCACGTCGCGCGCATTGACGCCGGCTCCTCCGAGGCGGCGGTGCAGATCCCCCAGGACTCGCACGATGCCTATCTGGTGCAGATGCTGCACCGCGCCCGCGCCTACGATGCCCGCCGCTCGCCGCTGCGGGCCGCGCTCGAAGCGCACTTGATCGCGCGCACGACCGTGGCCGAGGACATCGTGCGCGTTGAGCACCAGCACCAGGCCACCAGCCAGGCCTCGGTTGCCAACGCCATCACCAGCTTGCGCCCGTGCGCCACCATCGACTGGCGCCAGTACGTTGAATCGGTCAGCCTGATTGACAGCGTCTTGCGCCGCGACCCGGGGGGCATGTTCGCGCGCATGGACTTCCTGAGCCGCGATCGCCAGCGCCAGGCGGTTGAGGAGCTGGCCGAAGCGAGTGGCGAGGCGCAAATCCGCGTGGCGCTCAAGGCCGTGGAGTCGGCGCGGCAGGCGGCGGAACGGAAGGTCTCACGCGCCGCGGCGCATGTCGGCTATCACCTGGTGGGCAAAGGCCGCGAAGGCCGCGAGATCGACCTGGCGTATCGCCCGAAGCTCGCGCAACGCCTCCGCCGTTTTGCCCTGGGCCACGCCGCTGGTCATGGCGATCGCCGCCCTGCTTCTCGCCATTCCCACGAGCGACCTCGCGCTGGCCATCACCCAGCGCCTGGTCACCCTGGCGGTGCCGCCGGGGCGCTTGCCCCGCCTCGATCTGACCGGCGGGGTCCCGGACGATGCGCGGACGATGGTGGTGGTGCCGACCCTGATCACGTCGGTCGACAACGTGCAGCACCGTCTCGAGCACCTCGAGGTCGTCGCCATCGGCAACCTCGATCCCCACATCCACTTTGCGCTGCTGACGGACTCCCTGACGCCGACCTGCCGCAGGTACCCGGCGAAGAAGTGGTGCTGGCCGCCGCCCGCGAGGGCATCGAGGCGCTGAACGTGCGGTTTGCCACCGAAGACGGCCCGCGCTTCTTCCTGTTCCACCGCGATCGGCTGTGGAACCCGCGCGAGCAGGTGTGGATGGGGTGGGAGCGCAAGCGCGGCAAGCGCGAGGAATTCAATCGCCTGCTGCGCGGCGCCACCGACACCAGTTTCTCGACCCGGGTCGGGCCGGTCGAGTTGCTACCGGCCGTGCGCTTCTGCCTCACCCTCGATTCCGACACGCAGCTGCCCAGGGATGCGGCGCGCGAGCTAATCGGCATCATGCTGCATCCGCTTAACCTGCCGGTCGTCGATCCCACCCTCAAGCGGGTGGTCGAGGGCTACGCCGTGCTGCAGCCGCGGGTCAGCGTCACCATGGCCAGCGCCGCGGCACTTGAGCGTCTTTGCCTGCAACGACTGGGTGATCGGTCCGCCGCGCGAAACCGAACAGCGCCACATCATCACCGACTACGATCCGGCGCGCGGCGCTGTGCTGGCGACCAACGCGTACAACACCGAGTTTGCCGGCCGGGTCTGCTTTGCCGCCGCCAGCGAGCGCCCCCTCTCTGCCACCGGCAACCGGCGCTCGTTCGTCGGCCGCAACGGCTCGCTCACCCATCCCTCGGCGCTCAAGGACGAGAGCCTGACCGGCGAGTTTGGCGCCGGTCTGGACCCGTGCGCGGCGCTGCAGATTCGGATCGCGCTCAACCCGGGTGAATCCCGCAAGATCGTGTTCCTGCTGGGCGAAGGCCGCAACCGCGCGCATGCGCAGCAGCTGATCGATGCGCACGCGGCGCCCGCCCAGGCCGCCACCGCCCTCGAACAAGTGCAGGCGTTCTGGGACCGCACACTCGACGTGATCAAGGTCCGCACGCCAGACGATTCGTTCGACCTGATGATGAATCGCTGGCTGCTCTACCAGGACCTGTCGTGCCGGATCTGGACGCGCGCCGGCTATTACCAGCCCGGCGGCGCCTACGGCTTCCGCGATCAGTTGCAGGACGTGATGGCGTTGCTGCTGGCGGCCCCGCACCTAGCCCGCGAGCACATCCTGCGCGCGGCCGGACGCCAGTTCGTGGAGGGCGACGTGCAGCATTGGTGGCACGAACCGGCGGGCCGCGGCTTGCGCAGCCGGTGTTCCGACGATCTCCTCTGGCTCCCGTTTGTCGTCGCGGAGTACGTGCGCACCACCGGCGACACCGGTGTGCGCGACGAACAGGTGCCGGTCCTCTCGGCGCCGCCCTTGCCCGAGGGTGAACCCGAGGCCTACGACCAGCCCACCTTGTCGGGTGAGATGGGCACGCTGTTCGAGCATTGCCGCCGCGCGATCGACCGTGGCATCACCAGCGGCCCGCACGGCTTGCCGTTGATCGGCGCCGGCGACTGGAACGACGGCATGAACCGCGTCGGCGCCGCCGGCCACGGCGAAAGCGTCTGGCTGGGCTTCTTCATCCACACCGTGCTCCACGACTTCATGCCGATCTGCGACCACCGCGGCGAGCGGGCGCTGGCCGCGCGATACCGCCAGCAGGCGCGTCACCTGTCGTCACGGCTCGAACAGGCCTGGGATGGCGAATGGTACCGCCGCGGCTACTACGACGATGGCCGGCCGTTGGGGTCGGCGCAGAACGACGAGTGTGCGATCGATTCGATCTCGCAGTCGTGGTCGGTGTTGTCGGGCGCCGTGCCGAAGCGCTTCGCCGAGCGCGCCATGGCTGCCTGCGCGCGTCGTTGATCGCCAGGCAGTCGAAGGTCATCCTGCTGTTGACCCCGCCGTTCGACAAATCCGACCAGGATCCCGGAGACATCAAGGGCTACCCGCCCAGCATTCGCGAGAACGGCGGGCAGTACACCCACGCCGCCGTCTGGGTGGTGATGGCGATCGCCAAGCTCGGTAGCGGCGACGAGGCGAGCGAACTGTTCCACATGATCAACCCGATCAACCACTCGCGGACGACCGCCGAAATGACGCGTTACCGGCTCGAGCCGTACGTGCTGGCCGGCGACGTCTACGCGCGCCCGCCGCATGCCGGGCGGGGCGGTTGGAGTTGGTACACGGGATCCGCCGGATGGCCGTACCGCGCTGGCCTCGAGAACATCCTCGGCCTGCGCCGCCGTGGCGACACGTTCATGGTCGATCCGTGCGTGCCCGCGTCATGGGCGGAGTACTCAATCGAGTGGCGGCATGGCTCGCCGCGGTACGACATCAAGGTGACCGACGCCGATCGCGTGTGGCCCGGCGTGGCCCGCGCGGAACTCGACGGCGCGGCCGTGAATCACTTGTCCATGCCACTGGTGGATGACGGCGCCACGCACGTGGTGCGCATCAGGCTGGGCCGCCGCGTCTGAGCGGGGCACGTCAGCCGATCCCCGATCCCTGATCACCGGTAATCCTCCCGTGTCGGCGAGAACACGTCGAGCACGCGGCAGGCGGTAACGCCGCGGCCCGAGTGGCGGGCTGCCGGCGGAATCACGAACACCATGCCGGGCGTGAGGCGATGAGCCGTGCCCTCCACCACCAGCTCGATCTCGCCTTCAATCACGCTGACAATTTGCTCGTGAGGATGCTGGTGTTCGGGAAACGACGCGCCGGCGTCGACCTCCACCCAGGAATGCGTCTGGCGATCGGTATGGATCAGGCGCGCACGAAGGCCGGGGAAGATCTCGCGCACGGGCATGGCAGCGACGGTGATGAGCGGCATCCCGATACGCTACCTCAGACACCGATTGAATCGGCGCGCCTGATCGCAGGGGCGACAGATTACACCGATGACACAGATTGGATCGGCTGCCGTCAAGAGGGTCGCACCCGGGGCCAAGAGGCCAACACCGCTAGTCTTTGCCGAAGATCCGCCCCCAGAATCCCCGCTTCTTCTTGGGTAGATCCTGGCGTTCACCGCGCTCGTCGAGTGCCACGCGTTCGCCGTCGCGTTCGCCGGCGTCCCTCACTTCGGCGCTGGCCAGGCGCGCATCGCGATTTGCGCTCGCCGGACGCTTCACCCAGGCAGCCTTGTTGCCCTGGGTCGCCGTCTTCATGAAGCGCGCCCACAGGGGCACGGCCAGCTCCGAGGCGTAGCCGCCGCGGCGAATGGTGCGCGGTTGGTCGAAGCCGATCCACACACCGGCCACCACCGACGGGGTGAAGCCCACGAACCACGCGTCCTTGTAGTCGTTGGTGGTGCCGGTCTTGCCGCCGGCCGGCAGCGTGAAACCGTAGCGGCGCGCGCCCGCGCCGGTGCCAGCGTCGATCACGCCGCGCAGCATGTCGGCCATCAGGTAAGCCGTGATCGGCTCGATCGCCTGTCGCTCGGTCTCCGCCGACTCGAACAGCACGGCGCCGTCGGCATCCACCACACGGCGAATCAACGACGGCGGCGTCATCTTGCCGCCGTTGGCAAACGCGCCGTAGGCGGAGGTGATCGCCGACAGTGTGACTTCACCCGACCCCAGCGCCACCGACGGGACATTCGGCAGATCGTCGAAGCCAAACGCGCGGGCCGACCGCAGTGTCTTCGTGAGGCCAACCTCGCTTAGCAGTCGCACCGCGGCGCGATTGCTCGAGAGCCGAAGACCGTCGCGCAGCGTCACGGAATCCTCTTCGAGGTGCTCGTCGTCCGGATCCCACGCGGCGTTGGCAATCTGTGCCGGCTCGAACAGGCCGTCGAGCGTATCCTCAGGCCCGTACCCTGCTGCCACCGCCGCGGCGTAGACAAACGGCTTGAACGCCGAGCCGGGTTGACGACGGGCGAGCAGGGCGCGGTTATAGGAGCTGGCGGTGAAGTCGCGCCCGCCGACCAGGGCGCGCACGGCGCCCGACAGCGGATCGATCGCGATCAGTGCAGCCTGCAATGGCGTGCCGCCCGACTTTCCCTTCGCCAGGGTTTTATCAATTTCCTTCAGACTGACATCGACCGCGGCTTCGGCCGCGCGCTGCATCGCCGGATCGATGGTCGTATAGACCTGAAGGCCGCCTTCGGACACCCGCTCCCAGCCGAAGCGCTCGACCAGCTGCCGTCGGACTTCTTTCTTGTAGTAGTGACCAAACCCCTCGCTGCCACGCCGGCCATCCTCGATGATCACCTGGGCCTGGAGCGCGCCCTCGTACGCTGCCGTGGTGATGGCCTTGGAATCGAGCATGGCCTTCAGCACGACCGCCTGGCGCGTTTCCGACTTCTCGGCGTTCACCGTGGGAGCGTAGTGGGACGGGGCCTTGAGCAGTCCAGCCAGCAACGCGCCCTCAGCGAGGGTGAGCGCCGACGGGCGCTTGGCGAAGTAACCGCGCGCCGCAGCCTCCGCGCCGTACAGGCCGTCGCCGAAGTAGACCTTGTTCAAGTAAAGCTCGAGAATTTCGTTCTTGGTGAAGTGACGCTCGAGCTGAGCGGCAAATAGCAGCTCTCGCACTTTCCGCCGCAACGTCTTCTGACGTCCGACCGACTGGCGGGCCAGTTGCTGCGTGATGGTGCTGCCGCCCTGCGCCGCCTCGCCTGCTCGCAGGTCGGCCAGCGCCGACGCGGCAATGCGGATCGGATCGAAGCCGTCGTGGTCGAAGAAACGCCGATCTTCGACGGCAATAACTGCCTTGATCAGGTTAGGCGAAACTTCTGCGAGCGGCACTTCCATGCGATGTTCCTTCGCAATGGCGAAAACTTCTCGATCGGCTGCGTCATAAAGGACCGTCGCGCTGGGCATGACGCGGAAGGCGCGCAGCTCGTCGCGGTTTGGCATCCCCGCCACCAGGTCAACGAAAACCCATGCAAAACCTGCCGCGGCAACGACAAACACCGCGATCGCCAAGCGCATGGCGACCGACCAGGACCGCGGGACAAGCAGGGACATAGCTACCAGCAGTGCAACGGACGTGCCACGCCCGCGCTGGCTCTCCGGCACTGCCGGTGACACCACGATACAGATCGGCTCCGAGGCCATGCTATCGTCTCGCCATGCGAACGAAATGGCACCTGGCACTCATTTCTCTCCTCACGATTCTGATCTCAGGAATCGCCTCTCAACGAGAAATCGCCAACGCGCAAGCCAAACCGGCGGCGCCCCGCTTCCAGGTCGACCCGTCCTGGCCCCTCGAACTACCCAATAACTGGATTCTCGGTTCTGTTACGGGCGTCTTCGTCGACGCCAAGCAGCACGTCTGGGTGACGCACCTGCCCGAGACGCTCACCGAAGAGGAGCTCTATCAGATGCAGAAGCCGCCCATGGGCACCTGCTGCGCGCCGGCGCCCGTCGTCCTCGAGTTCGACGAGAAAGGCAAGATCGTGCAGGGCTGGGGCGACGCGGCGACCCAGGACGTGTCGCAGTTCCCGAAGAACCCGCACGGCATCTTCGTGGACCACAACGACTTTGTGTGGGTCGGCAGCCACGCGCATCACCGCGTGATGAAGTTCACGCGCACCGGCAAGCTGGTGTTCACCATCGGCGAGTTCGACAAGAACGCCGGCAGCGCCGACACGAAGCTGCTCGGTGGCCCCTCGGGCATCTGGGTTGATCCCGCGAACAACGAAGCCTACATCTCGGACGGTTACCGCAACCGTCGCGTGGTCGTGTTCGACGGCGCCACGGGCAAGTACCTGCGGCATTGGGGCGCCTACGGGAACGTGCCGGACGACACGGAGAAGTTCGATCCCAAGACGATGCTCACGGGCGCGCTGCCCAAGCAGTTCTCCACTCCGCACGGCATCACCGGCACGAAGGACGGCAAGATCTACGTGGCCGATCGCCGCGGGAACCGCATCCAGGTGTTCGACCACGCCGGCAAATTCATCGCGGAGAAAGTCATCGCGCCGGCGACGCTGTCGTCAGGCTCGGCGTTCGTGATCGTGCCGTCACAGGACGCGGCCCAGCAGTACCTCTACCTGGCCGATGGCACCAATCACAAGGTGTGGATACTGCGCCGCAATGACCTTGAGGTCATCGGCGAGTTCGGACGCGGCGGCCGCCAGGTCGGCCAGTTCCTGCGCCCTCACGGCATGAGCATCGACAACCGCGGCAACCTCTACGTTGGCGAGGCGTCAACCGGGCGCCGCGTGCAGAAGTTCACGCTCGTCGCGAAGTAACGGCCGCGCGTGGGGCTCGGCGCTTTGCGCCTCATGGGGCTTGGCGCTGCGCGCCTTCGCAGGGCTCGCGCCTTCGGCGCTCGTAGGGCGGCGGCTACGCCGCCGTTGGGTTGAATCCCCAGGAGGCCGCCGAAGGCGGCCGACCCCCACGAGGGCGCGAAGCGCCGAGCCCCACGAGCCGGCCAGGCTCGCCTTCGGGAGGTCGCATGGCCATTCAGCGTTTCACGAGTGCCGGCCAGTTGATCGCCATCGCAAGCGGCTCGCCGCCAGAGTCGTCGACGACACGGTTGATCGGGAACCGCTGCCCGTTCGCGGTGGCGGTATAAGGAGCCACCGTCATCAGGCCGTTGCCCGAACGGAATTCGAAGAGCGGGCGCGGCGCGCTCGCCTCGAGGCTGGTCCCGCTCTTGACGTCCACCGCCATCAGCTTCCCGTCCGGAGCGTAGTAGAAGAGTTCTGTCCCGTCCCGTCTCCACTGCGGGCCCATCCCACCGTTGGGCGAGATTTGCCGGCGGCCGCCGCCAGACGGGAAACTCTGCGTGTAAACCTCATAGGCGCCCGACTCGTCCGACGCAGATGCCATCCAACGGCAGCACCCATAGATCGCGTTTCGTCTTCGGCTCCACCTGGTAATAGACGATGAAGCGCCCGTCCGGCGACCAGCTCATGGGAATGTACAAAGGGCCGCCCGATTTCAGCGGCAGCTGGTCCTGACCCGCGGCGCTCGCGTCCTTCTGGTAGATCTCGAACGGCCCGCCGCGGTTCGACGCCCAGACGATTCTGCCGCCGTCGGGCGACCAGATCGGCTGGACATCGTCACCCGGATCGAACGTGAATCGCGACGCGTGGCCTCCCGCCACATCGTGCACCCAGAGGTCGCGTGCGTCGCGGTCGTTGCCGATGCGGTCCACCACGAACCGCTTCTCGTCCGGCGAGATCCTGGCGTTGATCCAGCCGCCCGCCGCCGTCGGGAGGGCCACCGGTTGGCCTTGACGGTCCACCCAGACGAGGCGCTTTTGCTGCCGCGCGGGTAATCCTTGTCTCGCCCGATCCGTTCGGCGAGCAGAACCGGGTCGCCCGCCAAGACCCGTTCCCGGGCGTCGAAGGATTGGGCGAACAGCGCCCCGTCGCGTACGAAAAGCAGAGAACCGGACGAAGCGTAGATGGCGCTGCCTTCTCCCGCGAGTATCCGCTGCTTCACCGCTTGGTCGAGCGAGCCGAGATACACGCCCAAGCCGTCCTTGTTCGTGCTTTGGATCGAGTAGATGAAATGGCGGCCATCGGGCAGAAACGAGGGGGAATGGTAGTTCCACTCCAAGCGCGCCCGATCGAGCGGCATCAACCGCGTCGTCTCGCCGCCAGCCGCGGACACGCGATAGAGGCCGTAACCCAGGGCGGTGAAAATGATCACGCCGTCGCGATTCCAAGCGCCCCCGCCGCTCGTCCCCAGGTCGCACACCGTCTGGGACGGCCCACCACCTACGGCCACCCGCTTCAGCTTGCCACCGGCGAAGTAGGCGACGAACTGGCTGCCAGGGGACCAGAAGGGAAAGGACGCACCATCGGTCCCGGCAATCGGCTGGGCCGTCTGCGCATCGAACCGACGGACCCAGAGTTGATCCTTGCCGCCCGTCGCCGCCACAAATGCCAGCCAGCCACCATCGGGCGACACGGCCAACAAACTCACGCTTGCGTTGGGCGGCGGCGGGATCGCCGTTTTGTAGACTTGGGTGGCAACCGGCGGCTCGCGAGTGAGGGCGGTCGACGCCGACCACAGCGTGGCCACCGCCAACACGGCGCGCCCCAGGCGATTGTGTATGCTGGAAACCAATGGGTCAGCCCGCTCGGACCCGACCGGTCACCTATGAGGACCGCTGCCGGATCCCGGATCATCTGGTGGCCGAGATCCTGGATGGCGACCTGTTCGCCACGCCCCGACCGGCGTTGCTGCACGCCCGTGCCGGCGGAGCGATCGGCGTGGAGATCGGCGGTCCATTCGATCAAGGCCGCGGTGGCCCGGGGGGCTGGTGGATCCTCGACAAGCCCGAAACGCACTTCGGCGACGACGTGTTCGTCCCCGATCTGGCGGGATGGCGCCGCGACCGGCTACCGAGAGTGCCAGATGCGCCGTTCCTGAGCTTGCCGCCAGACTGGGCGTGCGAAATCATTTCGCCTTCAACCGAACAGATCGATCGTCTCCGCAAGATGCGGATCGACGCGCGGGAGTCGGTTCCCCAGGTGTGGCTCGTCAACCCGATCGCACGCACACTCGAAGCGTACCGCCTGGAAGCCGGCCGCTGGACGCTCGACGCGACACACGGAGGCGCCGACGTCGCGCGGATCGCGCCATTTGAAGCGATCGAGCTGGAGCTGACTCGCCTGTGGACGGACTGAGGCGCGCGCGCCGTGGCCGAGGCGCGCGACACGTCGCGCACCGAGACGCGCTAGATCAAGTGAGGGCACGGAATGTCGAGCAACTCAACAAAGCCGCAGGCGCAGCCAAAGCCGGTAGCCCATCCGCCCCAGCGGCCGGGCGCGTTCCCGGCCAATAGCGTCATCCGCGAGGGCGCTTCGGGCACCGAGCGGAAGACGAAGTAAGCACCTCTCAACGAATTGACGCGGGTCCGGTCCTCGAGTTCGCGACTGCGTTGGTGGCGATCGCCATGCGGAAGTCATTGGCGAGTATCTCGACACGAAGTTCATTACCGCTCCTCCTGTGGATAACTCCGCATCTTGACGGGCCAGTACGCACTCCATCCTGATTTTATTCCTCCGGCGTTTTGCCGCTAACGCGCTGGCAACATCACCAAGACGGCCTCCAGGTCGAACATGTCATGCCCCAGGGCATCGACGACGACCTGCTGGCCGGCTTGTAATTCGGACTGCGGTATTTTCTTCAACCCGCGCATCACCGGCGTGCCCTCGTCCATGTCGATCTCATAGGTCGCGCCATCGACGGCCTTCACGTCCAACTGGGTGGCGTGCACCTTGACGATGGCGCCGACGATACGGAACTTCTCGTGGGCCGAAAGCGTGGCGGCCACCGTGACCGACAACAAAATGGCGATGAAGTGGCGTCGAGTCATGGGATGACAATTTAGCGCAGATGGCGTGGGGCTTGAGAGTGAATCTGTGTTCAATCTGTGCCTAATCGGTGGCTGTATTTCCGTGGCTCGCGTTCGGTGGCCTAGAACCACAATCTGAGGCCGGTCACCAGGCGCCAGCCGCCGACGTCCTCCCCCCGCTCGCGGGCCAGGTCGGCGGTGCCGAAGGTCCTGCGATGCCACACCAGGCCCACGTAAGGCGCCAACTCGCGCCTGATTTCGTATCGCAACCGGGCGCCCATTTCGACGGTACTCAGCCCTGCGCCAATCACCCGATCGGGATCGGCCTTGCCGAACACGTTCACTTCCACCAATGGCTGAACGACGAGGCGATCGGTGAGGAGCAGCTCGTACTCCACTTCGACGCGCAGTGCGGTGCGTGCCGACTCACCCAGATACGCGGTGGCTTCCACTTCGAACCACTGTGGCGCCAGGCCCTGGATGCCGACCGCGGCCCACGTTCGCGCCGGGCCGGGGGTGAAATCCTGCCGTACGCCGCCGACCAGATCCCACCATCGGGAGATCGCACGGCCGAGCATCAGGTGCGCCTCGGCATCCTCGACCGACCCGCCATGCGATCCGCCCTCCGACCGGAACCAGATGCGGTTGAGGTCGCCACCGACCCAGGTCTTGGCGTCCCACAAGAACCCGTTGGCGCCGCGTAGTCGCTGCCACTCCAGCTGATCGACAAACACGAAGAAGTTGAGGCCCTCGCCGTGCGTGGCGTGGCCTTGGAGATCGGGCGGGAACGCGGCCGCGCGCTCCTCGTCCGTGGGCGGCGGCACCGGAGTGGTTTGTGCGCTCGCAGCCGTCGCAATCGCCAGGCAGACAAGGAAAATAGTCGAGCGCATGAAGGGAGCCATTTACTCCTCCACCCGCACTTCGCGAAACATGCCGGCTTCCATGTGGAACAGGAGATGGCAGTGATAGGCCCATCGCCCGAGCGCGTCGGCGCGCACGCGATACGCCCGCTTGGTGCCCGGCGGCATGTCGATGGTGTGCTTGCGCACCTGGAAGTTGCCCGCCTCGTCTTCAAGATCGCTCCACATGCCGTGCAGGTGGATGGGATGGGTCATCATCGTGTCGTTGACCAGCACGATGCGCAGGCGCTCGCCATAGGTCAGGCGAAGCGGCTCGGCATCGGCGAACTTCACGCCGTTGAACCCCCAGGCGAACCGCTCCATGTGACCGGTCAGGTGCAACTCAACCGTCCGCCCGGGATCGCGTCCATCGGGATCGGTGAACACGCTCTTCAGGTCGGCGTAGGTCAGCACGCGGCGGCCGTTGTCGCGAAGCCCGATGCCGGGATCGCTCAGCCGCGCGGTCGGCGCCATGGTCTGCATGTCGACGAGCGGATTGCCGCGTTCGGTCGCGGGGTGTGACGACGCGGCTCCCGCGCCGGACATGTCGTGACCCGCGTGTGGATCCGCCGCTGGAGGGGTCGCCGGCGGCATCGTGTGTCCAGCGTGGGGGTCGACTGGCGCCGCGCCGGCGGGTGGCGCGGTGGCCATTGTCGCCATGTCATGACCGGCTCCACCGTGACCCATGTCGGCCATGGTCAGCAGCGGACGCGGATCGAGTGCCGGCACCGGCGCCTGCAGCCCGTCGCGCACGGCGAGCGTGCCGCTCGCGTAAGCGGTGCGGTCCATGGCTTGCGCGAAGATCGTGAACGCGTCCTGCCCGGTCGGCTCAACGATCACGTCGAAGGTCTCGGCGGTGGCAATGCGGAACTCGTCGACCGTGACCGGGTGCACGTACTGGCCATCGGCGGCGACCACCGTCAGCTTCAACCCGGGGATGCGGACGTCGAAGTAGGTCATGGCCGAGCCGTTGATGAATCGCAGCCGCACGCGCTCACCCGGCTTGAACAGGCCGGTCCAGTTGCCCGACGGCGTGATGCCGTTCATCAAGTGGGTATAGGTGTGGCCCGACACGTCGGCCAGATCGGTCGGCGACATGCGCATGTCGCCCCAGGCGCGGCGCTCGGCCACGGTGTTCGAGAATCCCTGCTCGCGCACATCCTTCAAGAAATCGCCAACATTGCGCCGGTTGCGGTTGTAGTAGTCCGACTGCTTCTTGAGCTTGCCGAATACGCGCTTCGGGTTTTCATCGGTCCAGTCCGTGAGCATCACGACGTGCTCGCGGTCGAAGCGGAACGGCTCGGGCTCGCTCGGGTCGATCACCAGCGCACCATAGAGCCCCAGCTGCTCCTGGAACCCCGAATGGCTGTGATACCAGTAGGTGCCGCCCTGGCGCACGGTGAACTTGTAGGTGTAGGTCTCGCCGGGATGAATGCCGTGGAAGCTCAAGCCGGGGACGCCGTCCATGTTGGCCGGCAGGATCATGCCGTGCCAGTGGATCGAGGTGTCTTCAGACAGCGCGTTGGCCACTCGCATGGTGACGGTGTCGCCCTCGCGCCAGCGCACCAGCGGCGCCGGGATGGTGCCGTTGACGGTGATCCCCATGCGTGGCGCGCCGGTGAAGTTGACGGGCGATTCGCCGATCCGGAGGTCGAACTGCGTGCCGGTCAGCGTGGCCGGGCCGATTCGCGAATCTGCTTGAGCGAAGCCACGCGACGGCCACATGCCCAGTCCGGCGGCCGCGCCGCCCACGGCAAGTCCCTTAACAAACGTACGTCGATTGATCATCTGATGCGTCCTCGAACCGCGCACACATCGTGCGCAACCATCCCGTGCCAGGAGGGCGGCACTTCCACCTTCGCGCGGAGCGCTTCGGTGGACAAGTCAGTGCCGCCAGGGCGCTCGGCGGATCAGATACGAAGAACGGAAGGTGACGGCGAATGCGGCGACTCGAACGGGGCACGGAAGGAGTGGATCGAGTAGCGGGGGGCGGTCAAAGGATCCCGCGTGACGAACACCGTGACCAACGGCGCCGCGGCCAGCGACAGCGCGCCCGCCGGCCTCGCCACCGTCACGCTCGGCTCGACCATCTCAGAGAGGCACGCATGCGCGGCATCGCCATGCAAGGCGGTCAACGGCGCCGATTCCTGGTGGCACGACGCCGCGGCCAGCGCGGCCAACTCGTCGCTGCACTCCCACCCGCAGGCGAGCAGCCGGCCCGAGGCCAGCAGCATCACCACGACGAGCAGGAATGAAGTTGAACGCACCATCAATGCCCTTTCGATTATACCAGACAATGGTTGAGGGTAGAATCGATACGGTTGACGACTCGCCTTCTCGCACTCATCCTGTGCCTGCTTGCGATCCCGATGGCGAGCGACGTATTCGCGCACGGCGTCGCCGCCAGCGACAAGGACCTGATCACGCAGGGCCGCCAGCTCGCCGTGTTCCTCTACCTCGGCGCCAAGCACATGGTCACCGGTTACGACCACCTGCTGTTCCTGTTCGGAGTGATCTTCTTCCTGTATCGGCTCAAGGAAGTGGCCCTCTACGTCACGTTGTTTGCGGTCGGCCACAGTGTCACGCTGCTCTATGCGGTGATGAGCGGCACGCACGTCAACCCGTTCGTGATCGACGCCATCATCGGGCTGTCGGTGGTCTACAA
>SHUG01000053.1 GCA_009694735.1 Acidobacteriota bacterium | reverse complement strand
CGATAGCGGCCAGGCCATACAAGCCGACACCCGAGGCCAACCCGACTGAGAGCGCGCACAGCATCACCACGGCATCCTTCGGGTCTTCGATCTTGGAACGGTAGCGAATCAGGTTGGCTGCACCGACGATGCCGAACGCGCGGGCCAGGCTGGCTGCCGGTGGCCGTGGCGAACGAGATGATCTTGTTGTTGCTCGGCTTCAGGTCCCAGTTATTAATCAGTAAGTTGCCGACGATTAACCCGTTCAGCTCGCGAGTGTCCTTGAACGGGTTGTCGCTCCACGACCACTCGCTCAGGCCTTGATGGTCGGAACTCAAGCGGAAGCGACCCGCGAACGGCTTCGGCACCGGGCCGTTCTTCAACTGCCAGTCGGGAACAAAGTAGACGATCGGCTGGTGATAGCCGACCGCCCAGAGCAGGCGGCTGGCAATCACTTCCGTTTGGCCTTCATCGCCGGTCTTGACATCCCACTTGCGGCCTTGCGGGTCGACCACATCGTAGCCGGCACTATAGCCCAGCGCGTCAATCGCCTCGAACTCGTACTCCACTTCGGGCGATGGATGGAGCGCCTCGCCCCCACGGCCCCAGCGCAAGTCGCGCGCGGCGATGTCGCCGGGATCCTGCCACAGCTCGGCGATGGCCGGATCGCCCGCGACCTCCGGCATCCTGCCGACCGCGGTCATCGCCGCGGCCACGATCGCGCCGACCATCACGGCGAAGGCCAGCCGCAACGAAAACGACGGCGTCGTCATGACTTCGTGTCGAGCTTTGCCTGCCGCGAGATTTCGCCGGAATCCACCACCTTCCCGCGCCGCGAGATGGCCTGGAACCGCATGACCTCACCGTCAATCTCGACCACCATCTAGCTCTGTTCGGTATCAAAGCCGCGGGCCGTCATTCCGGTCGTCCTGATGTTGCCTTCGCGCAGCTTGGCCGATCCGCCGGCCGTGAAATATTGGATGCCGTTTTGCGGCTTCACGCGCTCGTAGAAATGCTCGTGACCGGCAAACACCACGTTGACTCCGTACTTCATGAACAGGGGCTCGACGATGGCGCGCCGATCGACTTCGGAGCCGTGCGTGGCGCCCGACGAGTAGAGCGGGTGATGGAAGTAGGCAATCTTCCACTTCGCGTTGGACTCTTTGAGTTCCTTCTCCAGCCAGGCCTGCTGGTCCTCGTCCATGTAGTTGCTGTCGAGCACGTCGAAGCGGACGTCTTTCTTCTGGTCGGTGTAGAAGCGCTGCCCACCCATGCCGAACGGCTTGTAATACCGCTGGTTCGGGTCGTCATGGTTACCGAGCGCGGCATAAAACGGGATGTTCGCGTCGAGCATCGCCTTGTAAGGCCGCTCGAATTTGAGCGAAACATCCTGTGGCCGCTCGGAGCCATAAATGTTGTCGCCCAGCATGATGGCGAATTCGTACGGAAACGTTTGATGTGACTTCCATGCCTGGTCGGCCACCTCATTCTGCGCGCGGGCGCCGGTGCCGGTATCACCGAGTACGAGAAACTTTACCGAGTCCTTGCCGACCGGCGGTCGCGTTTCGGTGGCCGCCGACATCGAGGTCGCGGGACGTTGCGCCTGGTCGGCCATGGCCACCACCACGACGGTGGCCACCACCAGCATCAACAACGCAGGCAGGAATCGTTTAATCACGTCTGTGTTCATCGCGCGTCCACTATCAGCTCGGAATGGTCGCTACGACATCGCGCAGGATGTCGACGATCGGGTTGGCTTTCACATCACGCAGAATCAGGCTGCGGCCCACGAACCGGTATTCGAGTTCGGGCGGCAAGTCGGGCAGCTTCCGCAGCAGCCCGGCCGGAAACGTCGCCAGGGGGAGCGTCGTCGGGTAAACCGTGCTGATGTCGGCCTTCATGTTCTTCGGCAGCTCGTTGATCAGGGCCTTGCGATCCACCGCTGAACGCTTGGCGAAGTCATCTTGAACGATCTTGATGAAGTAGGGCTGATCTTCGGGCGCGAAGATGTCGCCAATTTGCGCGTTGGCGCGCAGCGTCTGAATGGCCTTGGCCAGCGACGCCTCGCGGTCGGAGATCTCCTTGGAATCGTCCGTGCGCTTCAGGTTGGGCACTTTCGTCTCGGCTTCGTTGTGCGTCTTGAGGTAGTTCTTGATGCGGTTGTGGAACTCCAGCGTGGCGGCGCCTTGCGCGTTGGTGCCCGGCTGTCCATCAGGGGCAGCCGAAACGGCCGCGTCGGGGGATGGACTGGCGAGGGGTTTCTCCGACGATAGACGCGGCTTCCGATCGGCTAGCGCCGGCGCCGGCGCCGGTTTTGGCGCCGCCTCTGGCTCGCTGGCCACGGCCGGCCGGGCGTTGTTGTCCTCGCGCGCACATCCGCCGGCGAGAACCGCGAATGAAAGCACGAACGACGCACACTTGAAAATGGTCATGACAGCCCCCAGCCATTACAAGGGCTGTGCCAGCGTTCATCCACTATTAGAAGGGCTGCAGCCTGAGCCGCACCGCAGGCGGGTGGGACGGTGTCGAAGCCCTGCCGTAGTATGGGTGGCGCGCTGCCTATTGTGATGCGCCAGCTACCCAGTTGGCGCGGCTCAAATTCTGCAAGTTAGATAGCCGTGCCTATGTCTCTTCGCTTCGCCTTGCTGCTGTTAAGCCGTACTTCACACGAATCAGCTCACCGTTGTCGAGGGTGCAATCAAACTTCTGCGCGGTGCCGCCAAGGTCGGTGATCTGGAAGCGGCAGGAGATCGACTCCGGCTACGAAGCCGAGGCGGTGAAGCGCACGTTGCCGACCGCTACTGCCGGAGCGCGCCACACTTGCGCGCGGGCCAGGGCATCAAACCGTTTCTCGGTCGAGACACTCCGGGTCGCCTTCTTGGCCGGCGCGGGCGCCGGATCGGCCGGCTTGTTTCCCTGCGCCATGAGCGCGGCGGCAATGACGCCGGCGCTCACGACAATGGCGGCCAAACTGCCTAGCGGCACCTTCATGAGAAGGCCATCTGCAAGAACACTGACCTCAGCCGTAGAGGCTTACCGCCGTTCGCCGGTTTCCCTGAACCGGACGGACACTCATCCGGTAGCCCATCCACGTCAGGATCAAGCCGACCAACTCGGTGACGTAGAGCACTTCGACGTACCCCATCCGGGTGGCGGTGCCGCCGATGCCAGGCAGGATGGCGCCGGTGGCGATCAGTACGTTGGCATACACCCGATGCCGCGTCGACGGGTCAGCACTGTAACGAAGGGCCGAGAGAATGGCGCCGCCGATCAAGAAGACCACCGCGTAGAGGTTGACCACCGGGCTGAAGGCTCGCACCCACTGCCACTCGAGCACTCGACCAGTCAGCCGGTGCGCCTCGACCTGCGAGTAGTCGATGGGCGAGAGGACGACGAACACCGACGCGACCGCGACGTACCCGATCAGGAGGGTGGTGAGTAGGTGGGCGGTCCGCTTGCCCAACAGCAGGTAGACCGTGCCCTGTGCGAGCGGGGCACCGCCGAGCAGCGCCCCCGAAATGTACCAAGCCCGGAAAGTCGGCTCATTCCACCCAATCAGCGTCGTCGTCGCCTCCGTGAAGGTACCAACGCCGTAGGTCGCAATCCCGATCGCCCACCACAAGAGGTGCAGGCGTTCGGGATGCGCGCGATAGCGCCGGTAGATCTCGAGTGCGAACGGCACCGCGAGAATCGTGGTGACGATCGGGAGGTAATGAACGAGCGAAGCCGACATCAGAAGGCCCCGACGTTGAGGCCGACCGTGAAGCTGCGGCCGCGGGCCGGGGCGAACTGGAAGTGCTCGCGATAGTAGGTGTCGCCAAGATTTTCCACGGCAAACACCAGGCCGACCCGGTCGCGGCCACGGGCCAGGTTGATCCCCAGGCCGGCCCGCTGCACGGTGAACCCGTCGAGCGACAGCAGGTCCTGGGCGATCAGGAACGGCGAGTCGAGCAAGGTCTCGGCCACTCGCTTCACGTCGGTCTGGCTGCGCACGCCGTACTCCACCCACCACCGTCCGCTTGACTGCGTGAAGCGCGCGTTGAGGATCATCCTGGCTGGCGTGATGTTGTCGAACGGCGTGTCCGCCAGCGAGCTCTTGTCGAGCGGGTTGACGCCGTCGGTGATGGTGCCGCGGGTCAGCGCCGCCCCACCGGTCAGCGTCAGCACGCCGGGGCGGAACACCAGCGGCGCGGCCGCCGACAGTTCCACGCCGGTGATGCGCACGTCGCCGTAGTTGGTCGCTTGCGCCAGCGCCCCTGAGGCGTTGGTGGCGACGACCAGATCTTGCGCGATGAAGTTCTGGTACTGGTTCAGGAAGTAGTAGGCGCCACCCGACACCCGGCCGGCGCGGAACTTCACGCCGGCATCGAAGTTGTTGCCGGTTTCTGGCAGCACCTTCACGTTCGGCACAATGCTGCCGGTGGTGGCGGGTCCTGCGAACAACATCTCCTCGAGATTCGGGTGACGATAGCTGCGGCCGAAGCGAATGAACGGATTGACGGCGCCATCGGGGTTCGAGACGAGGCCGATGTCACCGGTGAGCGCCTTGCGCGAGTACGTCGCGCCCGCCGCATCTGGCAACGTCGAGAACTCGATCGCCGGCCGCGCGTTGCCAATCACGCTGAGCACGTCGTAGCCGGTCGTCGCCTCGGTGTTGACGGTGTAGAAGTCGCCCCGCAGGCCAGCAATCACCGACAGCGATGGCCGCACGCGCCACTCGTCCTGCGCGAACACGGCGATGTCTCGCAGGCTGGCATCGGGTACGCGAACCGGGCGCGACACCGACGGGGGACCAAGGGCGACCGGCGACGGCAGCGGCACAGCCGCCGGGCCTCGTGCGCCGAGCACCACCTGTCCCACCAGCGACGTGGTCGTCGAGGCGGTGCGCCGATCGCTGCTGCGATCGCGATAGAAGGTCGCACCCGCGGTCAGCAGGTGGTTCTTCGCCGGCACGAACACGGCGTTGAGGTCGATGCCCGGAGTCCACACCCGCTGTTCGGTGTCCGACATGATGTCGAGACGCAGCACCGTGATCGGGAACAACGCCACCGCCGTCGGCGCCGGGAACTGCACCGGCAGCGTCGTCCTCAGCAGCCGCTCCGTGCGCTGGTAGTAGGCGGTGAGCGAGAGGTTGGCGAGCCACGGCGTAATCGCCTGGGCTTCGTAGCGAGCCGACACGCGATCGAGGTTGCTGTGCGCGAGCGACGTGTCGTTGAAGAAATAGGGCTGCTCGAAATCGGGGAACCCGACGTCTTCCATGCGGCGGCTCTGGTAACGCACGCGCAGCGAGCGGCGGTCGCCGAGCTTCACGAGCGACGAGGCGTTGATGAACTTGCCGTCCGCCTGCGAGTTCAGGATTTCGTTGTCGGTTCTCACATACGGCGCATTGAACGGGTCGGGAAAGGCCTTGAAGACGAAGCCGAAGTTGGTGTCGATGGTGTCGACCTGCTTCAAGGTGCCGGCCGCGAAGAACGGTCGCGTATCTTCGACGTCGAACTTGCCGGTCTGGTAGTTGTCGAACTTCTCGGCACCCGCCTGCACACGGAAGGTGACGCGCGGCGTGGTGGCGCCCAGAGTGACCGTGCCGCGCATGCCGTTCTCGTTCGAGCTGTAAAGGCCGTTGAAGCCGTAGAGCAGCTGCCTGGTCGGCGAGAACGAGGGCTCGTTGGTGATGATGTTGACGGTGCCGGCCAACGCGTCTGACCCGTACATCACCGTGCCCGCGCCGTTGATGATCTCCACCCGGTTGATTGAATCGGGCGAGATCAGGCCGACCTCCGCACCGGTGCGATCGGTGGCCTGGCGGGCGGTGTTCAGGCGCTCGCCGTCCACCAGCACCAACATGCGCGTGGAATCCAGGCCGCGCAGGCGCGGGCGCACGCCGAATGGCCCGCTGCCGACCGGCGTCACATTAACCACCGAAGCCAGGGCATCACCAGTCGAAACCGGATTCGATTGCTGGATCGTCGCTGCCGAAATGGTTTCCACGTGCAGGGGGATCTGACGCACCTCGCGCTCGGCGCGGTTCGCCGTCACGCTCACCTCGGCGCTCAACACGCCAATCTCGAGCGAGAACGGAACATCGAGGGTGGCCTCTGGCCGCTCCACCACCACCGTGCGCGCGGCTTCAGAAAAGCCGGCGCGGGTGACGATCACCAGGTAGGTGCCAGCTGACGCGGCGTCGAAGCGATAGCCGCCCTGGGCGTCGGTCTCGACCACGGTTTCCTGCCCGGTCGCCACGACGCGAAGGGTGACACGGGCCGAGGGTATTGCGGCGCCGGTGGCATCAGAAACCGAGCCACGGATGGTGGCGGCAAAGCCTGGGGTCGCGGCGAACAGCGCCGCGGCAAACAAGAGAGTACGAATGGGACGCATGACAAAGCTCCGCGAACTCGAACAGCCGAGTTTAGAGTTACGAGTTAAGAGTCGATCGGGAGGGGTGCCTTAACTCTGGCGCGGAGGCGGGCGAGAGGAGTATTGGGGCGAGAAGCCGGCAACGAAGATGCCGGCGAGGGAGGGCGCGGCGACGAGGCCGGCGTAGAGACGAGCGTGACGATCGCGTCGCGCGAGCAGGCCGGCGAGCATCCACAACGTGATGGCCAGTGCCGACACCGTCACCAGCTGTTGCAACAGGGAGGCCGCGACCGTCTCTGGCGGCGCGAGAGAACGGAAGGAGTCGCTGAAATCAGTGGCGACGGCGGGGCCGTGCAGCAACGCCGCCAATACCCACACCGCAATACCCTGCTGGCTCCAGACCGATGCGCCACTACGCCGGATCGCCGCGAGGGCGGCCACCAGGCCGGCGGCGATCACCCACCGGAAGACCAGCCACGGATCCTCCAGCCGGCCGGCCGCCACTTGCGCGGCAAACAGCCAACCGTGGAAGGCGACCAGCATCGCCCCAGCCACGACAGCCGTCGTCCGGGCCAACGAGCGGAACCGCTCGAGGCGCGACGGCCACGTGAAGGGGCGGGAGTGCATCAAGGCATTGTACCTGACGCACGAAAGCCGGCTAGCGGCCAAAGCCCGGAAGGTGAAAGCAGGCGGCCGTTGGTAGCCACCCAGCGAACACGCCGGACGTTAGAGATATCCTGCAGCGGATCGGCGTCCAGCACCGAAAAGTCGGCACGCTTTCCAGATTCGAGTGTCCCGGTGTCCTTCGCCAGCCCCATCGCCACGGCCGGCACCCGGGTTGCCGACAGCAGCGCCTGCATGGGCGTCAGGCCAGCACCGACGTACAACTCCAGCGACCGCAGCAGGCTGTGGCCTGGCAATCCGCCGTCGGTACCGGCCACGATCGGCACACCGGCATCGAACAGCGCCTTCACCATCCGCTGACCGTCGCGTACACGCCCCTGCGCCGTTGCGGCGTCGGTGTTGTTGGTGACACTGCGATAGTTCATGGCCAGTGCAGCCGGCGCGCGCGAGAATCCGAGCAGGCTGTATAGCTTCATCTGCTCGAAGCGAGCGGCGTGATACCGATCGACGACGGCACGACCCTCTTGCGGGGTTGCTGCGATGGTGGAGCCAAAGCCGCCCTCACCGGCGCCGTCGACCAGGCCCGCCAACAGCAGGCGCGGGCCCAGCCCCTTTCCGCTCGCCACCGCGTCGCGGAAGGCCGTGATGAACGGCTGCTCCGCGCCCATGTCGCGCACCGTGGTCACACCGGCGGCCAGGTAGGCGGGTGCCCACTCGATCTGGCTGGTGTGGCCGTGCATGTCCCACAAGCCGGGGATGATCGTCGCGCCGCGAGCGTCGATCGTGCGCAGGCCGCCCGGAATCGTCGTCGTCGCGCGCGGACCGATCGCCGTGATGCGGCCGCCGCCAACGACCATCACCGCGTTGTCAATCGGCGCACCGCCCTGCCCATCGATGATCCGTGCGCCGGTGATCGCGTAGGCGCCCTCGGCCGCAGCCTTTGCTTGCTGCTGCCAACCCGCGAGGTCGGCCATCCGATCGCGAATCGCGGACAGCTGGAGTTGGGGCAAGGCTTCCTTCAGATCCTCGCGAACGCCTTCGAGCGGCAGGATGTGCACGCGGGTGACGATGGCCGCGAACCGATCGGCTTCCCTTTTGAAGTAAAGCGCGTCGGCGTAAAGTCGGTGGTGGTCGACAGCGTGGATGCGAGCTGCAGCCTGGAGCCTCGCTCGGTGACGTCCATGTTGGCGGTGAGCTCGAACCCCTGAGGCGTGCTGCGCAGATCGAAGCGTTCGACACCGACCGGACGGTTGAGCAGCGAGATCACGATGACGCCAGCACCCGGTGGCGCCGCCTGGAAGGCGAGTGCGGCGAGCAGCAGGACTCCGGCGAGAAGTTTGGCGATCGTGAATACCTACGGACGATGATCCGGCTGGCGGTCCCAGCGGAACCCGCGCAGGGCCGCCAACTGTGGCGCCGACAGCGGCTTGCCACTGACTGACAGGTTTGCCTCGACGTTTGCCAATGCGCGCATGCCGGGAATCACCGTCGTCACCGCCGGATGCGCGAGAATGAATCGCAGGGCCACGCTCGGGAGGGACTCGCCCCACTCGTCAGCCAACGCCGTCAGCGGCTCGACGCGCGCGAGTGTCTCCTCGAGTTTCGGTGGCTGGAAGTAGATGTTTCGAAAGTCGCCATCGGGCCATCTTGACTGCGGCGTCAGCGTGCCGGTGAGGCTGCCTTCGTCAAAAGGCACGCGCGCGATCACGCCAATACCCTTCCGAGCACAGACCTCGAACAGGACATCCTCTGGCGCCTGGTCGAAGATGTTGTGGACGACTTGCACGGTGTCAACCAGGTTGGTCTCGAGGGCGTGCAACACGTTCTCGGGTTCCCAACGATTCACGCTGATGCCGAACGCGCGGATCTTTCCCGCTTGCTTTAGATCCTCAACCGCCCGCTTCCAGCCATCATCGGTCGCCCAACAGTCGTCCCAGACATGCAGTTGCTGCAAATCGACCGCGTCGGTGCCGAGGTTTTTCAGGCTGCGATCGGTGTACTCGACGATGTGGTCGTAGGGGAACACGCGATCGACCGGCGTGGCGCCCTTGCCGGGCCACACGCGATCTTTCGGCGGCACCTTGGTGGCGGTCAGCAGCTTTGAACCGGGATGACGTCGAACGAGGTCACCGAGCAGCCGCTCGCTGCGGCCCTCGCCGTAGGCCCACGCGGTATCAAAGAAGTTGCAGCCGAGCTCGACTGCCCGGTCCAGCGCGATCGCCGAAGCCGCATCGTCCGATCCGGTCCACCCGCCCATGCCCCACATGCCGTAGCCGACTTCGGAGACCTCCCGGCCGAGGCGACCGAGGCGACGGGTATTCATGACGGCACCTTCAGCACGTTGCCGCCGTAGCGATCGACCCAGAGACTGCCGAGCAGTGCCAGCACGGCGCTGCCGACCATCAGGAAGGCCGGAGAGGCGGGCTGCCCGGTCTCGCGGATGAGAGTGGTGGCCACGAGCGGCGCGGTGCCGCTGAAGATCGTGAAGCTGACGTTGAACACCAGCGCGACACCGGTGAAGCGGATGCGCGTGGGAAACAAGTCGGTGAGCAGCACGGCGAACGAGCCGTTGGTAAAGCCGGCCGCCAGCCCGGCGAGTACCAGCAGCACCGTGAGGTTGACCGAATGCGACTCGAGCGCCAGGTAGAACGGGTACGAGAACACCAGCAGTAGCGTCACGCCCGTGCGCAGCAGCAGGCGGGGCGGAATGCGATCGCCCAGCCAGCCGGTAAAGAGAATGCCGAGGGCAGAGGCGATCACGCCGACCGTCTGCGAGAACACCGCTTGCCGCGGGTCGTACTGCAGCACGCCAGAGAGATACGCCGGCAGGTGGGAGAAGAACAGGCCGTTGAAGCAGCCCGTGCCTGCAAGCACGGCACAGCCGACGAGCACGTGGGTAGTGTGCGTGCGCAGCAGCTCGCGGAACGGCTGGCGCGAGGCGAGACCGCGCATCCGCTCGAACTCCGGCGACTCTTCAAGCGACCGCCGCAGCACGAACGAGAGCACGCCGCCGAGCCCGCCGATCACAAACGCGATGCGCCAGCCATAGACCGGCACCAGGGCTGGATCGAGCCAGGTGCGAACCGACAGGCTCACGGCGGTGGCCGCCGCCACGCCCACGGTCACGCACGCGAACACCACGCCGCACACCAGCGGCGCGATGCGAGGCGCGGTTTCGACAACATAAGTCAGGGCGCCTGGTAATTCGCCACCGAGGCAGAAGCCTTGCAGCAGCCTGAGGGCCACCATCAACGCGCTGGCGGCGACGCCCCAAGTCGCATACGACGGCACCAGGCCCATGCCGAGCGTGGCCGCCGACATCACGAAGACCGACCACAGGAACACTTTTCGACGGCCGTAGCGGTCGCCGTAGTGGCTGAGGACGATGCCGCCGATCGGCCGGGCGAGATAGCCGGCCGCGAACGTGGCGAACGCCGCCATCAACGACACGATCGGCGACTCGTTGGGGAACACCGCCGCGGCAATGTCCCTGGCGAAGACGCCGAAGATGACGAAGTCGTAGAACTCGAGGGTGCCGCCGAGACTGGCGAGCAGAACAATCCGCCAGCCAGCGGCGGTGATGTGGTCGGGGCCCGGAGCGTGCTTGGACTCGAGAGTGACTGCTGAGGGCATCGAGACCTCGGGGTGGTGTGGGAGCGGGCGCGATTATAAAGCGAGGACCAGCCGCAGCTGTTCTTCAACGGCACCAAGGTCAGCGGGTGGCAACTCGCCAAGCTTCTTGACGATCATCTCCTGCTTGATCGTGCGGATGATGCCAGTGACCGTCGAGGGCAAGGGCAAGCCGGCCTCTGCTTGATGCCCTTCTCATCGGCAAACACGAACTTGACGAGGACGATATCGCCGCGTTTATAGGTCGTCATAGACCTGGTCGTTGGCGTTTCGCCACAGGTCGCCGAGGACGGGGTCCGCGCGTTCGGAGAGGGTCTCGGATTCCGACGTATCGTCGCCCCCGAGGTCTTCGCGCAGCCGCTCCTGGAGCGCACCGACCACATAGTCGCGAATCGACTGGTCGCGCTTCGCCACGGCGAGACGAATCCGCCGGCGGGTGGTCGTTGAGACGTCTATGCTGAGCCGAGCCAGGCGGTAAGGTGGCGTCGACATGCGCCGACAGTACCACATTTACGTAAATGTGACTGGTCACTCACCTGAGCATGCCGGCGGTCACCGCGGGATCGCCGTCGTTCTTTGAGGGTTCAATGCCAATCACGGCGCACATCAGGTTGTAGAGATGAATGTTCTCGAACGGCTTCAATATTAGTCCGCGCCGTAGCCGCGGACCAGAAGCGATGAACAGTCCCTGCATCGACTTGGCTCGCGCGTCGTAGCCATGCGTGCCACCGGGCGAGTTGCGCTCGTGCTGCAGCCAGCGGTCGGTCTCCGTCTTCGACGTGATGTACCAGCCTTCGTCAGCAATGCCGACAATCGGCGCGACGCGCGGATGGCCAGCGAGACCGTAGACGGCCGGAATCTCGTCGCGGCGATAGACGTGCAGATGGGGATGCTGGTTTTTGAGCGCCGCGTACATCTTCTCGACATCGCCATCCTTCGGCGACAGCCCGAGCACCGGCGCCCAATCGACGATCTCGGCGGTGGCGGGATCGAGGTAGTCGTCCACCACGATCATGCGATCGAGGCTGAGTGCCGCCATCCCATGGTCGCTCACAATCACGTAGTTCACGCGCTCGGTCAGGCCCGCGCTGGCCACGCCGGCCACCAGCTCGCCAACCGATCGGTCCACCCGCAAGGCGGCTTCGCGGGCCTGCTCGGAATCCGGCCCCCACCGGTGTCCCGCGTTATCGACGTCGCTGAAGTACAGCGTGAGGAACGACGGCCGTTTCCCCTCCGGCAACTTCAACCACTCGATCAACTGGCTGACGCGCTCGTGGTTCGGCAGGTCATCGTCGAAGTCACGCCAGAAGGTCGCCTGGCGACCGCCGATCCTGGTTTCCGAGCCCGGCCAGAACATCGCGGCGGCGACCTTGCCTTGCCGCTCAGCCGTGTTCCAGATCGGATCGCCTCCCCACCAGCGAGGATCGGCCAGCACGTCGCGATTCGACATCGAGAACGTGCCCGGGATGTCGGGCGCCTGCATGTTGTTGGAAACGATGCCGTGATGGGCCAGCGTGAGGCCGGTGACAATCGTGTAGTGGTTCGGGAAGGTCTTTGACGGGAACTGCGGGATCAGTCCCTCGGCGCGCACGCCTTCCGTGGCCAGCCGCGACAGGGTTGGCGGCGAGAAGCGTTCCAGGTAATCCCAGCGCCAGCCATCGATCGAGATCAGGATGACGATGGCGCGGTCGGCTGGAAGGGATTGCGAGGGGCCGCAGCCAAGGGCCGCCAGGGCGATCAGCAGGCCCAGCGCGATTCGACGGATCACCGCAAGAGTGTAGTTCAGGCAGGCCGAAGGTAGCTCCACGTGGCTGGCGGCGTCAGACCTTCGATCGCTAGCGTGTTGACGTGCTTTGTCGCAAGGTCAATCGTGCGAATGGCGTGGTTGTTGGTGTCGGCGACGTAAAGCACGGCCGCTTGTCCCGAGCCTGTCGAAGGGGCGACCGATAGCCCGCCCGGCTCGAAGAACTGTGCGGTCTTCGCGGGGCCGTCAACGTGACCGGCCACGCCTGTTCCGGCAAAGGTCGTCACCTGTCGAGACTCTGGATCGAGCATCTTGATCTTGTGGTTGTAGGTGTCGGCAACGAACAGGCGGCCGGCATACACCGCGACGCCCAGCGGATGCTGCAACCGCACCGCATCACCGTGGCCGTCTTCGTCGCCGAACTTGAACAGGTCGCCACCCGCGATGGTGGTCACCATGTTGCCAGGCGGCAAATCGAGGGCGCGAACGATGTTCGCCTCGGCGTCGGCGACGTAAAGCGTGTTGCCGTCCAGCGCCAGGCCTGACGGCTGCGCGAAGGTCGCGGTGTTCACCGGACCATCCTTCCGCGCTTCTTCACCGGTGCCGGCGTAGGGATAAGCGCGATCGTGCAGCAGGTCGACCACCCAGATCTGGTGCGGCCCCGCCATGGCGACGATCAGAATGCCCGTCTTGAGCGCGAGATCCCAGGGCGAATTGAGGTCGATGCGCATCGCCTCGCCGCCTTCGCCGCTCCACGCGCCTTGCTTGCCCGTGCCCGCCACCGTGTGGACGGCGCGCGCCTGGAAGTCGACCACGCGGATCTGATGGTTCTCGGTGTCGGCGACATACAGCTCGTTGTCCTGGCTGAGCACCAGGCCCTGCGGGCGATAGAAACGCGCCTGCGAGAAAATGCCGTCGTTATCGCCCTGCAACCCCGAGCCGATTGTCTCCAGCAGCTTGCCATCGAGCGACGATACGACGATGCGGTTGTGGTTGGAGTCGGCGATGAAGAGCCGTCCCGACGCGTGATCGGCGAGCACCTTGCCGGGATAGAGCAACGCCCGATCGGCATGACGTGACCGCTCGAGATCGAGCGCGAGCGGCGTGCGATCGATTTCGCCTCGTTCATCGAAGACGCGTACGACGGTTCGAATCGCATTGATAAAGCCTTCGAGGTTCCCTTCGCCCAACGCCGTGCCCACGATGTTGCCGGCCGGATCGATGATCACGCGCGTCGGCCACGCCTGCACACCGTAGCGCCGCCAGATCTCGTGGCCGGCATCATTCGCCACCGGATGCTCGATCTCGTAGCGGACGAGGATGCGCTTGAGGTTCTCGGTATCCTTCTCGTTGGTGAACTTCGGCGAGTGGACGCCGATCACAACCAGTTCGTCTGGGAAGCGCTGCTCGAGCGTCTTCAGATCCCGCAGGATGTGCATGCAGTTGACGCAGCCGTAGGTCCAGAAGTCGAGGACCACGATCTTGCCGCGCAGCTGCGGCAGGGAGATCGGCGCCGCGACGTTCAACCAGGCAACGGCGCCGTCCAGGCTGGGGGCGGCGATCGGCCCTTCGTGGGCAACGCTCGCGGGGCTTGCGGGCTCGGTCATCTGCTGAGTCGTCGCCTCTTTCGTGGTTAGTGATTATCGATCGGCGTCGCGCGACCAGCTTCGAAGTCGGTCGGCCGGCGCCACCGTCTGGGGGCCATCAAGCCAGGTGTCGACCGGCCACGGCAGCCGCCAGGTCCAGTTGATCTCGTCGACGACCGCCGGCGTGTTGATGCGATCGGTCCACCCGAACACGTCCTGCAGCGGAATCAGCGTGAGGCACGAACCGGCCGCGAGCAATGACTGCAACGTGACCGCTCGT
Source organism: Acidobacteriota bacterium (assembly GCA_009694735.1). Classification (GTDB taxonomy): domain Bacteria; phylum Acidobacteriota; class Vicinamibacteria; order Vicinamibacterales; family UBA2999; genus 12-FULL-67-14b. Next base: position 7,941 of record SHUG01000053.1, on the reverse strand, counting down.
TGAGCCTCCGTCCGCCCCTCGTCGGTGGCAGCCAGCGGCTCGATATCGTGCGTCCCCGTCGTCGCGACCGATCGCTCTGGAAACTCCCTGGGATCAATCAGCGGCTGATCCGGCTGATCCCAATGGCGCTCCCAGCGCAGCACCTTCAGGCCCGGCAGATCCAGCCTGGCCATGGAGTCGCGCACGAACGCCGGGATCACGCCAAGGTCTTCGGCGATCAGCACCGGCGACGGCGAGCCCGAACCGAGCACGCCGATCATTGTTTCCCCGAGGCGAATCTGGCCCGGCTGGTCTGCCGGCTCGAAGAATGCCGGCAATGCCTTGTCGATCGGCCGGATGTACATCCGGTAGAGACCGACGAGGTGATCGATGCGGAAGCCGTCGTACAACGACGCATAGCGGCGCGCGCGGGCGCGCATCCAGGCGAAGTCGGTGGCCGCCATCACCTCCCACCGCCAGGGCGGCAGTCCCCAGTCCTGGCCGGTTTTGCTGAACGCGTCGGGAGGCACACCAATGGTGGCCTCGAAGCGGAACTCCTGCTGGCGCGCCCACACGTCTGGGCTGTCGGCGGAATTCATGAAGGGCAGATCGCCGAAGATGCGAATCGGCCAGGCCATCCGCTTGGCGTCAGCCCACTGCTCGGCGGCCACCCACTGCAGGTACATCCGGTAGCGAATCTCGGCGTGGAGCGCCCGCCGGGCCGAAGCGACCGCCGTCGCTTCCGCGCGTGCCAGTGGCTCGGGCCACAAGTGCCAGGGCAGCTCCTCGTGCAAGGCGTGCAGCGCGCGGAACACGGCGTACTCATCGAGCCACCAGGCTTCGTCGGCGATGAAAGCGTCGAAGCGAGCGGCCCGCGGCGTGCCCCGCGAAACCTCGAGGCGGAGGAACCGGTCGAAGGATCGCCGGAGCCAGCGTTCCTTCAGTTGGCGGACCTCGAGGTAATTGATGCGCGGGCCGTGGCGCAGCGATCGCAGCGTCGCCATCTCCGCGTCATTGAGCGCGAGCTCGCCGCCAAGGCCCGCGAAGTCCACCAGTTGCGGCAGCGCGATGTAGATCGGGTCCAGCGCCATCGCCGACATCGCCGAGTAGGGCGAGCGCTCGATTGGCGGCATCTCGTTGATCGGCAGAATCTGCACGACCGACTGCCCTGCCTCCGCCACCCACTTGGAGAACCTCGCCAGGTCGTTGAACTCGCCAATGCCCCAGCTCTCGGTCGAGGCGAGCGAGAACAGCGGCACGCTGATGCCGCTTTGGCGCCGCATCATGCCGTGACCCCGGCGGAAACGCGGCGAAGCACGCGCCCGACCGCCTGCTCGAACTCCGCCGGTGGCGGCAGCAGGCTCACCACGAGGTAGGCCTCGCGCGCGAAGTCGAAGAAGTATCCGGGATGCACGAGCACATCATCCATCTCCAGTAGCTCCAGCGCGAGCGCATCCTCAGAGCGCACGGCGGGAACCTGGAGGACGACGGACCAGCCGCCTTCGACGGGCAGCACGTTCACGGCTGGAAACGTTCCTGCGTGCGACCGCAGCGTCACCAGATTCTGGCGAACCCGCGCCAGAATCTGCGCGCGCACCAGCGCGCCCTGCTCGATCAGCGACGGGGCAGCCACCTGCACTGGCGTGGACACCGACAGATAGGTGTCGGCAACGATCTCATACGCGGCCAACGTCGCATCCACCTTCGCCGCCGGTCCGCCGACTCCAATCCACCCCAGCTTGACCTGCGGCAAGCCTGCCGACTTCGACAGGCCACCGAGGCTGAACGTCAGCACGTCACTCGCGGCCATCACATGGGTGGCCGAAGGCGCCGGATCCAGGGCGTAGTCGGCGAACACCTCGTCACCGATGATCGGCCAGCCGTTGGCCGCGCTCAGCTCCGCCAGCACGGCCAGGTCGTCGCGATGAAGGAACGATCCCGTTGGATTGTTGGGCGACACGATCAGTAACGCCTTGACGCGGGCAGTGGCGGCACGCCGCACCGAGTCGATGTCGATGCGCCAGGTGCCGTGATACTCGAGATCGTATGGCACGGCCGTGACGGATTCGAGACGCGTCAGGTGCTCGAAGAGCGGATAGCTGGGACGCGGCACCAGCACGGCATCGCCGGCATCGCACAACAGCTTGAACAGCAGCGCGTAGGCTTCGCTCGTGCTCGACGTCAGCGCCACGCGATCCGCCGAGATCGCGATGCCGCGGCGACGAAAGTCCGCGGCCACGGCAGCGCGAGCGGGCCACAGGCCGAGCGGCTGCGGGTCGTAAGCCAGGCTTTGTGGGTCGGCCAGCGCCGCGAGCAGAGCCGAGGGATACGAGAAGCCCACCCGCGTGGGGTTTGATTCGGTCAGATCGGTCACGGCCACCCCGCGGCGCCGCTTGGCGTCGACCGCGCGCGATAGCGCGTTGGGTTCCAGGTTGGCGGGAAGGCGCGATGACGTCATTCAGCGGGTGACCAACTCCACGCGTTGAATCACGTCGCCTTCGAGAATGCCGTCGATGACATCCATGCCGGCTATCACGCTGCCGAACACGGTGTAGATGTGATCGAGCCGAGGGGAATCGATCGTGTTGACGAAAATCTGGGCGTCGCCGGTGTCGCGGCCGCGCGTGGAGATGCCCACCGTGCCGCGCAGGTGCAGACCCACCTCGTCGCGCATGAAGAATGGCTCGCCGCTGTACTCGTTGGCGCCGGGGCTGCCGCCCTGGATCACGAAGTTCGGCGCAAGGCGATGGAAAGTGAGGCCGTCGTAAAACCCCTCGCCGGCGCGGCGAGCGACGCGCAGCGCCGAGAGCGGCGCGGCATCCACGTCGAGCGAGATGTCGAAGGCGCCACCGCCGGCCATGTGAAAGCGCAGGGCCTTGCCGCGCAGGGCACTCACTGCCACCAGGGTCACGCCGGGGCCCACCAGCGGCCGCGGCGAAGCGACGCGCGGCTTGCCGGTCCACGCCGTCAGTATTTCGGCGGTCTTGGCCGCCACGGCTGGATCGAAATCGTTCAGATAGCCCTCGAGGCTCGTCGCCAGCGACGCATCGCCGTAGGCCTGGAGGCGATTGAGAATCGCCATCCGCGGGTCGCGGGAGGTGTCCTTATGTTCTTTGGTGATGCGGCCCAATGCGGTGATCAGCGGGGCGGCGGCCTTCGCCGCGACCGCCTTGTCCTCGAGCGCGCGGACGGCGGTCAGCACCAGCTGGTAGTCGGTGCGGCCGAGCGAATCGATGGCCGCGGCCACGGCCTCGGGCCGCTTCAACTCGACGAGCGCGGCGAGCGCGGCTTCGCGCACGTTGTCCACCCGATCCGCCATCAGCTTGGTCAGGGAGTCGAGGTCGCCGAGCGCGCTGGCAGCGCGCGCGGCATACATGCGAACCTGCCAGGTGGGATGCTCAACGAACCGCGGCAGCGCCTGGCGCGCCTCGTCAGGTTGGGTCCGCGCGAGTGATACCAGCGCGTGGGCGGGCGCGTGCCACGACCGCGGTTGAGCCGACAGCGTGTTGACGATGGCGCCCAGATCTGCAGGCCCGTCGGCCGCCGGGCAACCGGCGCCCAGCTGATCGATCGCCTGCAGGCGCACGTGGGTGTCGGCGTCTTGCGTGGCGGCACGCACCGGCGCGCATGACGTCTTCTGCAACTGCCGGCCCCAGCCGCGCAGGGCTTCGAGCCGCACCCGCGGTTCCTTGTCGGCCATGGCGCGCTTCAGCAGCACGTCGCGATCGCCGATCGCGGCGTCGGTGGCGGCGGCCGCGGCCGCCGATCGGCGCACCTCGCCATCCGCGTCCAGCAGGCCACGCTCGACTACCGAGGAGGTCGCCTGGTTGCCGGTGACGAGGGCCGCCATCGCCAGGCGGCGCGTCAAGACCGATCGCGGATCGGCCGCCGGCCGCTGCGCGGTGGCCGCCCAGCGCAACAGGTCCCAGGTCCGCGACCCCAGCGGCGGCAGCTTCTTCGCCCGCACCGTGCGGGCGAGCGATTCGAGTCCTCGCGCCGATCCGACCAGCGCCGCCGAGTCAACGTCGTTCATCGAGTCGGGCGACGGCAGGCCTGCGACCAGCACCGCTTCGGTCGCCGCGACCTGCTCCGCCGTGTCGTACGGCAGCCGGCCGAGCGCGGCGGCGATCTCGCCCCACGGTTCCCAGGTATTCAGGCTGGCGTCGATGGCCGCGCGATCGATCAGCAACGTCTGCACCTCGATCACGGCCGCGGGGGTGCGCGCCATCTGCGCCAGCGCGTTGGCGGCCTCGGCGCGAATGCCAACGCCATCCGCGAGCGCAGGTGCGACCAGCGGAATCATCGCCGGCCGTTCGAGCCGGCCGATCGCGCGAATGGCCGTGCGCCGGCCGTTGCCCTTCAGGCCCTCCAGCAGCGGCGCCAGGCCCAGCTCGGTGGTCGGGCGGGCGTCTTCGGCGAGCAGCATTCGCTCCTGCAGCGACTGGGCCGCGGCAGGAGTCGCCACACAGAGCAGGAGGAGTAGCAGTTTTTGCAGGTTCACTTTCGCCCCGAGTATTCGAGCATCTGCTTGGTGAGATCGCAAGGATACGAGATCGTCACGTCGGTGATCGCGCCCGAACGGTCGCTGACCGGCTCGAGCCTCGGCATCACGAAGCCGGTGTAGGACGGCAGCTTCAGGTGGTCCACGCGCGCCACCACTTCGTCCCTGAGATCGGGGTCGAAATGCACGCCGTAGGTTTCGAACAACTCACGGGCCGCCTGGTAGTCGCCCTCTGACTTAATCCGCTGCACTTCGGCAAGCAGCCTGGCCACGCCAATTCGGAACGCATCGGAATCGTTTAGGACGAAGTAGGTCTTGTCGTCGCGCCGGCGCACGTCGATGGCCTTGGTGTTGGCGAGCAGCCAGTGGACGATGGCCTGGCGGTTGCGCATGTGATCTTCTTCAAGTTGCGCGCCAACGCGTACCCGCCGCAACTGGACCAGCGCGTTCCGCGCATACGCCTCGTACTCGGCCTGCACCACGGCCTGCTGTTCGTCGGCCGGCACCAATCCGATCGTCGCCAGGTATGGATCGGCAACGAAATAGAGCGCCACCAGATCGGCGCGCGACTCTTCGAGTGCCGAGTATTGCTCTTTCAGCAGGTCCTGCGGTGTCACCTGGATGTGATCGGCCATGCGGCCCGAGCCGTGTCCGAGCACTTCGTGGATTTCGGTCGTCAACTCGCTCGCGAAGGCGCCCCACCGCTTCGCCCGTTCCACCTCCGCATCGTCCCACCCAAACTCCTGGCGGTAGCTGTCAGGCATCGACTTCTCGTAGGCTTCGAGCACGTTCGAAAGCGACACGGACTTGCTGCCATGCACCTCGCGAATGCGCTGATCGTTCGGCAGGTTGACACCGATCGGCGTGATGGGACCCGAGTCGCCGATCTCGATCACGACTTCAATCGCCATCGCCGAGACGCCTTGCACCGTCGGCTTGCGATACTTCGGGTCAATCGGCAGGTGGTCCTCAAACCACTGCGCGTGCGTTGCCAGCGCCTTGATCTTCTCGGTCCGCTCGTGATTGGCGTAGTAGACGAGGCCTTCCCACGCGCCCTTCATGCCACGCGAGTCCATATAGACCTCGATGAACCCGTTCATGGTGTCGACAGCGGTGTCGCGGTTCTGGACCCAGGCAATGTCGAATGCTTCGCGATCCGAATCGCTGCCGGTTTCGTAGAACGTGATCAGCGCGGCGAGCGCCTGACCGAGCGCCGGCGGCGCGAACGGCAGCGCGTCGCGCAGGTGACCGACAATGCGGCGGATCTGCGCGTCGTACAGACCACCCACCTTGTAGACCTCTTCCACCAGCGCGCCGTCGCGCATGGCCAGCCGCGAATTGAGCTGGTGCTTCTCGCTGAAGCCCTCGAGGTCGGCCATGGTGACGCCGACGTACAGGTTATTGGCACTCGCGGCGAGAATGTCCTGGCCGTCGCCCGGGGTCTTGTTGGTGACCATGGGCTCGAAGTCGGGATCGAAAAACATGCGCGCGTAGCGTTCGACGCGGTCGGCAATCGCTTCCCCTTCGGCCAGCTTGAAATCGCAGCCATTGCGGGTGGCGATCTCCATGGCCTCCTTCACGCTCGCGCGGTCGAGATCCAGCAGGAACTTGCGCGCGGTCAGGTTGTTGTACGGCCCGGTGTTGAGCCAGAACAGCTTCGTGTAGCGCGTCAGCTCCGCGAGCGTCTCAGCCGGGACATCCTGCGCGTGCGTGAGCACGCCCTCCAGCAGATCGCGAATGCCCAGGTTGTGGCGATGGCGCTGGTCGTAATAGATGTCGCGGCCGGCGATGGCGGCCTGGTACAGGTGCCAGACCAGCGTTTTCTCTTTCAGCGTGAGTTCGTCAAAGCCATCCGCATACAACTGCACCACCGCCGCTTCGTCAATCTGCTCGAGCAAGTAGGGCCGAAGGATGGGCTGCGCGGCGGCAACCGGGGTCGCGTCTGATTTCATGGTGTCCGTGTCTTAGAGAGGAATCTCGACCTGCTGGCCCTGGGCCGGCACCTCGACGCGCCAGCCGAGCTCTTGCGTGATGCGCGCCTTGAGTGCTTCTTGCGCGGGTGGCTCGCCGTGCACCAGGTAGGTGGCCTGCGGCGCCCGTGGGAATGTTCTCAGCCACTTGATGACCTCGGCCGCATCGGCGTGCGACGACATGCCGTTGACCTTCGCGATCTTGGCGCGAACGGGAACGTCCTGACCGTACATCCTGACGTATTTCGCGCCTTCGATCAGGTTGCGCCCTCGCGTCCCGGCGGACTGGTAGCCGACGAACAAGACGGTGTTGCGGTCGTCCGGCAGGCCGGCCAACAAGTGATGGACCACGCGGCCGCCGGTGGCCATGCCGCTCGAGGCAATCACAATGGCGGGGATGTCGTTCTCGACGAGCGCCTTTGACTCATTCGCGGAGCTCACGGCGGTGAACCGCTGCAGGGGACGGCCCACGAACACGATGCCGGGATCCAGTTCGCCGGTGCGGGCCTGGTAGTAGTCGATGCCCTTGAGTGCCATCGGACTGTCGACGTAGATCGGCATCACCGGCACGCGCTTCTGGTCTTCGAGGCGGAACAGCCAGTAGAGCAGCTCTTCGACACGGCCGATCGCGAATGCCGGAATGATCAGCTTGCCGTGACGCGCAAAGGTGTCGGTTACGATGCGGGCGAGCGCCTCGCCGTCGTCCTCGACCGGATGCAGGCGATCGCCGTAAGTGGACTCGACCAGCAGGGTGTCCACCTCCACGCCAGGAGAAGGATCCGGCAGGATCGGACGGCCGTAGCGGCCGAGGTCGCCACCAAACAGGATGCCTGTTGTGGAGGCAACCCCTTGCTGGGGTTGCCTGGTCACATGCACATACGAGGAACCGAGCAGATGTCCGGCGTTGATGAACTCCGCTTGGATACCGGGCCCGATCGCAATCCTCTTGCCGAACGCCGCCGGCTTGAGTCGCGACAACGCTTCCGCGGCATCGTCGCTGGTGTACAACGGCAGTGCGGGGTGGTGCTTGGAGTAGCCGCGCTTGTTGGCGAACTTCGCGTCTTCTTCCTGAATGTGCGCCGCGTCTGGCAGCACCAGCTTGCAGAGGTCGGCCGTGCCGCCGGTGCAATGAATCGGCCCCTTGAAGCCTTGGGCAACCAGGCGCGGCAACCAGCCCGTGTGATCGATATGGGCGTGGGTCAGAACCACGGCATCGATCGACTCTGGCGGCACCGGCAGCGGGGACCAATTACGCAGACGCAGCTCCTTGAGGCCCTGGAACAGCCCACAGTCGAACAGGATGCGCTGTCCGTCGACATCGAGCAGATGCTTGGAACCAGTAACTGTGCGGGCGGCACCGAGAAACGTCAGCGAAGGCATAGTCTTATCATAGACAGCTCTTGCCGGATCTAGAAGCCCGGCAACGACTTGCTCTTCATCTGGACGCGGAACTGGTTGGCCAAGATCGTGAGAACGTTCCGGTTCTAACGG
>SHUG01000052.1 GCA_009694735.1 Acidobacteriota bacterium | reverse complement strand
TCGACGATCTTGTCTTCGCCGTACTCGTAGCAATAGGTGCAGGCCAAGTTGCACTGGTTGGTCACGTTGATCACCAACGTCTGCAACGGTACCGGACGAAGCGGTACGATCTTCAGCGGCTTGCCCACCGAGGTGGGCTTGTCCGCCATCTCGCCAAGCGCGCGCACGCGCTGAAGCTCGGCGATGGTGTCGGTCACTTCGGCGGCATCGAAGCGCGCAGACAAACTGCGCGCGACGTCGGTCAGCGGCTGCGGTCCGCCACGCAGTTCCTGCAGCACCGCCTCGGAACAATCGTCCAGCGCAAACACGGCGGCACTCGGCACCAGATATAGATAGCGGCGCCCGGCCGCCTCGAACGAATGAAACTCGCGGAGCCCGAGCATCATTGCCTGGCCCCGAGTGAGCGTGGCGAGTCGAGGGGTGCACCGACCGTGGGATCAAAACGCATGTAGAGCGGCACGGTGACCAGCAGGTGCGCACGCGCGCGGACCGCCGCCGCCGGCGTGCTGCCACTGGCCTCGCCCGCGTAGTTGGCCACCACCCAGACATCGCCGATGTTGTTGCGGCTCCCCTTGCGGACCGGATTGGGACCGTCCACGTTCGGCGTGAACCGTCCAGTCGCCGCATCCAGCATTCCCACGAACTTCATGTCGTCATCGTCGTAGGTGGCGGCGTACTCCTCCAGGCTCCAGGCGACGTCTACCAAGCCAAGACTGAGGTCGTCTGGCGTGTCGGGACGGCCGTCGGCGCCGTTGTGGAACGCCCAGGCTTCGAACTGCGCCAGCATCTTCGGAAAGGTGGTGCCACCCACCCGGGCCATGGCCCAGTCGGGCTTCACCTTGATGGCGTCAACGCGATCGAACACCACCAGCGCCTTGGACTTCGATGCACCGGCCACAAACAGGTCCCGCGCACCGAGCGCCGCCGTCGCCGTTACCTCAACAGCGGCGGTGACAACATCGGGAGTGGCGCTGACGATGCGGCTGACGGTGAGACCGGGACCAAGATCGATGTCGGCCGGCCGGAGGGCCGCCGGCAGATTCGTGCCGTAGATCTTCAGCTCCTGTCCGGCAGCACCCTGCTTGAGCGCCGTGCGGTCGGTGCCAAGCACGCGGGTTTCAGCGCCAACGCGGTCGAGGCGAACGTCGAGGCCCACCTCATCGTAACCGCCAGTGAACCAGCGGCCCTCGATCTGCCGCCAGTCGCGATCCACGAACATCACTTCGCGCAGCGCCGAGTCAGCACCGGCAGCGGTTGTCGAACGACCGCGCCACTGGAAGCCGGTGTAGATAAGGGCCCGCCCGGTTCGGTTCACGCTCTCACCCGTCCGCGCGACGCGGTAGGTGATCGCCGTCGTGAACTCGTCGGCCGCCGCCGGATCGGCGGTAATCGTCACCCGGCCGTAGATGGCACCCTTGCCTGCATCCCATCCACTGAGCGCCCAGGTCCCCTCGAGCCGGGCCGGGCGCATGGTCGCCGACCACGCGGTCCACTCAGGCGTTTTCAGCGGGAACGCGCGCGCGAGGTGATCGATGGCCTTCTCGACCGGCTGACGCAGGTCAAGCGGGCGTCCGTCGGCGGCCGGATCGCGAGGCAGCGGACCCGTGCGGCGGAACGCCTGGTTGTCGACCAGCGGATACCAGCCGCGATGCATCGCAATCACCAGGTCCCACTCGCCGCGCGTGCGCCGCTGCGAAATGATGCGGCCCATCGAGTGGCAGCGGATGCACGTCGATTCGGCATCGGCGTTGGCGGTGTATTTGTAGTCGATCAGCCGGCGTTCCACTTCCCACGCGGCCGGCTTCGCTTCTTCCGGTGCCAAGCCGAGGTGATTGGACAGATATTTGACCACTTGGCGGGCGGTCTGCGGATCGATCTTCAGTCCGTTGAGCGCGGCCATCCGCTGAATGGTGGACTGCCAGCCTTCGGGGGTGTTGCGCTGAAACGAGATGCGCGACATCTGGCCCTTGTCGTCGGACCGGTGGCAGGTGCCGCAGGCCTTCTGGACGGTAGCGTCGGTGGCCGGAATGCCGTCTTCGGGCTTGGCCGTCGGCGCGACTGGTTGTTGGGTCGAAACCGCTCCTGCCAGCAGCGTAACCTGCAAGGCCGCGACAACCGCGATGGCACGTGTTGCTCTCGTCAAGCCGGACCTCTCTGTCCTGAAATCACCAACCCACCAAAACGCGAGATCATCCAATCGGTAAATTGGCCGTTACTGTACCACAAGCCAGCGTTGCGCGACCGCGGTGGCCAGAGCGAGAAGAAAGTCCGGCAGCGGAACGTCGCCGTGCGCCCGGCAGTACGCCTCGAAGAGGTCCGGCACCTGGGAGAACCGCGGACCGAGTGCCCTCAGGGCCACCACGTCGATGCCCGACACGAATCGAATCGATTCGTCCCCGGTGACGAGGCCGGGTTCGAGGACAATTTCGTGACCGCGCACGCACGGGCGCTGTTCGATGCGCGCATCGCCCGGACTGAGGCGGATGCCCGGCGCCGCTCGCAACTGTTCGAAGGCTGCGCGGACGGCGGCGGCGTCGACGGCGGCCGGAGCGGCCGGCGAATCCGACCGATCGCGCCAGAACGCGTGCGGGTGCGTGGGCGCCGCTTCGGCGAGAAACAGCCGGCTCATTCGCGAATAGTGTTGCTCGATCTCGTGTTCACGCTGCGAGAAGAATGCCAGCGCATGCGGACGCATGGCGGGCCGCGCGAGACTGGTGTGCACGGCGACGGCAGCCAGCCATGCGGACGCCAGCGCCTTCTTCACTCCCGCGGACGACAGCGGGTCGATGAACGAGCCGGCGTCGCCGGCCAGCAGCCAGCCGTCGGCGGCGTAGCGATCGGCGCGATAGCTGGAGGCATCCCAGCCCCAGGGACCGTCAACGCAGGTCGCCTGCTGGACCAGCGCCCTGAACGCGGTGGCCTTCGCAATCTCGGCCAGGTAGACGTCGCGTGCCGGGGCACCACGCACCAGTCCCGACCGCTGGGGATCCACCATCACCGCGATGTGTCGCGCGTGCAGTGAGGTGGGCACCGACCAGGCCCAGCCCGAGTCGTAGGATTCGATCAGCGTATGGGTGTCGTCTGGCACCGGCCACCGATCTGGTCGCGCCCACGACGCGCCCAGCGCAACCGTCCTGGGGCCTTCGCCGTAGGTCCGCAAGCCCTTCGCGCGCGCGAACAGGCCCGAGCGGCCCGTGGCATCAATCAGGAAAGCCCCTTCCCGCGGCTGCAGGTCTGCCTCCCCGAGCAGGCGCCGCTCAATCGACACGCCCGCAGCCGCAGCCTCGACGAGCAGGGCATCCTCGAGCACCTGAGTAGAGGCCTGCCACCCTTGCGCGCCTTCCTCAAACATCTCCACGCGCGGTTCCGGCTGGCCCCACCAGACGGTGTTGCCGGTGGTGCGAACAAAGCCGGCGCGGTCGATGGCGTCGCTGACGCCGATGGCGTCGAAGAGCTTGTGACAGCTTGGCGGGATCGAAACCGCGAGGCGTGGATCGGTCGCGGCACGCGTGATCAAGCGGACCGAATGGCCCCACTGCGCCAGGAGCTTCGCGGCCGCGGAACCCGCGGGACCGCCACCGAGCACGGTCACTTCAGGTGGATGCAGAATGAACGGATTATTCCACGGGCCTCCGGTATCTGGTCAGTAGCTCTCAACCTCGAGCCCAGGTACGCGTCGGAAGTGTTCGACGTTTCGCGTCACAACCGGCATCTCATACGCGAGGCCGGTCGCGGCAATCCAGAGATCGTTCCGGTCAATAAGGTTGCGGTTGTTACGCAGATGTCGGAACGCGCGTCCGTACTGCCAGCTCACATCGGGCGTCAAAGGCAAGACATAGTAAGGCGCAAGAAATGCTTCCCAACGAGCGCGGTCGCGCATTGAAATTCCTGATGCGATCTCGCCTGCCACCACAAAGGGCAGATAGAGGCGAGCATCTTGGTTTGCCTCAAGGAACTCCAACGCCCCTCCGGTCACTCCGCGACGATGCGCGCGCTCGAGATCTCTTAGGAACGCGCTCTCGAGAATCAGCGCTCGGCCCACTTGTCCTCTGGCGGCTGATCGCGCTGGTTGATCTCGTCGATGCGGTCCAACTCTTCGGAACGCAAGTGGACGCGTCTGGCGCCCAACATGTCGAGCAAGGCCCTGCCGGTAATGGTGTCTTCGGGCCAGGTCGCCCGCATCACCACTTCGCTGAACGACTCGTCACGGTAGCGGCGGGCCACCCGGAGACGGTCATAAGCCTCCTCTTTTAACGAGATGGTTTTGGTCGCCATATCTCAATATGCACATTACACAGACCTGTTGTCAAGACTATCTTTAATAATCACTTACGGACGACAACATCCCTTTAGTGGGCACTGTGAGTCGCGCTGCTTCTTGCCAAAGCCGCAGGCGTTCATCATGCCGAGGTGACAGATGGAAAAGTCGAACTTCACGGGATCGATCGGGTCCAGCGCGCGGAGCGACTTTGTGATGTCCGCCGCCATGCGCCAGCCCGGGCTCTTGAGCCGGGTCAAGCGAAGGCACTGCCCCACGCGGATCACGTGCGTATCGAGTGGCACGATCAGCTGGCCGGGCCGCACGCGTGTCCAGACGCCGAGGTCAACCTGATCGCGCCGCACCATCCATCGCAGGAACAGGTTCAGCCGCTTGCAGGCGCCGCCAGACGAGGGGCGAGACAAAAAATACGCCACGCCCGGCTTGGGCTTCGCGTGTCCGTAGACGGCCTTCCGATCGAGCGCCAGCGCGCGGGTGGAGAACGACTGCAGGCCCTCTGACACGTCGACCGCATCTGGTGGCAGCCCTTCCGCAAAGAACTCCTCGATCGATTCGCTCTCTCGGATCATCTGGTGCATCACCCACACCAGCGCCGCCATGTCGACGCCCTTGGTCCAGCGGTGGACGAGGTGATCGAACTTGCGGCGATCGCGCGCGGGATCGAAGCCGCGAACGAACGCGGCCGGCGCCGGCCCCATCACCTGCAGCATGCCGTCGATCGAGTTGAGCACGCTTTGCACCCGGCCGAACGCGAGTGCGGCGGCGATGAAGGCCACCACCTCGCGGTCATCCGGGCGTTCGTAGCGATGCACGATCCAAATTGGGTCCGCGACGCGGCGGTCAGCGTTGTAGCTGACATAGAGCGCCTCCAACGCGGGCCGGAGCAGTGTCACCGGGCTAGAAGCTGGTAACTGGCACGTTCGCCGCGCACATCGGGCACGACGCTTCCGGATAGTTGGGCGGCGCCACATACTCGACCAGTGCCACGTTCGGCACATCGAGGCTGACGCACGCTTCGCACCGATCGACAATCTGCACGGTGCCGATCACGGTGCCGCCCGCCTGCACCACCAAATCCGCACACCGCTTGAACGTCGTCCCCGTATTGCGCACGTCGTCCACGATCAGCACGCGCCGGTCGTGCATGCTCTTGGCGTAGAAGGGGCTGAGCGTGGGCTGGCCCTCCTGATCACCGAACGGTGCGAATAAGTACGGCGGGTGGATCATCGGCCGGCGGCCGTCGAGCAGCCCCGCCACGGTGTGGGCGAGAATCGCGCCGCCGGTGGCAGGCCCGGCAATGACCTGGGCCTGTTCGACAAAGTCCGCGGGCATCACGTCGATCAGGTCCTGCGCGACGCGCCACACCGTCGACGGCCACTGCAACAGCTTGTGCGGATTCAAGTACAGCTTGCCGTGAAAACCATTGCCGTAATCGAAGTGGCCTTCCATCACCACTTCGAAGCGGCGCATGTCTTCCAGCGCTCGCGCCCGGACTTCGTCGTGACGGGCATTGCCAGATGGGGTCATTGCATTCCTGCTGCGGGATTCGAGTAAACCGTGCGGCCGCCGACGATGGTGGCGGCGACGCCGCCCTTGAACGACCAGCCGTGAAACGGGGTGTTCTTCGACTTGCTGACCAGCTTGGCCTTGTCCACCGTCACCAGCAGCTCCAACGCCAGAATCGTGATGTCGGCCGGCGCGCCCGGCGACAGCGAGCCGCCGGGCACGTTGAGGATCTTGGCCGGGTTCACCGACATCAGTTCAACCATCCGCGAGAGCGTGATCAGGCCGGTGTGCACCAGCTTGTCCAGCGTAATCGGCACCGCCGTTTCGAGACCGACAATGCCGAACGGCGCGCGGTCGAATTCGACGTTCTTCTCGTCGTAGTGATGGGGCGCGTGGTCGGTGGAGATCACATCCACCGTGCCATCGACGATGCCGGCGATCATGGCGTCGCGGTCGCGCGCCTCTCGAAGCGGCGGGTTCATCTTGGTGTTGGTGTCGTACGCCACCGGCGCGGCCAGCAGGTCGTCGGTCAGCGTGAAGTGGTGCGGACAGACCTCGCAGGTGACCTTGACGCCGCGGCTCTTGCCTTGCCGGACGGCTTCGATGGTGGTCCACGCGCTCATGTGCGCGATGTGAATGTGTCCACCGGTCATCTCGGCGAGCAGGATGTCGCGGCCGGCAGTGATGGCTTCCGCCACGCCGGGAATGCCGCGCAGGCCGAGCGATGCGGCCACCGGCCCTTCATGCGCCACGCCGTCGCCCTTCAGCGTCTGGTCTTCGCAGTGCTCGATCACCGGCATGTTGAACATGCTGGTGTATTCGAGCGCGCGACGGGCCAGGATCGCCGTCGCCACCGGCAGGCCATCGTCGGTCACGGCCACGCACCCGGCTTCCTTCAGTTCCGCGATGTCGGCGAGCTCCTCGCCTTTTTGTCCGCGAGAGACGGCGCCAATCGGATAGACGCGCGCCAGGTTCGCCTCGGCCGCCTTCTGCAGGATCAGCTTGGTGACGCCGGCGTTATCGTTCACCGGCTTCGTGTTCGGCATGCACGCCACCGCGGTGAAGCCACCGGCCACCGCTGACGCGACGCCCGTCGCGACGGTCTCCTTGTGCTCCTGTCCGGGTTCGCGGAGGTGCACATGCATGTCGATCAGACCGGGAACCACCACGAGTCCGGCAGGAATGTTGATCACTTCCGCGCCGTCGGCCGTGAGGTTCGTGCCCACTGCCGAAATGCGATCGCCGTCGATCAGAACATCGAAGATCCCGTCGCGTCCATTGACCGGATCAACAACCCGGCCCCCCTTGAGCAAGCGTTTCACAGCGATCTCCCAGTTAATTTAATCGGTATCTAATCTGTGTCTAATCGGTGGCTGTCTTGCTCTGTGTCTAATCTGCGGCTGCATTGTTCTGTGGCTCGCCGGCCAGCAAATACAACACGGCCATCCGCACAGCCACACCGTTGGCCACCTGGTCGAGAATCACCGAGTGTGGCCCGTCCGCCACTTCCGAGGCAATCTCCACCCCGCGGTTGATCGGTCCTGGATGCATGATGATGACGTCCGGCTTGGCGCGTGCCACTCGTGCCTCGGTCATGCCAAACGTCGAGAAATACTCGCGCTGCGACGGGAAGAACGCGCCTTGCATCCGTTCGAGCTGGATGCGCAGCATCATGATCACGTCCGCGCCGGCCACGGCTTCGTCGACGCGGGTGGTCACGGTCACACCCATCTGTTTCAGGCCCGGCGGGATTAGCGTGGCCGGCGCGCACACCCAGACATCCGCGCCGAGCTTGGTCAGCAGGAGGACGTTCGAGCGCAGCACCCGGCTGTGGAGCAGGTCGCCGACGATCGCCACCTTGAGACCACCGAGCCGGCCTTTGCGCTCGCGAATGGTGAAGGCGTCGAGCAGCGCCTGGGTGGGATGCTCGTGCATGCCGTCGCCGGCGTTGACGATCGAGGCCTTGCAGATGCGCGACAGCAGGTGGCAGGCGCCGGACGAGGCGTGACGCAGCACGATCATGCTCGGCGCCATCGCCTCGAGGTTCATCGCGGTGTCAACGAGCGTTTCGCCTTTCACCACGCTGGACGAGGCAATGGCGACGTTGAGGGTATCGGCGCTGAGGCGCTTCTCGGCAATCTCGAACGATGTGCGGGTGCGCGTGCTGGGCTCGAAGAACAGGTTGATGACCGTGCGACCGCGCAAGGTCGGCACTTTCTTGATGGTGCGCTGGCCGACTTCTTTCATGGCCTCGGCGGTGTCGAGCACCAGCACGATCTCGTCAGGGCTCAGGTCGGCAATGCCGAGCAGATGCTTGTGCCTGAGGGTGGTGAGCATCATTGCTTCCCCTGCAGCAGCACTTCGTCCACGCCGTCGAGCTCGCGGAGGTGAACCTGCACGCTTTCCTGGCGCGACGTCGGCACGTTCTTGCCGACGTAGTCGGCCTTGATCGGCAGCTCGCGGTGGCCGCGGTCTACCAGCACCACCAGCTGAATCGACTTGGGGCGGCCGAAGTCGGTCAGCGCATCCAGCGCCGCGCGTGTCGTCCGGCCCGTGTAGAGCACGTCGTCCACCAGCACGATGGTGCGGCCGTCGATGGAAAACGGAATCTCGGTCTTGCGCACCAGGGGCGCCAGGCCGACCGACGCGCCCATCAGGTCGTCGCGGTAGAGCGTGATGTCGAGGGCGCCGACGACGACCTCTTCCTTGGTGATCTGCAGAATGTCGTGGGCCAGGCGGTGGGCGATGGGCACGCCACGGCTGCGCACGCCGACGAGGGCGAGATTAGACAGACCGCGATTGTGCTCGAGAATTTCGTGGGCGATGCGGGTGAGCGCGCGCGAGATGCGCTCGGCATCCATGACGACCGGCATATTCACCTCTTTGCGCACTCGCAGGTCCGCGTTTAAAGAGTGCGGAGAATCCTCCGCGACGAACCAGATTGTATCACTACACTCCTTCGGGTCGTCGCTTCCCCACTCCGGTGGCCTGCTCGAAGGCATGTCCCATCCGCAGCACGCCCAGGTCATCGCGATGGCGCCCGACGATCTGGATGCCCACGGGCAGGCCTTCAGGCGTGAACCCGGCTGGCACGGAGAGCGCCGGACGGCAGGTGGTCGAAATCCAGTAGGCGGACTTCATCCACGCCACATAGTTCTCCATCGCGACCCCCTCGATCGACTTCGGCCAGTCCAGGCTGGCCTCGAACGGTGGCACCTGGTTCACCGCGCACACCAGGAACTCGTATTTCTCCTGGAACACGCGCATTCGCTCGAGCAGGGCGCCGTGCCGCATGATAGCGCGCGCCAGGTCGGTGCCGGTCAACTTCGCGCCGGCCTCGATGTCCCAAATCGCTTCGGGCTTGATCACCGATCGATGTTCAGCCAGCAGCGCACCGTTCGTGTTCCAGTTCGCCCACGACCGCAGCGTGAGGAAGATCTCATCGACATCGCTCAGGTCTGGCGTCGCGTCTTCGACAATGCAGCCAAGATCCAGGAACACCTGCCGCTGCCGATCGAGCACGGTGCGCACACGGCGGTCAAGCGGCAGTCCGCCGAGGTCAGGCGACCACGCCACTCGCACGCCCTGCCAATCGCGATCGAGCGGCAACGCGAACAGCGACGGGTTCGATGGATAAGTCTGAAGGTCACGACCGTCGGCACCCGCCATCACGCTCAGCATGAACGCGACGTCCGACACCGACCGGGCCATCGGCCCCTTGACCGAGACACCGATCAGCGGCAGTGGCGTTGGCGCGATCGGCACCAGACCCACGGTGGGCCTGAGCGCGACGATGTTGTTGAAGTTGGCGGGATTGCGCAGCGAGCCACCCAGGTCGCCGCCATCGGCGAGCGGCAACATGCCCGAGGCGAGGGCCGCTCCTGCTCCACCACTGGATCCGCCGGCGCTCTTGCTGCGGTCGTAGGGGTTGAACGTGGTGCCATACACCTTGTTGTAGGTGTGCGAGCCCATGCCGAACTCCGGCACGTTGGTCTTGCCAATCGGAATGGCACCGGCACGGCGCAATCGTTCGACGACCACCGTGTCCTCAGCCGGCATCACGTCCTTGAAAATCGGCGAGCCCTTCGTGAACGGAAAGCCAACGGCCGATTCGAGGTCCTTGAACGCGATCGGCAGTCCATGCAACGGACCCACCCGCCTGCCGCTCGCCAACTCGCGGTCGGCCGCGTCGGCCAGCGCCAGGCACGAGTGATCGTCGAGCTTGGCGACAATCGCGTTGAGGGCGGGATTGAGCCGGCTGATTTGACCGAGATACGCCGACATCACCTCGCGCGCCGACACCTTGCACGAGCGAATCGACTCGGCCAGCTCTCGCGCGCTGGTGAAACAGAGCGCGTCGGCGATCACATCCATTTAGCCTTCTTGAAGCGACGGGTAGCCATGGGCGCACTGCAGCAGCGGACCTCGCCGAGCGGGATGTCGGACAGTTGCTGACCGCGGTGACAGGCGACACAGTTGACGAGCATGCTCTGCACTCAGGCCGATAGGCCATCGCATGATCGCCTGAATGCCGGCGCCAGCGCAATTACGATTCGAACAACCGTGTTGAATGCTTCACGGGGAAACACGGAAACACGGAGACTCTCTTCTTAGAAAACCCAATGAGTGATTCCGTGCTTCAGTGTTTCAGTGCAAGGCATTTCTCCCGTCATCGTCCGTAGGTTGGGATGTAGGTCACCGGCTTGTCGCGGGTGAACGCGGGCTTGAACAGGTCGATGCGCGCAAAGCCGTCCATGTCGCGCCCGACCGGCAGCCCCATGAAGTACAGCAACGTCGGCGCCAGGTCGACGACCCCGGCCCGCTGGGGCCGGCCCGCAGCGACCGGCGGACCAAAGGCCATGACGAAGCCATCGGGGGCGCGCTCGTGGGTGCCGCTAATCAGCGGGTTGCCCGCGATCAGCTCCAGCACGCGCTTGCCGGGTGTGAGTGTCTCCATGCCGAAGGCCGACACCACCAGCAGCAACCCGTCAGGACCCAGGCGATCCATCTCGCGGCCCACCAGCGTGTCCATGAACCCGTAGTACTGATCGAGCACGCGCCCGAAGCGCTGGCGCTCGTCTTCGGACACGTCACCAAACGCCGACGGGTTGGCGTAGCGCAGAAAGAAGTGCCCCACCGCATCGATTCCGGGAAAGCGCGCAGCCAGAAATCGCGGGGCCAAGGCCTCAAGCGCGGTCAGTAATTGGAGGTGCACGCGATCTCCGACCACCGGGGTGGGATCCTGACGCGCGTCGTAGTCATTAACCGGCTGAGGCGCACCCATGTTCGCCACCAGGGCCACCGGATCGGGATCGGCGGGCGCCAGCAGCGCCGACCGCACCTCGGGTAGCAACTCGGGTGGCCAGACGGCCGACGCGCCCTCGAACGCCATCTCGGTCTCCGACAGCCGATGAAACGCCTCGCTCACGACGAACCCGTTCACGTGCGGGGCCGGCTGCGTGAGCGGCCAGCCAATCACGCCGACGCGAACACCGTGGTCGCTCAAAATGCTCCAAATCGGGCGAGCCGTCAGGTCCCGCGCGGTCTGCGGCTCGGCCGTCAGAAAGCCGAAGGTGACGAGCGCCTGTGCGAAGCAATAGTCAGGCAGTAGCTGGATGGGCGGGCCCTCGAAGGCCCGATACACCTCGGCCGATCGCACGCCGTTGTAGATCGGGTAGCGCCCGGTGGCGATCGCGCTCCAGACCGGCTCGGCTTGGGTCGGCCTGAGCGTGGCCAAGTGCAGCACGGCGCCCTGATCGAAGATGCGGCCGATGTTCGGCAGGCGTCCGGCCGCGACGGCCGGCGAGATGATATCGAGCGTGGCACCGTCGAACATCAAGAGGGTGACGTTGGCTTGCGATCGCGAGGCCTCGGGTTCCGCGACCGCCGTGGTCGGCCGCGCCGGCAGCGGGGTTTGCCGCGCCGGGCCGCGGGCCGCGATCGGCAATGCCACCGACAGCACCATGGTCACCGACAGGAGGGCGGCGCTCATGCGGCCGCCGCGGCGGCCCAGGTGCGCCAGCGCAATGCCCAGGAACACCACACCGGCGGCGGTGACCGTGCCCGCCCCGAGGCTCATGCGGCTGCGCGTAATTGGATCGAGCACGTCTCCGAAGCTGCGCAGGTTCAGCCACATCAGCGCGGCGCCCGTGCCGGCCGCGATCGTGCACAGCCACGACAGCAGCCGGACGCTCAGCCATCCGGGCGACAACACTTCCACGGCGAGAATCTGCCGGAGCACGATCAACGCGTAGAACAACACCGTGAGGTTGGCGCCGTAGGCCACGCCGAGTACCAGCGCCAGCGCCAGCAAGGTGGCGGGATCGAGCGAAACCGACGGATTGAGTTGCAGCACGAGCGCGGTCAAGTACCCGGAGGTGACGCCACCGGCGATCAGCGAGTTGGACAGCATCCGCAAGTAACGCATGAGGGATCGTGTTCCGGCCGGGTCGCGGACATTGTACCCGGCTTGCTATACTCGATCGATGCCGCCAATCGAGATCGACGCGAGAGTGATCGCCAACGCGCGATTGTCGAGCGAATATTCCGTTCTCAGCCTGGCCGCGCCCGAAGTCGGCGCGCGCACGGAGCCGGGCCAGTTCGTCATGGTCAAGCCGGCCGGTGTCACCGACCCGCTGCTGCGCCGGCCATTTTCCATCTTCGAGGTCCTGCGCGATGCCCAGGGCGCCATCACCGGCGTCAGCATCCTCAACAAGCGAGCCGGTCGCAGCACACGCCGGCTCTACGAGCTTGAAGTGGGCGACGTGGTGTCGTGCCTCGGACCACTCGGGCAACCGTTCAGGCCCGTCTCGTCGCCCACCAGGGCGTGGCTGGTGGCCGGCGGCGTCGGCCTGGCGCCGTTCGCCACGCTGGCCGAAGCGCTGGCGAAGAGCCAGACCGATACCACGCTGTTCTATGGCGCGCGAACCGGCGAGGAGTTGTTCTACCTGGATTTCTTCGAGCGGTTGGGCGCGACACTGGTGCTGACCACTGAAAATGGCGCCCGCGGCACGAAGGGCCGGGTCACCCTGCCGCTTGAGGCGGCATTGCAGGCCCTTGGTGCGGGCGACACTGCCATGGTCTATGCGTGCGGGCCCGAGCCCATGCTCGCCGCCGTCGCCAAGCTGGCCGCGCGCTATCAGCAGCCGTCGCAAGTATCGGTGGAGCGCGTGATGGGATGCGGCCTCGGCGGCTGCTACAGCTGCGTCGTTCCCGTGAAGCGCCGCGACGACTTGTCCTCCGAAGCGCCTGGCGCGAAGGAGGAGCACGCCAACCTGGTGCGCTCGTGCATCAGCGGCCCCGTGTTCGACGGTGCGGAATTGGTGTGGGATTGATGGCTCCGGATCTGTCGGTGTCGATCGGATCGCTCACCCTGCCTAACCCGCTGATCGCCGCCAGCGGCTGCTTCGGCTACGGACTCGAGTACGACCAGGTGGTCGATCTCTCGCTGCTCGGTGGCGTGGTGTCGAAGGGCCTGTTCATGAAGGAGCGCCAGGGCCACCCGCCACCGCGAATCGTCGAGACGCCGGCGGGCATGATCAACGCCATCGGCCTGCAGGGCATTGGCGTGCACCGCTTCGTCAAGGAGAAGCTGCCGTTGCTGCGCGAGCGCGGGGCGCGGACGTTCGTCAACGTCTGCGGCACCACGCTGGACGAGTACGTCGAGGTCTGCAAGGTGCTGTCGCAGGCCGAGGGCGTGGCGGCCATCGAGCTCAATATCTCGTGCCCGAACATCAAGGAAGGCGGCATCCAGTTTGGCTGCAGCCTGAACGGTACCTTCGATGTCGTCAGCGCCGTCCGCAAGGCCACGACGCTACCGGTGATACCGAAGCTCACGCCGAACGTGACCGACGTGGCGTCGTTCGCCAAGGCCGCCGAAGACGCCGGCGCCGATGCCGTGTCGCTCGTGAACACGTTCCTGGCCATGGCTATCGATGTGGAAACGCGACGCCCGAAGATCAGCAACGTGCTCGGTGGCCTGAGTGGTCCGGCGATCCGGCCGATCGCGGTCCGCATGGTGTGGGAGTGCTACCAGCTGGTGAAGATCCCGGTCATCGGCATGGGCGGGATCACCGATGCGCGTGACGCCTTGGAGTTCATGCTGGCCGGCGCCACGGCAGTGCAGATTGGCACGCAGAACTTCGTCGACCCGTTCATCTGGGCCAAGGTGCTCGACGGCTTGACCGATTACCTGACCCGCCACAACGTCGCCCGCTTGAGGGACCTGGTCGGCGCCTTCGATCCCACGCCACCCACGGCCGCCCACGCATGAACCCGATTCTCGTTGCCCTTGATGTCGACTCCGCCGCCCAGGCGATTGCGCTGGCCGACCTGCTGCGTGGATCGGTCGGCGGCTACAAGATCGGCAAGCAGTTGTTCACGGCGGCCGGACCGGCCATGGTGCACGAGCTGACCAGCCGTGGCGACCGCGTGTTTCTCGACCTGAAATTCCACGACATTCCCAATACCGTGGCCGGCGCGGTGCGGTCGGCGGTAGCCACCGGCGCCTGGATGGTGAACGTGCATGCCTCGGGCGGCAGCGCCATGATGAAGGCGGCGGCCGAGGCCGCGACCCAGGCAGCGGCTGCCCTGGGCCGGCCGCGCCCGCTGGTGATTGGGGTAACCGTGCTGACCAGCATGACCGACGCGGCGCTGGCGGAAGTCGGGGTCACCCGGCCGGTAATCGATCAGGTCGTACACCTCGCCAAGCTCGCCAAGCAAAGCGGCCTCGACGGCGTCGTCGCCTCGCCCCAGGAGACGGCGGCCATCCGCGAGGCGTGCGGTCCGGATTTTCAGATCGTGACGCCGGGAATCAGGCCCGCGGATCAACAGGGGAAGGACGATCAGGCGAGGACGCTGACGCCGGCGGAAGCAATGAAGGTGGGCGCGACCTACCTGGTAATTGGGCGCCCCATTACTGGAGCGCCCAATCCTCGTGAAGCGGCCGAGGTGATCGCCGCCTCGCTGTAACCTGGGCGCAGGCTCCGGCGGTCAAGACGCCGGAGGCTACGTCGTTCGCGTCATTTTGCCGTGATGACGAAGTGGCCGCGGCGGTTCTGCTGCCAGCACGCTTCATTCGACTCGGTGCAGAAGGGCGCTTCCTTGCCCTTGCTGGAGATTGCCAGGCGATTTTCCGGCACACCCAGTTCCACCAGGTAAGCCTTCAAGGCTGACGCACGGCGCTCGCCGAGCCCGAGGTTGTACTCCGCGGTGCCGCGCTCGTCGCAGTGCCCTTCGATGGTGATGCGCGTAGCGGTCCAGCGCTTCAGCCATGTCGCGTTGGTCGCGAGCGCTGCCTTGCCCTCGTCGCGAATCGACGACCCGTCCAGGTCGAAGTAGACGTCGCCAAGCGGCCGCTCGGAATTCAACTGGCTCAGGCTCTTCTGCGCAAACAGCTCGTCTTCGGTGAGCGGGCGCGGTGCCGGTGCCGCCGGGGGCGGCGGAGGCGGCGGTGGTGGCGGTGGTGGCGCAGCGGGCGCGGCCGGAGGGGGTGGTGGAGGAGGCGCGGGCGCGGGCGCCTTCTTCGCGCAAGCCGCGGCACCCAGACCCAACACCACGCAGATTGAGGCCACACCTGCCGTCCGTCGAAGCAAACTGATCGTCATTCGATCTCCTAAGTCTACCGAGTTGGTGTCCGCAGATTAGCGGGTCACTTCAGCTGATGTCAACGACTTAGCGACGCGAACAGCAAGGATGCGCAGTCCCAGCCGCCGATTGTCGGCGCCGCCATCACGTTCGGCTGGCACGAAAGTCTTGTCGGTGGCGATCGTGATCAGGCCGCCCGACGCCGCGAGGGCGGCGCCCGGCACGGTGAAGGCCCAGGTCTCGGTATTGGCGAGCCTGGTCGCGGCCACCTCGCGATCGCCGGCCGTGACGCGGATGTTTGCCGGCGCGGCGAAGTAACGAAACGGTGACTCGATCTCGAGCGTGACCCGAACGTCGTGCGATGGCCCGGCAATGCGCACCATTGCACGGTCGCTGGTCCAGCGCCACACGCCGAAGGCGGTATTGTACTCAGCCTCGTTCCACCCATCACCGTAACCCCACATCAGGGTCTCCGGATTCTGCAAATCGAACTGTTCGATGGCGGTTTGAATCACCGCGCTACCAGACACCGCGGTCGATTGGATGGTGAGGTGGGCCAGCGGTCCCTCTCCCAGAAGACGTCCGGCCGGGATCTCGAAGACGTGAAGGAAGAACCCCGGAGCGGCATCCCATTGCTGGATCGTGACGCCGTCGATCGTCATGGTGAACCGGGCGGCCGGATCGTTAGGACCGGCCAGATTGCGGCCACCCACCATCACCCTGGCCACGCCAGGGCGCCGGCGCACGCGCGCGGAGATGGCACCCATTTGCGGACCCCGCCCCATCAAGCGCGACATGCCAGACGTCTCGGGCGTGAGTGACCAGCCTTCTTCGGCAAACCAGCCAGGGGCTGGCATGCGGTACCAGCGCACGGCCGACGGCCGCATGCCGCCAAACGCCAGACGGGCGACGAGCGGCCATCGAAACTCGGTGGACGAAGTCAGGCTCCGCGGATCGATCAGCGCCAGGTCACTGCGCACAGGATCTGCCAGGAACCAGATCGGATCGCTGTGGCCACCGCGCCAAACCTTGGTCAACTCGAGCCACTCGAGTCGCGGCGGGGACGGCAGGACCTGGCTGAATTTCAGCTCTTCTGCCTCGAGGGGACGCTGGAAGGTCTGGTGCATGGCCAGCGTGACCGGTGCGCCACCCTGGGACTCGGCGTTCATGGCCGCGAGTGCCCGCACGGTGGGGCTTCGCTCCGAACCATACGCCGCCAGCACGGGGCTGGCGATCACCACCGACCCGATCGCGATCCCCGCGGCGGCCACCGCCACACCACGGTCGGTTGCCAGTGCGGCGCCGCGCATCGCCAGAAACACCACAGCCGGAACCACCGGCAGGGCGTAGCGAATGAACGATGTGTCCTGGAAGGCCAGATGGAAGACCAGGTACGGCACGCTCATCGCCACCATCGCCACCAGCGTGCGCCGGTCGCGCCACAGCAGGTGCCCAACGCCCGCTGCGGCCAACCCGAGAACGATGGTGCCGAGCAGCGCGGAGTCCCATGGATCGATGAACGTGCGCATCAGCGCAAATGCCGCCGCCCGCGCCGACGGGTTCGTGTAGAGCATCTCGCCGCCGGCGAAGTCTTCGCCGGCCTGGGTGCCCAGCGCCGCCAGGTAGGGCCCAAGGCCACCGCTCACCACCAGCAGCGGGATGCCCCACGCCAGGCCGCCGATCACGAACATGATGCCGCCGCCGATCATCGCGCCAACCACGCCGCGCCCCACGCGATCGAGCAACACCAGCACCAGCAAGGGCACCGTCAACCAGACCGTTTGCGACCGGATGCCAATGCTCAGTGCGGCCAGCAGCGAGCCGATCACGATCATCCGTCCCGACGCCGCCGTCATCGCGGGCGTCAGTCGGCGATCACCGTCTGGGCCGGGCGCCTGCCGGCGCCACGCCACCATCAAGCACGCTTGCGCCGACAACCCAAAGGCCAGGCCGGGCAGGTCGCTCATGGGCCGTGCCGCCAAATACCAGAAGAGCGGGCACGACGCGGTCACCGCCGTCGCCGCAAAGGCCTCGAGGTTGAGGGTGGTCCACGACGAGGTTGAAACCGGCGCGCGGGAGGCCAGGCTGGAGAACACACCATAGAGGCACGCGATCGCGACCAGGCCGGCGAGCAGCGAGACGATGGCGAGCGCGCGCGCTTCCACCGACGAAGCCGCGGCACCGTCCA
Source organism: Acidobacteriota bacterium (assembly GCA_009694735.1). Classification (GTDB taxonomy): domain Bacteria; phylum Acidobacteriota; class Vicinamibacteria; order Vicinamibacterales; family UBA2999; genus 12-FULL-67-14b. The sequence continues at coordinate 4,602 of SHUG01000052.1, read as the reverse complement.
TGACGGCGCCGGCCGCGGCCCTGGTGACCTTGCCGATCGCGATATAGACCGGATAACCAGGCGGATGTGGCTGGTGCTTGGCGACGTTGAAGTCGCGGACGCCCAGCGCGAAGTTCACCGAGTCGATGTCTTCCAGGGAGTGGGCGAGAAATGGAGCGTGTGCCAGCGCGAAGACGAGCGCCAGCGCAGCCAGCGCCCGCGGCGCGGTCACGACACCGGGCGCAGGCGGAGCGCCTCGTTCAAGCTGCCAAGCCGGTAGCCTTGCAGGTCGAGGCTCACGTACTGGTAGCCCAGCGCCTTGATCCGCTCGACCAACTGCGCGTTGACGGCCGGATCGAGTGCGCGCGGCATTTCGCTGCGCGCCAGCTCGAGGCGGGCCACCGTGTCGTGATGACGGACTCGGAAGATACGGAAGCCGAGATCGCGCAAGACCTGTTCGGCGAGCTCAATCTGGCGCAAGGCGGCGTCGGTCACCTCGCTGCCGTACGGAATTCGCGACGACAGGCATGCCGAGGCAGGCTCGTCCCAGCTGGTCAGGCCGGCCTCACGCGACAGCTCGCGGATCTCGTCTTTGGTGAGGTCCGCTTCGTCAAGCGGGCTGCGGACGCCGTGCTCGCGGGCGGCCTGCCGTCCGGGCCGGTAATCCCCGCGGTCGTCGGCGTTGTTACCGTCGACGATCACGGCAAAGCCCTTGGCGCGGGCCACCTCGCTCAGGCGGCCGTAGAGCTCGTCCTTGCAGAAGTAGCAACGGTTGGCTGGGTTGGCGCGGTACTCGGGCCGATCCAGTTCGGCGGTGTGAATGACCTCATGGGCGAGGTTGAAGTCGCGCGCGATGGTGAGCGCGAGTTGCCGGTGCGTGTCGGGATAGCTCGGGCTGTCGGCGGTCACGGCCAGCGCCTTGGAGCCGAGCGCCTGGGACGCGGCAATGGCGAGGTACGCGCTGTCAACGCCGCCGCTGAAGGCGACCAGGACTGACTCGTAGCCGGCCAGGATCTCGCGCAGGCGTGCCGCCTTGCCGGCGAGACCGCTAGTCGTCGTCGTCCTTGTCGTCGTCGTCTTCTTCTTCCTTGTCGTCGGCATCAACTTCTTCGCCGTCCTTCTCTTCGGCCTCAGCTTCTTCGTCGAGGTCGTCCTCGTCGGCGAGTTCGAATTCGAGCGGCGAGTCACTGGCGACCCGCAGGAACGAACCGCACTCCGTGCAGGTGAGCTCGTCACCGATGTCAACATCGAATTCATCAACATCGATTGGCGAATCACACTCGGGACAAATCGCGGACATACTCGGCGCTCCTGGGCGGCGTTGAAGTGAACGTGCGGTCCAGTAAATTATAGCGAGAACCTGATACAGTCTGCAACGAATTGGCCGCGCGCCGCGCGCGATCTGACGTCTTCCACGCCAGAGCGCAAGACCGTGCTCGTCGCCGCCGACACGCCGTTCGTGCGCGATCGGTTCCAAGCCGCGCTCGCGGTGGCCGGCCACCGCGCCGTGGTGGTCAAGAGTGTCGCGCAATTGCTGGCGCGAGTACACGCCGACCTCGACGAGCTTGATCTCATCGTACTGGATCTGCGCATGCCGCACGCGTCGGGTGTCGAACTGGTGCGTCGCATTCGCAAGCTCGATCAGGGTCGCCTGCCGATTCTGGTGTTCAGCGGTACCGTGACGAGCGCCGAAGAGGTCCGCGAGCTGGCGGCGCTGGGCGTGGGCGGTTACCTCAACGAATATAGCGCGGTGGAGCACATCCTGCCGTCGATTGCGCCGCACTTGTTGCCCGACAATTTCAACCGCCGGGGCGGGCCCAGGGTCGTCATGGGCATTCCGGTGTCCTACCGCGCGGGCGGGACGATCGCGGCGGCGCTGTCACTGAATCTGAGCCGCGGGGGCATTGCCATTCGCACCTCGGGGCCATTGCCCCGCGACGCGACGGTCAAACTGCGGTTCGCGTTGCCGGGTGCGAAGCGAGAGCTCGAAACCGAAGGCGTCGTGTGCTGGAGCGACGAGCGCGCCGGCATGGGCATGCGCTTCACGAGCGTGAAACCCGCCGATCAAACCGCGATCGACGAGTTCGTGAATGCGCACTTCTTCAGGTCAGTAAAAACCTGAACGGCGCGCTCCGGTGTCAATGTGGCGTCCGGCTTCTTGACCGCCGTAGCCTCGGCGAAGGCGGTTAGCCGGACCCTCCCTATCGAAATCTCCGCAATCGCACCGCATTGGCGACCACCAGCGCTGACGCGCCGGTGTCGGCCAGCACTGCCATCCAGAGCGTGGCGACGCCGAAGATGGCCAGCGCCAGAAAGGCCACCTTCATCACGATCGACAGGGCGACGTTGACGCGAATGTTGGCGAGCGTCGCGCGGCTGAGCCGGATGGCGTAGCGCAACTTCGACAGGTCGTCAGTCATCAGCGCGATGTCGGCGGCTTCGAGGGCGACCGCGCTTCCCATCACGCCCATCGCGATCCCGACATCGGCGGTGGCCAGCGCCGGCGCGTCGTTCACGCCGTCGCCCACCATCGCCACCGGGCCGAACTCGCGGCGCAGTGACTGGATAGCCGCCACCTTATCCTGTGGCAGCTGCTGCGACTTCACGCTGTCCACCCGCAGCTCGCTCGCCATGGCCCGGGCCGGGGTGTCGTGATCGCCGGTAATCATCGCAATGTGGGTGCCCTCGTGTTGCCGCAACTCGGCCACGATCCGGGCCGCATTTGACTTCGGGCGGTCGCGCAATCCGAGCACGCCGATCGCCACTCCATCGCGCGCGACGAGCACGGGCGACAGTCCGCTGGCGGCGACGCCGGCAGCCGTCTCCGCCACCGCGGGTGTCAGCCATCCGCGTTCCTCGAACAGTCGCGGCGTGCCGCACACGATGGCCGACCCGGCGACCACGCCTTCCACACCCAATCCCGGAAGGGCGCGCACGGCCTCCGGCGTTGCGAGTGGCGACCCGGCAGCCAGGGCCTGGGCCACGATCGCCGCGGCGATCGGGTGCTCGGACTGCGATTCCACGGAGGCGGCGAGGCGAACCAGATCGGCTGGGAGCGTGGCCGCGAGCGGAATCACGCTGTCGAGGCTGAAGGTGCCGGTGGTGAGCGTGCCGGTCTTGTCGAACGCGACCACGCGGACGCCGGCCAGCCGCTCAAGATGGGCGCCCCCTTTGACAAGCACGCCATGACTGGCGGCACCGGCCAGCGCCGAAACCACCGAGACGGGGGTCGAGATGACGAGCGCGCACGGGCACGCGACCACGAGCAGGACCAATGCGCGATACAGCCACTGGTCGAAGGGCTGCGCCGCGACGATCGCCGGAAGGGTCGCCACCAGGGCCGCCAGGATCACGACGGCCGGCGTGTACCACGCTGCGAAGCGATCGATGAACTGCTGCACGGGCGGCCGTTGCGCTTGCGCCGTCTCCACGAGATGGACGATGCGGGCGAGAGTGGTGTCGGCGCGGCGCCGCGTGACGACGACCGCGATGGCGCCGTGGCCGTTAATGGTGCCGGCAAACACTTCGTCGCCCTCGGCCTTCTCCACCGGAAGCGATTCGCCGGTGATCGGCGCCTGGTTCACGTCGGAGCGGCCGCTCTGCACGATGCCGTCGAGCGCCAGTTTCTCTCCGGGGCGGACAATCATCAGGGCGCCGAGGGTCACGGCTTCAATCGCGACGCGGCGCTCGCCCGCGTCATCGCGGATGAGGACATCGACCGGGGCGGAGCCGAGGAGGCGGCCGATCGCCTGGCGCGCGCGGTCGAGACTCTGCGCTTCGAGCCACTGCGCCGCTGCGAACAACGACACCACCATGGCGGCTTCCTCGAACTCGCCGATCGCCACGGCGCCAATCACCGCGATTACCATTAGCGCGTTGATGTCGAGCGAGCCGCGCCGCAGCGACTGCCAGGCGCGTTGCGCCGGAAAGACGCTGCCGACGAGGGCGGCCGCCACGAACAGCCCATTGACCCAGACGGGATAGACCGCGAAGAAGCCAAGCGCGCCGGCGAATACCACGAGCGCGGCCGCGAGCGCGGTCACCCATCCGCGCATCCCCGAGCCGGTCGCCGCCGGCGCGTCATCTTCGCAGTGCCCGCAACCGATGGCGTGGGTCTGAGGCGTGGCAGTGGCGCTGCTCATCGTGGCGGCTCCGCCTTCGCGGCCGAAGGCCGCTTCGGCGAGACCTCGCCGTAGCTCGCCCGTGTTTTGGCGAGCGAAGGCGGGCCCGCTTCCTCCACATGCTGCAGCGTCTGCCGGAAGATCGCCATGATGTGTTGATCGTCGAGCGTGTAGAAGACGACCCGGCCGTCGCGGCGCGGGCGAACGAGGCGCATGCCTCGAAGCAGGCGCAGCTGGTGCGACACGGCCGACTGGCTCAACTTGAGCACCGCCGCCAGGTCGCACACGCACAGCTCGCCGTGCGAGAGCGCATCGAGAATGCGCACGCGCGTCGGGTCGCCGAGCACGCTGAAGGTGTCGGCCAGCGCCCGCACGGATTCGGGGGCGGTCAGCGCCGCACGGATGGTGCGCACCCGGGCCAAGTCGATCTGAACGAGGTCGCAGACGTCATCAGATATGAGCATATGAGCAGTTGTTCATATATTAAGCCACCCTAACCGCC
>SHUG01000051.1 GCA_009694735.1 Acidobacteriota bacterium | reverse complement strand
TGTTCCTGGCCAATCGCGGGTGCGGCGGCTCCAAAGGTGAAACCGCCGGCCAATGCGGCGCCGCTCTTGAGGAATCCGCGTCGATCTGGTCGTTTCGAATCCATGGGTCTCTCCTTCGCAGATGAGGGCAGCAGGACATTGCGTCCCCGTGGGCGAAAGTATACGCCCATCCGACTCAAAAGCCGTAGAGAAGGCGAATGAGCTGGCCACCGCGTTCGTCATCATTGGGCCGCCCCTTCGCGCGGCATAGAAACCACAGTGGGACCGGCCGGCAACCCTCCGGTTAACAGGTTGATGCAGGTGTCGTTTCTCGCTGGTTCTTCGTTGGTTTAGTCCTCCTGAGAACCTGCAGTTACCCCGTGTTCGGGGGCGTATTGTTCACTGGCCTCAGGCGCTCGCTGCTGCGCAACTGTGGGCGGTTGACTCTGCCAAGGGCTTCGATACACTCGCCATATGGAAGTCATCCTGTCGCCGGAACTGCAGGCCAAGCTCACCCGCATCGCCCGTGACCGCGGAACCGACGCGGAGGCTGTGGCCCGCGAAGCGATTGAGCGGCTTGTCGACTACGACGACTGGTTCGTGCGCGAGGTCGAGAAGGGGCTGACGCAAATCGAGCGTGGCGACACCTTAAGCCACCAAGAAGTCGGCACGCGCCTTCGCGAACGCCTGGCGGTCACACAACCGCGGCCCTGATGCAGCTTCGCTGGACCGAAGAAGCTGCCGACGATCTCGAGCACATTGCCGGCTACCTGCTTACGCATACGCCCAGCCGGGCTCCGGACCTGGTTCGCGCCGTCTACGACGCACCCTCCGATCTGCTGACGTTTCCGAACCGAGGACGTCAGGGAAAGAAGGAAGGGACGCGCGAGCTGGTTCTCGCCCCGCTGCCTTACCTCGTGGTCTACAAGGTTCTCGGCGACGTCATCTTCGTGGTTCGAATATTGCACGGCGCGCAGAAGTGGCCCTAGCGTGTGGCGAGGGGCCGCCCCTCCGCGCGGCATAAAAACCACAGTGGGACCGGCCAGCAACCCTCCGGTTAACAGCCGGATGTCGCCTGACTGTCGAATCGCCCGCTTACGCAATCTTCAAATCGAACCACCCAATCCCCAAATCACAAAATCACCCAACAATCGGCAATCGGTCGATTGACAATCGTCAATGCCAGCCGCGCCTACACTTCCCAATCGAGCGACCGGCCCACGGCCTTCTTCCAGCCGGCATACAACTTCTCGCTCTGCGCCTTCGGCATCGACGGGCGGAACTCGCGGTCGAGGGCCCAGTTGGTCGCCACATCGTCCGTGCTCTTCCAATAGCCAACCGCCAAACCCGCCAGATACGCCGCGCCGAGCGCCGTCGTTTCCGCGACCACCGGACGACGGACGGTGACGTTGAGGAGGTCGGCCTGAAACTGCAGCAACACCGCGTTGGCCGCGGCCCCGCCATCGACCTTCAACGTCGTCAGCGGCAGGCCCGACTCCAGCTGCATCACCTCCAGCACGTCGCGGGTCTGGTAGGCCATGGCATCGACGGCGGCGCGAGCGATGTGCGCCATCTTGGTGTTTCGCGTCAGCCCCACGATCACGCCGCGCGCGCGAGGGTCCCAATACGGGGCGCCGAGGCCGACAAACGCCGGCACCAGGTAGACGCCGTCCGTGTCTTCCACTTCGTTCATCAGGCGTTCAACATCAGCTGACGCCTCAATCGCCTTGAGGCCATCGCGAAGCCATTGCACCGCGGCGCCGGCCACGAACACCGAGCCCTCGAGCGCATACGTGGTCGTGCCGCCGATCTGCCACGCCACCGTCGTCAGCAGGCCCTTCTCGGACGGCACGGGCTTGGGACCCGTGTTCAGCAACATGAAGCAGCCGGTACCATAAGTGTTCTTCGCCGAGCCGGCTTCGAAACACGCCTGGCCAAAGAGGGCCGCCTGCTGATCACCCGCTGCGCCGGCAATGGGAATCGCGGCGCCGAACAACGACGGGTCGGTGTGGCCGTAGACCTCGCTCGACGACTTCACCTCGGGCAGCATCGCGCGCGGCACATCGAGCAACTTCAAGAGCTCGTCGTCCCACTGCATGGTGTGGATGTTGAACAGCAAGGTGCGGCTGGCGTTGCTGACGTCGGTGACGTGCACCTTGCCGCCCGTGAGCCGCCAGATCAGAAACGAGTCGATGGTGCCGAACAGCACTTCACCGCGCGCGGCGCGCGCCCGCAAGCCATCGTGCGAATCGAGCAGGTGCTTGATCTTCGTCCCCGAGAAGTAGGCGTCGACAACCAGGCCGGTCTTCTTGCGAAAGGTCGCCTCATGGCCGTCGGCCTTCAGGCGATCGCAAATCGGCGCGGTCACGCGGCTCTGCCACACGATGGCGTTGGCAATCGGCTTGCCGGTGGCCTTGTCCCACAGCACCGTCGTCTCGCGCTGGTTGGTGACGCCGATTGCGGCCAGGTCGGCGGCGGTGATGCCTGCCTTGCTGATGGCAGCCTTCGCCGTCTGCAGTTGCGTCGACCAGATCGCTTCGGGATCGTGCTCCACATGACCCGGCCCCGGGAAGATCTGCGGGAACTCCTGCTGCGCTGTGGACACGGCCTTGCCGGATCGGTCGAACACAATCGCGCGGCTGGACGTGGTGCCCTGATCGAGGGCGAGAACGAACTTGCCTGTCGCAGGCGAAGTCGAAGGGCTCATCGACCGGCCTCCGGCGCCACGTGATGCTTGTTAATGAACGCGTCGTACAGCCACGCGCCGAGAATGGCGCCGACGCAGGGGGCCACCACCGGCACCCACCACCAACCGCCGTTGGCGGTGAACACGCCAGGCCCCCAGCCGGCGACCGCCGTGAATAGCCGCGGTCCCAGGTCGCGCGCGGGGTTAATCGCGTAACCGGCATTGAAGCCGAACGCGACGCCGATGGCCACGACCAACGCACCGACCAAGGGGGCCGTGAGCCACGCGGGCGGCGCGACATTCTTTTGATCGGTGACCGCCAGCACACCCGCCATCAGCAACATGGTGCCGATCACCTGATCGACGAACCCGCCGGCCAGCGACAGGAACGGCTGCGGATAGGTGGCGAAAATGCTCGCGGTGGCGGTCGCCCCGTCGATCGTGCGCGTGCCGCCATCAAAGGCCGTCAACGCCTCGCGATAGTTGAGAAAGACCAGGGCCGATGCCACAAACGCGCCGGCGGTTTGCGCCAGCACGTAGGGCAGCACCTTGCTCCAGGGGAACGTGCGGTGCACCGCAAGGGCCACCGTCACCGCAGGATTGAGGTGAGCGCCGGACACGCCACCCGCCGTGTAGATGCCAAGCATCACGGCCAGGCCCCAGCCAATGTTGATGCCGAGGACGGAACCGTTGGCGTCTTTACTGAGCACCGTCTGCGCAACGACGCCAACGCCGAAGGCGATGAGGATGAAGGTGCCGAAGAATTCCGCGGCGGCTTCCCGCGCTGTGCCTTTGAGCATGCGCGGAATCTTAACCCTTTGTCATTCGTTCTTCGTGATTAGTTATTAGGTCCGGCTAAAGCCGGACGCTACATTTGTGGTTTCACGCGAAGCACGATGATGTGCTGCCAGGGCAAGACGTCGATCACCTTGTCCAGCACGAAGCCCTCGGCCTCCAGCTCGGTCTTCACTTCGGCCACGCTCATCTTGTGCACTTCAAGAATCGGCACCCGGGCGTCCTCTTTCCGGAACTCCACCAGCACCAGCCGGCCACCGGGCTTGAACACCTCGCGGAGCTTCTGCAGGAACACCTGCGGCGTCTGCAGCTCGTGGTAGACGTCCACCATGATGGCCAGGTCGATCGATTGCGGCGGCAGCCTGGGATCCTCCATCCCCCCCAGCACGGGCGTCACATTCGCCAACCCTTCGGCCTGGATGCGGCGGTTCAACAACTCGATCATGCCTGGCTGGATGTCGGTGGCATACACCCGGCCGGTCGCGCCCACCAGTTTCGACATCCGCGCGGTGTAGTACCCCGAACCGGCGCCAATGTCGGCCACCACCATGCCCGGCTTCAACTCAAGGGCGGCCAGCGCCTTCGAGGGCGCCTCCTCGGCCTCGCGCTCCGGGCGCTCCAGCCAACCGGCGCCGCCCACGCCCATCACCGGCGCCAGCACGCGCCCGCTGACCGGATGCCGGCGCTGCGCCTCCACCAGCGCCCCGAATCCGACAGAGAGAGCGAGAACGAGCGCGGTGGTCCGGGTTAACATGAAGTGCTTCCCTATTTTCATGACGTTTTCCGCACGAGTGGCATCCCCGGTTGACGTCCCGGCGATGACCCGAATTTACAACGAAGGCCTCGCAGACCGCGTCGGGACCTTCGCGACCCGTCCGCGATCGGATGATGATGTCAGCGCGTGGTTCGACGGCGTCCACCCCATCGTCGTGGTGGCAGCCGAGGGCGGACACTATCGTACTCGCGACTGCTACGCCGGCATCGCCGAGTTTTCGGTCGACGTCTCGCGCGACGTGGTCATCGTTGAGCGCGTCATTCCCGAGAACCTCCGCTGATGAGACGGTCGGTGCCACAACTGATCTCGCTGGTCGCCATCATCGCGGGCGTCACCCTGTTCGTCTATACGATGCTGGGCCTCGACCGTGACGAGACGGTGCGCCAGGCGGGCGAGCTGGGTCTCGCGTTTCCACTGGTCCTGCTGCCGAGCGTCGGCTGGCACCTGTTACGCGCGGCCGGCTGGTGGGTGTGCTTTCCACCGGATGTGCGGCCGTCGTTCTGGCGCGTCTTCCGTGTGCGTCTCGCCGCCGACGGCGTGGGCTACTTCACCATTCGCGGCGTGGCCAGCGAACCCCTTCGCGTGGTGCTGTTGATGGGCCGCGTGCCACCGGTGGTGTCGGCGGCCGCGTCGGTGCTCGAGCGCACCGCCATGGGCATCATGAGTGTGGTCGGCGTCGGCCTGTTCGCCGCCGTGGCCGTATCGTCCGACACGTTGCCGAGCGCCTGGCAGGGTGTGTTTCGCGGCATTGCCTTCACGGCCCTCGTCGTCCTGGTGTTCTCGTTGCTGTTCCTGATGCGAACCGGCCGCTACTTCGGCCCGTTGATCGAGAAGATTCACGGCCGCACGGGGTGGCACTGGGCCAGTGGCCGCACCGTGCACGCGATCAGCGCAGTGGAGGACCTCTTCCTCAAGCTCGCCCGCACCGATCCACGCCGCATCGAGTTGCTGGTCGCCTTGAGTGTCAGCTGCTACCTGTTGATGGCGCTCGAGGTGTATCTCGTGTTCTGGGCCATCGACCAGCCCATTTCCCTCTGGATCGGCACCATCGTCGAAACCTTCACGCGGTCGGCCAGCGTGGCCGGCGGCGCCATCCCCGGCAACCTGGGCGCGCTTGAAGCGTCGAACGTGGCCGTGGTGGAGGCCCTCGGCCTGGTCGGCGGCGGCACCCTCGCCTTGTTCCGGCGCGTGCGCAGCCTGATTTTCGCCACGATCGGCCTGGCGCTCTACCCGCGCGACACGGTCGCCGCCGTGCCCGCGGCCGGTGAGACGGCCTGATGGCGAAACTGATGGCAGCCATCGCCGTCTGGGCCACCGGCCTTGGCGGGGTCGGCCTGCTGGTGATCGCGATCCTCGACTCGTCGTTCCTGTCGTTTCCGCAGGTCAACGACGTGCTGCTGATCGTGCTCAGCACGAAGTATCCGGACCGGATGGTGTACTACGCCGCCATGACGACCGCGGGTTCGATCGTGGGCTGTTTCATGCTGTTCGCGGTGGCGCGGCGCGGCGGCGAAGTGTTCTTGCGCAAGCGAGTCAGGGGCGCCCACGTCGACCGCGCACTGCGGCTGTACCAGCGCTTCGGTCTGCTCGCCATCGTCGTGCCGGCGCTGCTGCCGCCGCCAGTCCCGTTCAAGGTGTTTGTGCTGCTCGCCGGTGCTGCCGATGTCCCACCCTGGCGGTTTGGCCTGGCGGTCGCGCTTGGCCGCGGCATTCGTTACTTCGGGCAGGGCTATCTTGCCGTGATTTACGGCGAGCACGCACTGGTGCTGGTCAAGAGGTATGGGCCCGAATTCGGCATCGGCTTCGCGGTGCTGGTACTGTTCGCCGGCCTCGCCACCTACTGGTTCCGCCGGCAAGGGCGCGCCACCGCATGATCGAGCTGCTGCCGTTCCGGTCGGTGCACGTCGACCTGCTGTTGACCGACAGTGCTCAGGCGCTCGCGAAGCGAGCCGAGTACCTGCCCCTGCTGTCGCCGCGGGAACACGAGCGCATGGCGCGCCTGGTGTTCGAGCGCGATCGGCAGCGCTTCCTGCTCACCCGCGCGCTGGTGCGCACCATGTTGTCGCGCTATGCCACGGTGGCGCCGGCCGACTGGCAATTCATGGCCAACGTGCACGGCCGGCCGGAGCTTCTTGAACGCCCGGCTGGCGTGCCCGACCTGCGCTTCAACATCTCGCACACCGACGGCCTGATTGCCTGCGCGGTAACGATTGGCCGCGAAGTGGGTGTGGACGTCGAACACGTCGGGCGCCGGCTCACCCGGGACGTGGCCGCCCGCTTCTTCGCGCCCAGCGAAGTGGCCCACTTGCAGTCGTTGCCCAAGGACAAGCAAGAGCGCGTGTTCTTCGACTACTGGACACTGAAGGAGGCCTACATCAAGGCTCGCGGCTTTGGACTGGCACTGCCACTCGGCGATTTCGCGTTCCACCTGACCGCCGATGATGCGCCCGCGATCGCCTTTGAGCCATCGCTTCCAGACGACCCGGCCACCTGGCAATTCCTGCAGGACTGGCCCACCCCCACGCACCGCCTCGGCCTGGCCATTCGCCGCACCGGCGACGACCTGCCGGTGCGCCTGCGCCAAGTCGTGCCGTGAAGCTCTGGGCGATCGGCGATCTCCACGTCGGCTACGATGACAACCGGCATGCGGTGGATGCCCTTCCGGCTTTTCCGGATGATTGGCTGATCATCGCCGGCGACGCCGGCGAGACGCCCGCGCATCTCGACTTCGTGCTGCGCAGCCTCGAGCCAAAGTTCGCCCAGTTGGTGTGGACGCCTGGCAATCACGATTTGTGGACGCCGAAGACGCTGGCCTCAGAGCAGCGCGGCGCCGCGCACTACGGTCGACTAATTGCGCTCTGCCGCCGATACGGCGTGCTCACGCCGGAAGATCCGTACGCACAGTGGCCCGGTGACGGCCCACTGCGCGCTATCGTGCCCACGTTCACCCTGTTCGATTATTCGTTCCGCCCCGACCACGTGACCCGGGACAACGCGATCGCCTGGGCCGCTGAAACCGGCGTGCGTTCGGCTGATGAAGACCTGCTGGCGCCCGATCCGTACGCGACCTGCGACGACTGGTGCGCCGCGCGTGTCGCGGCCACCGAGGCACGCCTGGATGCGCTGCCCACCGATGTGAGTCTGATCGTCGCCAACCACTTCCCGTTACGGCGAGACCTGGCGGTGCTGCCGCGCATTCCGCGCTTCTCGATCTGGTGCGGCACCATGCGCACGAACGAGTGGCATCGCCGCTATAACTTCGAGACGGTCGTGTCAGGCCACCTGCACCTGCGGTCGTCCCGAGAGGTCGACGGCGTCAAGTTCGAGGAAGTGTCGCTGGGATATCCGACACAGTGGAACCAGTCACGCGGACTCGAGCACTACTTGCGCCGCTTGCTCTAAGAGCTTTGGCCACAGATTACGCAGATTACGCCGATTCAGCGACGGTGGCTGGCGCGCACGCGCATTTTGACTGCGGGCCCGCGGAGCGGCCGCAGGCCGCTCCAACGAAGCAGGCGATCCCAACTCAAGAGAGACGCCTGATCGCCCGGCCTCTCTTGAATTGGGATCGCCTGCTTCGTTGCGCGACGCCGGCTTCGCCGACGTCCGCGGGCCATCAGCTAATCTGTGAAATCTGTGTAATCGGTGGCTGTCAAAAACACAGGCGCGCCGGACGCTCAGATCTTCACCAGCCGTTCGGCGGCGGCCCGTAACGTCTCATCGCGCTTCGCGAAGCAGAACCTCAGGACTGGCCCGCCCGCGTCTTCGTAGAGGAACGCCGAGACCGGGATCGACGCGACGCCGTGTTCGACGATCAGCCGGTGCGCGATTTCCTTGTCAGTCTCTTTTGAGATGGCCGAGTAATCCATCAACTGGAAGTACGTGCCGGCACAGGGCAGCGGCTTGAAGCGTGATCCCGCCGTCAGTTGCAGGAACAGATCCCGCTTCTGCTGATAAAAGGCCGAGAGGTCTTTCGCGCCGGGGTCGCGCCGCACGAACTCCGCGAACGCCATCTGCGACGGCGTGTGCACCGTGAAGGTCACGAACTGGTGGACGCGCGTGACTTCCGCCATCAACGCCTGCGGGCCGAGGCCGTAGCCCACTTTCCAGCCGGTCGTGTGAAAGGTCTTGCCGAATGAGCTGATCACCACCGAGCGGGCGCGCAAGTCTTCGTAGCGCAACAGGCTCTCGTGCCGGCGGCCATCGAAGATGATGTGCTCGTAGACCTCGTCGCCGATCAACAGGATGTCGGTGCCGTCCACGATCGACTGCAACTGCCGCATGTCATCGGCGGACCACATCATCCCAGTGGGGTTGTGCGGCGTGTTCACCAGGATGATGCGGGTCTTGGGCGTCATCGCGCGGCGCACCTCGTCCCAGTTCACCGTGTAGTCCGGATAGCGCAGGCTCACGAACACCGGCACGCCGCCGCTCAGCCTGATCACCGGCACGTACGAGTCGTAGCACGGCTCGAACAGCATCACTTCGTCGCCCGGACGCACGAACGTGGTCAGCGTGGCATACAGGCCCGCCGTGGCGCCGGACGTCACGATGACCTCGGTGACCGGGTCGTAGCGCGGCCCGTAGAGCTGCTCCACCTTGGCGGCAATGCCCTCGCGCAGCGCCAGCACGCCCGGCATCGGCGCGTACTGGTTGTGGCCCTCGCGCATCGCCTTGGCCACCGCCTCGACCAGCGCCGGGTCGCAGTCGAAGTCCGGGAACCCCTGCGACAGGTTGATGGCCTTGTGCTCGTTGGCCAGGCGGGTCATCACCGAAAAGATGCTGACGCCGATGTCGGGAAGCTTGGAGGTGACGGGGACGGCCGAGGTCATGAGGTTCCGCCATTCTGACACGGCCCGCATTGCCACGGTCGCCGTCGAGGATACAATCGGCGGCATGGCCTTTCTCTTTGCCCTGCTCCTCGGTGCGCAGGCCGCCAACAGCGGCTACGCCCGGCCCGAACTCCTGGTCGATACCGCATGGCTGGCTCAGCACCTGGCTGACCCCAACGTGCGGGTGATCGACATCCGCAACCGCGGCTACGGCGACGGTCATATTCCCGAAGCCGTGTTCGTCGACAGCAACTGGATCCGCAATCCCAAGGCGCCGCCGACCTTCCTGCCCACGCCGCAGGAGTTCGAGGCCCTGATGTCGCGGCTGGGCATCTCGAACGCCACCAAGGTGATCGCCTACGACGAACGCGGCGGCATCTTCGCCGCGCGGCTGTGGTGGATCCTCAACTACTACGGCCACTCGAACGTCGCCCTGCTGGATGGCGGCTGGGTGAAGTGGACGGCTGAACAGCGCGCGACGAGCGCCGCCGTTCCCACCCTGGCGGCGGCGACCTTCACGGTCAAGCCCGGCACCGTGAAGGTGGCGACCGCCGACGAAGTGAAGGCGGCCATCAACAAGCCCGGCGTCAAGCTGCTCGACGCGCGCACGCAAGGCGAGATCGATGGCAAGGACCTTCGCAACATCAAGCGCGGCGGCTACATCGAATCGTCAGTTCCGGTGTACTGGGAAGACACGCTCGACCCGACCACCAAAGCTTTCAAGTCGGCCGCCGAGATCAGCAAGCTCTATCGCGACAAGGGCGTGGTGCCATCAGACGATGTGACGGTGTATTGCCAGGTGGGCATGCGGGCCTCGCACGACATCTTCACGCTGGCACTCATTGGCCACGACCTCACCAGGCTCCGGAACTACTACGGTGCCTGGGAGGAATGGGGCAATCGCGACGACACGCCCATAAAAGCCAAGGTGCCCCAAGATTAGGGTGCGTACAGTTCCTAAGGTGCCAAGGTAGCACCGGGCACCAGCACCGTACGCACTTATAATTTCCGTTTGGAGGTCTTATGATTCGCCGCGCATTCTTCGTTGTGATCGCCGCGTTGGCCCTGTCGTCGTTGACGATTCAGGCCGGCTCGACCCCCGCCCGCGCCAGGGTGGGGATGGTGATCACCCAAAGCGACATCGCATCCCAGATTGGCTTTGAGGTCATCAAGGGCGGCGGCAACGCGATCGACGCCGCGGTGGCCACGGCCCTGGCCCTGGCCGTCACCCACCCGACCGCGGGCAACATCGGCGGCGGCGGTTTCATTGTCTTTCGCCCGGCCAGCGGCGAGCCGGTCTCGTATGACTTCCGCGAAGTCGGGCCGTCGCGGTCGTCGCCCGAGATGTGGCTGAAAGACGGCAAGTACGACTTCGAAACGCATCACAACAGCCACCTGTCAGTTGGCGTCCCTGGCACGGTCGCGGGTCTCCACCTGGCGTGGAAGGAAGCCGGCTCGAAGCCGTGGAAAGAACTGGTGGCCCCGGCCATCAAGCTGGCGCGCGACGGGTTCGAGGTGTCACACGGGCTGGCGCGTTCGCTTGAATCGATGATCCCCGAGTTCAAGAAGTACCCGGCGTCGCTGGCGCAGTTCTCGAAGAACGGCCAGCCGTACCAGGCCGGCGACATCCTCCAGCAGGCCGACCTCGCGCGCACGCTGACGCGGATTGCCGATCAAGGCCCGGCCGGGTTCTATGAAGGTGAGACGGCAGCGCTGATCGAGAAAGAGATGAAGGCCAACGGCGGGCTGATCACCGCCGGTGATCTGAAAGCGTATCAGGCCAAGAAGCGCGGTGTCGTGAAGGGCACCTACCGCGGCTACGACATCATCGGCATGCCGCCACCAAGCTCGGGCGGCATGGCCGTCGTGCAGATGCTGAATGTGCTCGAGGGTTTCGACCTCAAAAGCGGCGGCTACGGATCGGCGCAGAACATCCACTACACCGCCGAGGCGATGCGCCGCGCGTTCGCGGATCGCGCCCGCTACCTGGGCGATCCGGATTTCGAGAAGGACATCCCATTGCCGATGTTGATCTCGAAGGACTACGCGACCAGCCTGCGCAAGACCATCGACCCGAAGAAGGCCTCGAAGTCGGCCACCAACTCGTTCACCTGGACGAGTGAGTCGCCCGAGACGACCCACCTGTCGATCGTCGACGCGAAGCGCAGCGCTGTTTCGATGACCTATACGCTCGAATACGGCTACGGATCGCGCATCGTGGTGCCCGGCGCCGGCTTCCTGCTGAACAACGAGATGGGCGACTTCAACGGCCAGCCCGGATTGACCGACGAACGCGGCATGGTCGGCACCAACCCCAACCTCGCGCGGCCCGGCAAGCGCATGCTGTCGAGCATGGCGCCGACCATCATCGCCAAGGACGGCCAGCTGTTCATGGTCACCGGCACGCCGGGCGGCCGCACCATCATCAACACGGTATTGACGACGATCCTCAACGTGATTGACTACGGCATGAACGCGCAAGAGGCGGTGGACGCGGGCCGCATGCACCACCAGTGGCTGCCCGATCGCATCAGCATCGAACGCTTCGGCTTCTCGGCCGACACCATCAAGATGCTGCAGGCGATGGGCCACACGGTGCAGGAAGGCGGCAACCAGGGCGCCGCGCAGGTGATCGTGTTCAACCAGAAGGACAACATGCTCGAGGGCGGCGTTGACCGGCGGCCCGCCGACGGCGGCGCGGCGGGGAAATAAGGTGCGTACGGTGCGTACTGATACCTAAGGTGCCAGGGGTTTGGTGCCAAGTGCCGCGGGAGCGGCCGAGGGGAGTAGCGACATGAAGATGATGCGTTTCGTGCTTGCGGCGCTGACCGTGGCGGTCGTGCCGGGATCCTATCTGTTGTTCGCGCAGCAGCCGCCTGCTGCCG
Organism: Acidobacteriota bacterium; assembly: GCA_009694735.1. Taxonomy (GTDB): domain Bacteria; phylum Acidobacteriota; class Vicinamibacteria; order Vicinamibacterales; family UBA2999; genus 12-FULL-67-14b. The sequence continues at coordinate 10,454 of SHUG01000051.1, read as the reverse complement.
GCGCGGCCGCGCCGCGGCAGCCGATGTCGTTTTTTGTGACCAGCGTGGGTAAAGGCGATGGCGCCAATCTGGGCGGCCTGGTCGGCGCGGATGCGCATTGCCAGGCGCTCGCCAAAACCGCGGGACAGGGCGACGCGGTGTGGCGCGCGTACGTGAGCACGCAGGGACCCGGTGCCGTCAATGCGCGGGACCGCATCGGCAACGGTCCGTGGCATAACTTTCGCGGCCAGGTCATCTCGGCCAACACTGCGGTGCTGCACGGCGACACCATCGAGCAGGCGCGCATCGGCAACCCGCTCGGGAAGCAACTCGCACTGAACGAGAAGGGCGAATTGGTCAACGGTGTCGGCGACAAGCCGAACCAGCACGATATTCTCACCGGCTCAACCGCCGACGGCCGCGCCTTTACGGATGCCGCCGATCACACGTGCAATAACTGGACGAGCAACAACCCGGGTTCGGCGCAGCTCGGACACAGCGACAAGCAGGGTGGCGGCAACAGTTCCTGGAACTCGACGCATGCCAGCAAGGGATGCAGCCAGGACAACCTGATCGCCACCGGTGGCGCCGGATTGCTGTACTGCTTCGCGGTGAAATAGGCCGCCACGAACGACGCCGCGAATCAGTCGCTTTGGGTTCGGTTGACGTACTCGAATCCAAAGCGACCCTTGACGCACAGGTTGCCGCGCGTGACGGCGTTGTCGAACGGCGACGTCACCTTGACGATCTGCTGGTCCTGCACATGGACCGTGAGCGTGCAGCCGACACCGCAATAGGGACAGATGGTGTCGGTGACGGCCTGGGTCTCGGGCCGCCACTGCCCCGCCTGGCGCAGTTCGAACTCCGGCGTCGCCATCAGCGCGCCCGTCGGGCACACGGCGATGCAGTTACCGCAATAGACGCAGGCGGAGTCGGGCAGCGGCACGTCGAGCTCGGTGGAGATGTGCGCCGCGAACCCACGACCAGCCACGGCGATCGCGAACGTATTCTGGGCGTCGGTGCCGCACGCCTCGACACACTTGTAGCAAAGCACGCACTTGCCGTAGTCGCGCACGTAGAGGTGGTTATCGATTTTGACGGGTTGGGCCACAGAGGAGACCGAGGACGGCGAGCCAAGTACCTCCTGAAAACGGTCTGGACGGGCGCCGTACTCGTGCATCATCCCGCTCAGTCCCGGTGCGGTGCTGAGGTCGACCGACGATCCCAACAACTCCAGGACCAGCTTCCGCGAGAGGTCGACACGCGGCGAGCGGGTCTTCACCACCATGCCGGCCTCAACTGCCCGCGAACACGCCGGCGCCAGCACGCGGGCGCCTTCGACCTCAACCACGCAGACACGGCAGGCGTTCACCGGCGTCAGGGTCTCGAGATAGCAGAGCGTCGGCACATCAATGTCGAGGGTCTTGCACGCATCGATCAAGGTTGCCCCGGCCGGCACTTCGACCGCACGGCCATCAATCGTGAGCGGCACCATCACTGGAGCGGCCACCGCCGGTGGCGCCGGGATCAACGCCGCCGGCGGCGGCAGGTGGAACGAGATCTCGTCGTGACTCATAGCGCTCGCCCTTGCAATGAAGGGATATTCGCAAAGGCTGATTCAATGGCTGACGCCGCCGTTTGTCCAAGGCCGCAGATCGAGGCGTCTCGCATCGCTTGCCCGAGTTCAGCGAGCAGAATGGTGTGCGGACCCCGGATCCCGGATCCCGGAGCCCGGATCCCGGATCCCGGATCCCGGGTCCCGGCCCTGAAGCAGTTCCGCTTGCCTTACCGTGCCGACGCGACACGGCACGCACTGACCGCAGGACTCGTCTCGGAAGAACTGGGCAATGCGCGCGAGCGTGTCCATGAGGTCGGCGGTCTCGTCGAACACCATGATCACACCTGAGCCGAGCGTGGCATTGGCCGCCCGGGCGCCTTCGAACGACAGTGGCATGTCGAGCGCATCCGGTCCGACAAACGTGCCCGCTGCCCCACCCAGCAGCACCGCTTGCAGCGCGCGACCATTTGGGATGCCGCCGGCCACGCCAATCGCGTGACGTAACGTCTGGCCGCATTCGATCTCATAAAGACCAGGTGTCACCACGTGACCCGACAGGCAGAACAGCCGTGTGCCCGCGGATCCAGCGGTGCCCGTCTTCGACCACGCGTCACCGCCGTCGATCAGGATGTCGAGCACGTTGACGAGGGTCTCGACGTTGTTGACCACCGTGGGCTTGCCGAACAGGCCGAACTGCGCAGGGAACGGTGGCTTCGATCGGGGCTCGCCGCGCTTGCCTTCGATGGAATTGAACAGTGCCGTCTCTTCTCCACAAATGTAGGCGCCGCCACCGCGCCGGATCTCGATGTCGAACGCCTGGCCTGTTCCCGAGACATCCACGCCGAGCAGACCGGCCGCCCGCGCCTGTTGGATGGCCCCGGCAATGGCCCGTTCGGACTCGGGGTACTCACCACGGATGTAGATGAACCCTCGCTCGGCGCCGGTCGCCAGACCACCAATGGTGATCGCCTCGATCACGGCAAACGGATCCTGCTCCATCAGCACACGGTCCTTGAACGTGCCAGGCTCGGATTCATCCGCGTTGCAGACCACGTAGTGCGGGCGCGCAGGTTCACGCGCGACGGCGTCCCACTTGCGGCCGGTCGGAAACGCCGCCCCGCCGCGGCCCAGCAACCTCGCCGCACTCACCTCGGCGATGACGGCGGCAGCACCAATCTCAATCGCCTTCGCGAGCGCCTGGTAGCCACCATGCTGGCGATAGCTGGCGAGGCTGGTGGCATCGGCTACGTTCATGCGCCGCACGATCTTGGCACCGGCACCATTGGCACTAGCACCAACCCTCGGCACCGTAGGCACCGTGCCAGCGGAGAGTGCCTTGGCCACCTCGTCCGCGCTGACTGGGGCGAGGACAAACCGTTCGGGATCCGACCCCGCGCGAGTGATGAGCGCCGCCGATCCCCGATCGCATTGCCCAAGGCACGGCGAGCGATGCACCGCGTGGCCGAAGCGCGACTCCAGGTCTCGACACAACTGGTCGGCGCCGTTCAAGCGGCACGCGATGTCATCACAGACATGGGCGACGGCGGCTGGACGCGGCTCGGTCGCCAGCAGATGGTAGAACGTGACCACGCCCCAGGCTTCCGCGGGCGGCACCGCCAGCCGCGTGCAGATGTAGTTGAGGGCACCGTGGCTGATCCAGCCGATTGTGTCCTGCACCGCGTGACAGGCGGGCAGTAACAGGTCACGATCGCCGGTGACCTGCCGTCCGCCAGCGGCGGTGCGGCCGTCGCGGCCAATGTCGCGAGCCGCCCCGTGCCAACCGGTCGTGGCTGCACCCAGCAGGCGATCGACCGCCTCACGTTCCAAGTGCGTGGGCTCAGCCCCGATGATGTGGAGGTCCATGCGCTACTCCCGGGATCCGGGGTCCGGGATCCGACGGGCAGTGGGGAGAATCCGGATCCCGGATCCCCGATCCCGGATCCCGTCTCAATCCGTATCGCCGTTGCTTTGAACTCCGCCGTGCCCACGAGCGGATCGGTGGCATCGCTCGTCAGCATGTTGGTCGGCACGTCATCCGGAAAGTGGAACGTCATGAAGGTCAGGCCAGGCCGCAGCGCGTGGTCGATGTGCACCGGCGCGACCACCACACCACGGCGCGAGATGACGCGGACCGGCGGCCCTTCGGCGATGCCGAGGCGCCGCGCATCTTCAGGTGACACGTCGATCGTCTCGCCACGACGGGTCGGCGAGGCATACGACCCGGTCTGCACGCCCGTGTTGTATTCCGCCAGCCGGCGCCCGGTCGTCAGGCGCAGCGGAAAGTCGGCATTCAATTCGTCCAGCGGCAGTTCGTGTTTGACCGGCGAAAACGGCGCGCGCGGGCCGCGGACCGGACGCTCCCACAGCCGGCCGTGCAGGAACCACTCGCCGGGATGCTGGTCGTCGTAACACGGCCACTGCAGCCCCGACATCTTCTCCAGGCGTTGGTAACTCATGCCGGCGTGGATGGGAGAAAGCTGACGCACCTCGTTCCACACCGTCTCGGCGTCAGCAGTCCAGTCGTGACCGAGCTTGCGCGCCAGATCGCAGATGATCGCCAGATCCTCGCGCGCCTCGCCTGGCGGATTCAGGGTTTTTCGGACGCGCTGCACGCGGCGCTCACTGTTGGTCACGGTGCCGTCCGACTCGAAGGCGCCGGCCGCCGCGGGAAACACGACATCGGCGCGCTGCGCGGTCTCGGTCAGGAAGATGTCCTGCACCACCAGCAGCTCGAGGCCTTCGAGCAGTCGCGTGGCGCGATGCTGGTCGGCTTCGGATTGCACCGGGTTCTCGCCGATCACGTAGAGCGCGCGCAACTCACCGCGATCCATGGCGTTGAACATGTCCGACAGGTGCCAGCCCTTCCTGGGGGGCACTGGGACGCCATAGAACCGATCGAACTTCGCCCGCACCTCGTCGTTCTCAACATGCTGAAACCCAGGCAGGCGATCGGGCAGCGCGCCCATGTCGCCGCCGCCTTGCACGTTGTTCTGGCCACGCAAGGGGTTGAGACCCGAACCCCAGCGCCCGACCTGCCCGGTCAACAACGCCAGGTTGATGAGCGCCATCACGTTGTGCACCGCCGTGTGATGCTCGGTGATGCCAAGGGTCCAGCAGATGATGGCGCGCTTCGCGCCGGCATAGGTGTGCGCCATCTCGCGGATGACGGCCGCCGGCACGCCGGTTTCGGCCTCACCGCGCTCGAGCGTCCACGGCTCGACCAGCTCCCGATAGGCCGCGAAGCCGGTGGTGGCGTGTTCAATGAACTCGTGGTTGGCAAGGCCGCTGCTGATGATCTCGCGGGCCATGCTGTTCGACAGCGCGATGTCGGTGCCGACGTCGAGACCAGCCCACACGTCGGCCCACTGCGCCGACGCCGTTCGACGAGGGTCGATCGCATAGAGCTTCGCCCCTCGCTTCAGCCCCGCGAGCAGGTGGTGAAAGAAGATCGGATGCGTTTCCCTGGCGTTCGATCCCCAGAGCAGGATGCAGTCCGTCTCTTCAATCTCCTGATACGAGCTGGTGCCGCCCCCCATGCCAAATACCGCCGCCAGACCGGCGACGCTCGGGGCATGTCAAGTGCGGTTGCAGCTGTCCAGGTTGTTCGAGCCCATCACCACGCGCGCAAATTTCTGCGCGGCGTAGTTCATCTCATTCGTGCTTTTCGAGCAGCTGAAGAGGCCGAATGCCTGGCCGCCATGCGTTCGCCGCACAGCCTCGAGCCCGGTGGCGGCGCGCTCCAGCGCTTCGTCACACGAGGCCTGCCGAAGCGGACCGCCGCGGGCGTCACGAACGAGCGGATGGACAAGGCGTGTCATCCGACTCATCGTGAGGGCTACGGTAGCATGACCCACCGCGACGTGGGGATCGACAGCAGCAGGTAGCGGCGCCGCAGCTCAACCACGTGCCCTGGCAGTTCCTTGGTAGTGAACTCGCCGGCACGGCACCGGTCACGCAGCTTGCGGATTTCGTAGCGATAGAGATCGTTGATCTGCTCGCGTAACAGCTCAGGCGAGGTGCCGGGCTTCGGAGCCAGGCCGTGCCTCTCCAACTCCTCCATCACGTCCGGTGTATACAGGTCTGGCATCTTAGTCCGGCTACAGCCGGACTCTACAGCGGCACAACCACAGGGGCACAATCTGAATGAAGCCGGCCGCCACATCACATGCGACATTTGAGCGCGTACAGCGAGATCTCAATTTCTACCGACGCTGGCAGTCCAGCTGTGGATGACGCCTGCGTGTAGGCGGCACAAGCGCCGACGAGGTCGCCCAGCCGATCGCTGGCGCGGGCCAGCCCGATCCACGCGTTGGCGGTCGGCTTCAATTTCGTCGCCCGGAGATAGGCGTCGCGGGCCTCGGTGTAGCGATCCACCTCGAGCCACAACTCCCCTTCCAGTTCGTCGATCGGCACCGGCCACTGTGCGGGTGCGCCCGTGAGGGACATGGTGGCGGACAGGTCGCGCGCATGAGCCAGAAACACCGCCAGCTCGTCGCGCTCTTCCTGCGCGGCGCTGACGGCCGCGCGAATGGCGACGTCCGCGTAACGGGCCGCTGGGCCGGGCAAGGCGTCCAGGCTCTTGAGACGGCGGTTCACCGGACCGAGCAGCTCGAGCGCGCCGCCCTTGGCGGCGACCGCCCGCGCGGCGATCCAGCCCTCCATGGCCACCCGCTGGATCTCGCGGTCGACATCCTGTCCGAGGGCCGTCAGCAAGACGGCAAACAGCACGATCCGCATTAGGCGTCAGCCTCCCACCACGGCGACCACGACGCGGGTCGAGGCGTCGTCCACCAGCCGGCTCTCGAGATCCCGCGCTTCGACGGTGAACGATCGCAGGCCCACGGCGTTTTCAGGCGGCGCCGCCGCGCCAACTCCGACCCACGTGTTCATGCCGAGGTGATGATGATAACCGCCTGCCGACACGAACAGCGCACCCGGATACCCGCGGACCACAGGCTCGAATCCAATCCGGCCGCAATAGAACGCTTCGCCCTTGTCGAGTCGCGAGACGTGCAAATGGACGTGGCCGATGACCGTGCCGGTCTCGAGTCCGTGCCACGTGACCTCCGCGCCCGGCTCGTTCGCCACGCTTTCAACATCCAGCGGATCGGTGGCCATGGCCAGTTCGCCGTTGGCCGACCGCCAGGTGTCGCGCGGGCGATCGCGGTAGATCTCAATGCCCAGGCCGTCTGGATCATTCAGGTACAGGGCTTCGCTGACCAGGTGATCGGCGACGCCCGACAGCGGCCACTGCCGGTCGGACAGACGCCGCAGTGAACGCCCCAGTGCGGCACGGGACGGCACCAGGATGGCGAAATGAAACAGACCCGTGCTGCGGCGCGGTTTGGCCACCGCGTCGCGGCGCTCGTGCAACTCGATCAACACGCGGTCGCCATTGGCCGACAGGAATGCGGTTCGACCTTCGCGCGACAGCTCCCGAAAGCCGAGGATGTCGCGGTAGAACGAGACCGAGCGATCGAGGTCCTTTACAGTCAGGCTCACTGCACCGAGATGGGCGTCCGCCGGCAGGGGCATTCAACAATCTTAACGCCGGACGGAAATTAGCCACCGAGGACACAGAGTCAAACTATCGAAATGCAATCAGGCCCGCGAACGCGGCGTTCTCTGTGTCCTCGGTGGCCCATCCTTACCGCATGAGCGCGAGCAGACTGGGGCGGTTCACTTCTTCATTGGCGATGTAGATGCGCGAGATGCGGCGGGTGTTCTTGATGTCGTCGAGCGGATTGGCGTCGAGGACCAGGAAGTCCGCGCGCTTGCCGGCGCTGATGGCGCCGGTGTCACGGAGATGGAGGAACTCCGCGCCGCGGCTGGTGGCCGCCACGATCGCTTGTGCGGGAGACATGCCGGCCTCGACCATGGCCTGCAGTTCCAGCTGCTCGGCAAAGCCGAAGTAGTGATCCTCGAGACCGGTGTCGGCGCCCAGTACGATGCGCGCCCCAGCCGCATTCAGCTTAGCCAGGCTGCGTTGGAGAATGCCGTAGCGCTGACGCGCGCCCTCAACGGCCCGCGGATCGCGCTTCGCATAGTACGCGCGCATGCGCTCGACGACTGGCGTTGCGACCGCCGCGCTTAACAGCGTCATCATCGGATCGCCCGGCGTGAGCCACGGCGGTGTCGTCGCGTCGGTCGGCTTAAGAGGCGTCGTCAGGTTGCCCATCACGACGACGTTCTTCCGGACAATGGCCGCGACGAGCGCGTCATCCATCACGGTGTCTCGCACGAGGTGCGCGAAAGCGTCGATGCCGGCAGCCACGAGATCCACCGCGTCGGTGTGATAGAACACGTGCGCGATCACGCGGAGCTTACGAGCGTGCGCCTCGTTGATGATGGCTCGATAGAGCGGCGCGCTCAGCTTGGGCGCGCGACCGTTGCGATCGTCCACCCAGATCTTCACCATGTCGACCTTGCGGGCGGCCAGTTCCCGCACCGCCGTGCGGGCCTCGGCTTCAGTGGTCACTTCGTACGCGATCCCGGCGTAGGCTGCGCCGCCCGGGCCGGCGTTGGGTGCGCCAATGCCGCGACCGGCGACCTGGAGCAGCGCCCCGAACGGGCGCCCTGTCGACTGCTCGGCGCGAAGCTGATAGAAGAGTTCGCCGGTTTCGATCCCTTGCGACTGGACGACGCTCACGCCGAAGTACAGGGCACGCGCCAAATCGCTCAGGACCGTCTCACGCGTGTAGTTGGCGGCCGAGTACGACAGGCCTTGCTGAAACCCCGGGTGGCCGTGCGTGCCGATCAACGCGGGCATGATCGTCTTGCCGCTCAAGTCGACGCGGCGCACCGACGCCGGCACGGTGAGGGTGCCGGCGGGGCCAACGCGGGCGACGACGCGCTTCTCCACCAGCAGGGCCGCGCGCTCGATCACCGCGCCGCCGTCGCCGGGAATCAGGCGCGCGTTTTCGTAGAGGACGGGCTGATCCGGTTGAAGTGGCGGAGGTGCCTGCGCCGACGACAGGCCCTGTAAGGTGGCGATGGTCAGGGCCAGCGCGCCAGACACCGCGAATGCGAGGTTGCGCATGAGGCGCAATATACCAGTGATGGCGTCAGGGTTTGGGAATGCGAAGCCGTGTGCCGATCATCGCGCTGCCAGGGCCACGGATGACGCCGAGGTATCTTCACATTTGCGGGTTACAAACAAAGACGTGCCGGTTCCCGCCGACCCGTCCGCTATCTGTGCCTGCGTTACAATGTGGCGTTCGAGACTCGGTTGGGGAACGTGCCGTCCGGGTGTCGCCAGGAGTTCAGACCATGAAGCGATCGACCAAATCCACTGTCACCGTTGCCGGCATCGCGCTCGCCTCCTTTCTGATCTCGTACACCGCGCTGACCGCTGAACAAGGTGGCCAGGCGCCGCCACCGGCGGCCAACACGCCGCCCAAGCCGCTGGTGCCGGTGGCCGCCAGCTCCGTCGCTGCTCACCCGGATCCCTACGTCGGCGAATACGTCACGATGACCGGCGCAGTCGAAGCCATTCTGAGCAAGACCTCGTTCTTGGTGGATCAGGACAAGACCAAGTCCACCGGCAAAGACGTGCTGGTGCTCGCACCGACGCTGCAGAAGCCGGCCGAGGCCAACGGCTACGTCACGGTGATCGGCCAGCTGATCAAGTTCGATGCGGCTGAGGTCGCCACCAAGCTGAAGGACTACAAGATCGACATGTCGCCTGAAGATCAGGCCCGGTTCAAGGGCCAGCCGGTGGTGCTGGCCACCGCGGTGATCAACACGGCCGGCGTCGACATTGCCAAGAAGCCGATTCCGCCGATGTCGGCCGACGAACTGGCCCTGCAGAAGATCATGACGAAGCTGCCGTCCACCCAGGCGGCGATGCGCAAGGCGCTCGAGGGTTCATCGGCCGACCTGACCAAGGAACACGCCACGATTCTCAAGACCGCATTTACCGACGTCGAGGCGTTCTTCAAGGCCAAGGGGAACGAGGAAGCCACCAAGTGGGCCGCCGACGGCAAGCGTCACGCTGACTCGGTGTTGATGAACGTGGCCAACGCCAATTTCGACGCCGCCAAGACCTCGATCACGCCGCTCGGCGCGACCTGCGCCAGCTGTCACGGCAAGTATCGTGAACGCATGGAAGACGGCACGTTCCGCATGAAGACCGGCATCTAAAAGAGGACCCATGAACACCATCGCCCTTGTCGCAGTCAGCCTCGTCGCCCTTGGCGGCATGTCCACGTCGGCCCAACAGCCCGGCGCCGTCGGCGCACCCGCCGGCCAGCAGCGTCAGCGTCCCGCTCCGGATCCACGATCGATGGGTGGCGGCGACTGTCGCGAGAATCCCTACAACTGCAACGACGTGGTCAACCCGCTGCCCGCCACCAACACGGTGTGGCTCGAAGAGATGACCTGGATCGATGTCCGCGATGCGCTCAAGGCCGGCAAGACCAACATCATCATCTCGACCGGCGGCATGGAGCCGAACGGTCCGTGGCTGGTGACGGGCAAGCACAACTACGTGCTGCACACCAACTGCGAAGCGATCGCCCGCAAGATGGGGAACGCGCTGTGCGCGCCGATCATCAAGCTGGTCCCGGAGGGCGGCATCGAGCCGAAGACCGGCCACATGACCTCGCCCGGCACCATGACCATGCGTGAAGAGACCTTCCGCGCGGTGCTGACCGACGCGGCCGAAAGCCTGCAGGCGCACGGCTTCAAGAACGTGATCTTCATCGGCGACAGCGGCGGCAACCAGAACGGCCAGAAGGCCGTGGCCGAGGCGCTGACCGCGAAGTGGGCCGGCAAGGCGCTGGCGCTGCACATCCCCGAGTACTACGACTACGCCAGCGTCTCGAAGTACATGCAGGGCAACGGCATCGCCGAGGGCAAGTCGGACAACATGCACGACGACCCGATCATCACGCTCAACATGTTCATCGACGACCCG
>SHUG01000050.1 GCA_009694735.1 Acidobacteriota bacterium | reverse complement strand
GCCGAAGACGCACCACGCGACACGGGCAAGCTCATGGCCTACCGGAGAGCGCTCGACACCGCACTGGCGGCCTTCCCGGACGATACCGAGTTGATCTTGAAGCGGGGTGTGGCGGAATCACCGGATCCGGCGGACCGCGGCCAGGGGTCGGTGCCGGCGTCGATTCCGTGGTTCGAACGGGCCCTCAAGACGGCGCCGAACCACTTCGGCGCCCGCCACTACCTGGCGCATGCGTTCGAGAACAGTGGCCGCGTCAACGAATCGCTGGCGCAGGCCGCGGCCTATGCGGCACAAGCGGCCGAGGTGCCGCACGCGCGCCACATGCATGGCCACGAACTGCGGCGCGCTGGCAGGCCCGTTGAGGCGGCGGCGCAGTTCGAGGCGGCCGACCAGCTGCAGCGCGCCTACTTCACGCGAGAGAAGGTCGGTGCCGATCTCGACTGGCATCACACCCACAACCTCGACTTGCTCGCGGCGACCTATCAGTATCTCGGCCAGATGAAGAAGGCCGAGCCGCTGCTGAAGCAGTCGTTCGGATTGCCGTCGAACCTGCTGGTGCAGATGGTCAATAAGCGCGAGTGGCCGGCCTACCTGCTGGCGCGCAATCGTCCTGCCGAAGCGCTGGAAGCCGCCAAGGTGTTGATCGCGCACCCCAATCCCCTCGTCCAGGCCGCGGGCCACGTCGAAGCCGGCTTCGCCTTGCTCGCCATGAACCGTGTGGCCGATGGCGGCGCGGCGTCGAACGCCGCCTTGCGCGCGCTGAAGAGTTCGCCCGGCGGGCAAGACCTGGTGTTCATCGCCCTCGAAGCCCTGCAGGGCGAGTTCCGGTTGCGGACCGCGCAGCGCGAGCAGGGTCGCAAGATGATGGAAAGTGCCGCGCAGAAGTGGCGATCGCAGCCGGGTCCGGATGCGTGGAGCCAGTCGTTGTTCCGGCTGGAATCGATGGCCCGGGCGGCCCGGGCCGTGGGCGACTGGGAGTTGGCGGGACGAATGGCGCAGCTGATGTCCGAGCATGACCCGGCCTATTTCGGCAGCCATTACGCGCAGGCGCTGGTGGCACAGCATGCCGGCAACCTGCCCACTGCCCGCCGGGAGTTCGATCTCGCATTGAAAGCGTGGGCAACCGCGGACCCAGACCTCCCCGAGTTGGGCGTTGCCCGCCGGGGTCCGGGGTCCGGGGTCGGGGACCCGGGGTCCGGACATCCCTGATCGAGGCAAGCGCCTTGCTCGCGCGGATCCCGGATCCCGGCCAAGCTATGATGTCCGCGCATGATCGCGCGTTTGATGGCCCGCGTGGGCCTGGTCACGCCTGAGCAGCGCGCCTGGGCGTGGTACGACTGGGCCAACTCCGCCTTCTTCACCACCGTCGTTACCGCCGTCTTCCCAGGGTTCTATGCCTCGTATGCCGCGGCCGGCCTGGCGCCGGCGGAGGCGACCGCGCGCTTTGGGCTGGTCACCACGGTGTCGATGGCGACCATCGCCATCTCGGCGCCCGTCCTGGGCGCGTTCGCGGATTACAGCGGATCCAAAAAGCGGCTGCTCGCGCTGTTCATCGCCATCGGCGTCACGGCCTGCGGCTCGATGGTATTCATCGGCGAAGGCGAGATCGGCCTCGCCTCGCTGTTGTTCTTCATTGCCAACATCGGCGTATCGGGATCGATCGTGTTCTACGATTCGCTGCTGCCGCACGTCGCGAGGGCAGAAGAGACCGACCGCGTATCGGCTGCCGGCTACGCCATGGGCTACCTCGGCGGCGGGTTGTTGCTGCTGATCAACCTGGCGTGGATCCTGCAGCCGGCCATGTTCGGGTTCAGCGGCACCGTGCCCGCCATCAAAGCCTCGTTCTTCTCCGTGGCCGTGTGGTGGGCGGTGTTCTCACTGCCCATCTTCCGCAAGGTCCCCGAACCCTTGACGCGAACGAAGCGACCGAGCGAGTCGGGCATGGCCATCGTCGCCGCCTTTGCCCGGCTGGCCACCACGTTCAGGGAAGTGCGCAAGTATCGCAACGCCTTCCTGCTGTTCATCGCCATGCTGCTCTACCAGGACGGCATCCAGACCATCATCCGGATGGCCGGTGTCTACGGCGCCGAGGTTGGCGTCGAGCAGACGTCGCAGATTGCCGCCTTTGTGATGGTGCAGTTCCTGGGGATCCCGTTTACGTTCCTGTTCGGCTCGCTCGGTGTCCGCATTGGCACCAAGCGCGCGATTTTCATCGCCATCTCGGTCTACGCCCTGGCCACGGTGCTCGCCTATTTCATGACCACTGTCACGCACTTCTTCATTCTCGCGGCGATGATCGCGACGGTGCAAGGCGGCGCCCAGGCCTTGAGCCGCGCGCTGTTCTCGCGCATGGTGCCGGCGGATCGCACGTCTGAGTTTTTTGGGTTCTTCGCCGTGGCCGAACGCTTCGCCACCGTGCTCGGCCCGCTGGTCTTCACGCTCAGCGTGACCCTCACCGGCAGCAGCAAGGCGGCGATTATCGCCATTCTCGGTTTCTTCGTCGCCGGCGCCTGGGTGCTCAGTATGGTGGACGAAGAGGAAGGGATACGCGCTGCGCGCGGTTAGCCCAGTCGCTTGGAGGAGCGAAGCGTAGCCAGGGTGAGGACGACGGCAAGGCGGTCGACAAGCTGAGTCGTTTGTCAAGCGGACCTCAACACCAGCACTTGATCGATTTTCAAAGCCGTCCCTCCGTTACATCCATACAATCAGAAGCAAGTGATGACCGTCGTGCTCGCGGGCGGATCGGGATTTCTTGGCAGCAAGCTGCGGGCGCAGCTCGAGCGCGACGGGCACCGCGTGGTCAACCTGACCCGATCGCCACGTCCAGACCGGCCTGGTGACGTGCCGTGGCAGCCAGACGGGTCCGCGGGCCAGCTGGCGGCCTATCTCGACGGCACCGACGCGGTCGTCAACCTCGCCGGCGAGAACATCGCCGGCACGTTCTGGAGCGAGGGGCGCAAGGCGCAACTCCGGAACAGTCGCCTGTTGGCGACGCGGACGCTTGTTCGCGCGGTCGGCGCGTGCGAGCGGCCACCGAAAGCGCTGATCAGCGGATCCGCGGTCGGCTACTACGGCGCCCATGGCGATGAAATGGTCACCGAGCGCACGCCGCCCGGCACTGACTTTCTCGCCCGGTTGTGCGTGGACTGGGAACAAGAGGCACGCGCGGGTGCGTCGGCGAAGACCCGCCTGGTGATCGTCCGTTCCGGGGTGGTGCTCGGCGCCGATGGCGGCGCCCTCAAGAAGATGATCCTGCCGTTCAAGCTGGGTCTGGGCGCGACGCTGGGATCCGGTGATCAGTACATGCCCTGGATCCACGTCGACGACTGGGTGTCGATGATCGGGTGGCTGATCAACACGGACCGCGCCATCGGCGCGTTCAACGCCAGCGCGCCGACGCCGGTCACCAATCGCGACTTCACGCGCACGCTTGGACGCGTCTTGCGGAGGCCGGCCGTCTTTCATGCGCCCGCGTTCGTCTTGAAGATAGGGCTGGGCGAGCTGGCCAACATGCTGCTCACCGGCCAGCGCGTGCTACCGGCGGCGGCGGACGAATTGGGCTTCCGCTTCGCGAATCGGGAACTCGAGCCGGCCCTTCGGAGTCTGAATCTCTAGAACCCGATCCCCTTCCAATAGCCAGGATCCACGCATGAAAACAGCGCTTGTCATCGTTGCTCTTTCACTGACCACACTCGCGGCACAGTCGTCCGAGGAAGTGCGCCGCCTCACCGACGCCGCCGTGGTGCTCGACGAGATCATGGCGGCCGGCGACAAGGCCGTGCCGCGCGCGATCGTCGAGAAGGCAGAGGGCATTGCCGTGTTTCCCTCGCTCATCAAGGGCGGACTGGTCATCGGCGGCCAGCGCGGTCACGGCGTGCTGAGCGTGCGCGACAAGAAGACCGGCGGGTGGTCGGCACCGGCGTTCCTGACGATCACCGGCGGCAGTATCGGCGCGCAGTTCGGTGCGCAGGCCATCGACCTGGTGCTGGTGGTCAACAACCAACGCGGCCTGGAACAACTGGTGAAGAACCAGTTCAAGGTGGGCGCCGATGCGGGTGTGGCCGCCGGACCCGTGGGCCGCGAGGCCAGTGCGTCGACCGACATCCAGATGCGCGCGCTGATCCTCAGTTACTCACGGGCTCGCGGGTTGTTTGCGGGTGTCACGCTGAATGGATCGACGATCCGGCAGGACCGCGACGCGAACGAGCGGTTCTACGGCACCGCCTATCGCACCGGACAGATCGTGTTCGAGGGGCTGGCGACCCCGCCCGCGACGGTCGCCGGGTGGCGGGATGCGTTAGTGAAATACGCGAAGTAGGCCGGGATCCGGGATCCGGGATCCGGGATCCGAGCATCAACGGCAAGCGCATTCTTCGACCGGATCCCGGATCCCGGATCCCGGTTACAAGAAACTGGGGGCGCCGGCGCGGTAGTCACCACCGAGCACGGTGACGGAGTTGGTGCCCAGCCAGCTGTCCAGGATCTTCGCGTAGACCGATCGGAAATCGGTTTCGAACTTCACGTCGGCCGCATTGTTTTCGAGCGTCGGGTTGGCCGGGTCGAGGCTCAGGTTCGGTGCGGTGCCGTAGATGCCGCCGTTCACTGCGCCGCCGAGCACCATCATGTTGGCGCCGGCGCCATGGTCGGTGCCCGCACTGCCGTTCTCGGAAATGCGGCGACCGAATTCCGAATAGACCAGCACCAGGGTGCTGCCCATCAACCCCTGGGCGCTCAGGTCGTCGTAGAACGCCTTGAGGCCGTCGCCGAGGGTGGCCATCAAGTTGAAGTACGCGCCCTGGTTCACGCCCTGGGTGGCGTGCGTGTCGAACCCGCCGGTCTGCACCCAGAACACCTTGGTGCCGATCTGCTTGTTCATGGCGCCGGCGACGGCAGTCAGCGCCTGGCCGAAGCCGTTGTTGGGATAGGTAATAGCCGGACGGTACGTCGCCACGGTCGCTACCCGGTCCAACGTCCCGAGCGCCGCCTGCGCCGTCGAGTTGACAAACGCGAGGTGCGGCCGGTCGACCGGGATGTGCGACGAGATGCGCGTCTGCGCCGTGCGTTCGTAGCCGGCTTCCGCGCCGCTGTTCGGGCTCGAAAACGCATAGGTCGCGGGGCTGGTGATCGCCGGCACACCGACGGTGCGCGCCATCAGCGGCCGCGGCGTCTCGCGCTGGGTGTTCCAGGCCACCAGCGCATCCACGGGCTTGGGCTGCAGATCGAGATAGCGGCCAAGCCACCCGGTGCCAGAGGTGTTGGTGGTGCTGGCCGTGCCCCAGATGTCGAAGCCGGTGAAGTGCGACCGGCTCTGGTTGGCGTAGCCGGTGCGTTGAATCACGGCCAACCGGCCGGCATCGAAGATCGACTTGAGCCCGGTCAGGCGCGGGTGCAGGCCGAGCTCGACGCGCGAGGAGTCGGAACCAATCTGCAACACGTTGGCGGCGGGAATGGCGATGGTCGGCCGCCGGCTGAGGTAGTTGGCATCGCGATACGGGATGATCGTGCTCAGCGAGTCGTTGCCGCCACTGAGGTAGACCACCACCAGGTTGCGCGCCGCCGCGCCCTGCGCGAACGCGATGTCACAAATCGCCTGCGGCGCCGCGAAGCCGAAGGTGAATGCGGTGACGCCGCCCTTGACGAATTGCCGTCGTGAAAAGCTCATGGCGTGCGCTCCACTAATTGAACTGGTACTCGCCCGATCCCACGATCAGGCGAGTGAGACCAGGAACCCGTGTCTGCAACTGCGCGTCGGTGCCGGTCCAGGCAGTGGATCGGAGGTAGTCCGTCATCGCGTTGGTGGCCGTGGACGTGAATCCCATGTTCGGGAACCGCGCCAGCATGTACTGGAGCACGCGGTCGGGCGTCGCGCGGTGCGGCTGGGCATCGCGCGCGAGATTGAAGCGCTGGTTCGCGGCGAGCGTGACGGCGAAATTCATCCGCGACAGCATGGACGACGTGGAAATCCAGCCCGGCCCGAGTTCCCATCCGTTCACGTCGGGCGGCTCGTAAAGTTGTTGGCCCATGTTGGTGAGCGGGGTCATGACACTGTTGACCGTGAATCCGGTCCAGCCGGTTTCCTTGATGGCCCGCACCACGTATTCAATGGGCCACGAATAGCGCTGGAAGAAGTTGGCCGGATTGCGGAACTGCTGCGACTGGAACAACGTACGCAACACCGCCTTGATGTTGTAGTTGTTCCCCAAGTACGAGTTCGCCATGGCATTGACCAGGGCCGCGTCGGGTACTGACGTCTCGTTGACAAAGAACTGGTAGAGCCTCGTGGCCAGCCGACGCGCCGTCGCCGGATGGCGGGCCAGGGCGAGGATCAAGTCCACGGCATCCTGTTCCCCTGCCGCCGCGGCGCGCGCCGGTATCGTCTTGCCCCCGTCCGGATAGATGGCAAAGGTGAACGTCTTGGCGTTGGTGTCGTGATCGGCAGCCCGATACAGGAACGTGTAGTAGCTGGCCGTCGCGAGGGCGCGGTCGCCGAGGATTTGCCAGTTGAAGCCGGTGAACACACGCGCCGCGGCATACACGTCCGCCTCGGTGTAGTTGCCGATGCCGAGGCTGAACAGCTCCATGACCTCGCGGCCGAAGTTTTCCTGGGGCCGGGTCCGCGTGTTCAGCTGGCTGTCCAGGTAATACACCATGGCCGGGTCTTTCGCCATGGCCAACAGCATGCCTGGAAAGCTGCCGGTCGCGAACTGGCGGAGTACCTGGATTTGCCCGGCCGGGCTGCCTTCAAGGCTCGACGGATCGTTGTCCATCAACCGCGTCGCGCGCTCCTGGCCCACGGCGCCGGCGAGCTTGGAATAGGCCGTCGCGAAGTGGTTATGCCAGAACATCGCCATCTTCTCTTCGAGCGGGCGCTGCGAGTGAATCATCCGGAACAGCCAGCGCTGTCGCGCATCGTTGATCAAGGTGTTGGCCGAGAAGGGATTGCCGGCGGACGTGGTGATGCCCACGTACTCCGGACTGCCGATCTTCGCGTCGTGATCGGTCGACGCCGACTCGTAGTTGAGCAACCGGTCGATCACGGTGTCGATGGGCACGCCGGCCCAGAGGGCCAGGTCGGCCGGACTCGCGCCAAAACCCATTCGCCGCAGAATATGTTCAAGCATGATTGCCCACTCTTATCTCGGTCGACGCCAACTGTGCCATTACTTCGCGCGAACTTCGGCAACCATATTCGTTGCCTGAATTACAAAACCGTCACCAGATGCGCCGAACCGCGAAAAGGAGAACAAGGCATTAGAACCGTGCGCCCACCGTAAGGTTTAACCGGAGATGCTCAATTACGGCAAGCTGATTAAATTCGCCATCAGCCTGTATGCACCATCTGTACCCGCCGGCAGCTGGCGCCACAGCCCCAGGCCCACGTAAATCCAGCGCCCCTGGCCCACCTTGGCTTCGACCAGCGCCCCCCGCTTCACACCCTTGTTGTAGGGGAACGGCTCGCTGAACTCGATCAGGTCGGTGTACTGCGGATCGCGGCCGGCTTCGTCCAGGAAGTAGAGCCCGCGCTCCTGCACCCAGCCCGCCCAATCGGCACGGCCAATGGCGTTGGGGGTATTGAACACCGGGTGTTGCGGCGCGAGCAGCTTCATCTCGGCGTTCTCGTCGGTGACACGCTCGCGGCCCACCTTCGCCGCGAACGGCCCGTACTGCGCGTCGTTGAACTCAAACTTGTTGTACTGGACGATCACCGTGCCGCCGGCCTTGGCATAGTCGAGCAGCCGCTGGTTGTTGGCACGCAGATCGACGCGGCGCTCGTAGGCGCGCACGCCGGTCATGATCACGTCGTAGTGACCGAGGTCGCCCCACGCGAGTTCTTCAGGGTTGATCAGGGTGAGCTTCACGCCCAGCTGAATCAATGCCGCGGGCACTTCATCGCCGACGCCCATTACATAGCCGACACTCAAGTTGGGCTTCACGTTGACGTCCAGCGCCTTCACCGTCACCTGCGGCGAGGTCAGCACATGACGACGAGTCGTGTGCGGATACTCCACCACCTGGTAACCCTGCGTGAAGGTCCGGCTTAAGCCGGACGCCACATCACCGCTGCGCACGACCGCATTGACCTTGAACTGATTGCCGCCCGGCTTGATCGCCGCGGCCGCGAGCACCGACGACGCGGGAGGCTGCACGGCGAAGCGCACGGTCACGGCTTCGTCTTCGCGCGAGAAGCTGACCGGCTGGGTGGGCGGCGTGGCGCGCCATCCCGGCGGCATCTCGAGGACGACGTCGGCTTGCGCGGCGCCCTTGGCGTGATTGGTCACCGTGACGCGAACGTCCTTGCTGACCGGCGTTGCTGATTTCAGCGGCACGATCACCGTGTCGGGAGTCGTCGCGACCGAGAAAGCCGGCACGACGTGAATTTCCTGGCGCTTCTCGCCCGCGAAAATATCAAGATCCGATCGCGCCTGGATCGGCAGCGTCAGCGTGAAGGGGGTGTTGTCCACCGTAATGGTGAACGTCGCGGTGTACGGCGTGGGCCGGAACGGCAAGCCGAACGGGACATCGGCATCGAACACGTAACGTGCGCCGACGGGGCCGGTGTGGAAGTGGGCCGCGGTCAGCCGTGCATCCGCGGGCACCGTCAGGGTCTTGCCGCAGTTACGCGACGACCCGGGCACCAGCTGCGCGGCGCCCTCGCAGGCGGCAATGGGAGTGACGCCAAAGCCGTTGGCCACCACCGTCACATCCACCGCACTCTTGCCGCGGTTGGCGGCCATCAGGTCGACCGCGAGCGGCTGTCCCGCTACCACCAGGCCATCGCGCGCCACGGCATCAATGCGCACGTCGGTCGCGAGCATCAGGGCGCGGGCAAACTGCGGTTCTTTTTGGGCCAGGCGGAAATCAATTTCGTAGCGCGCGCTCTCGGACAGCGACGAGGACGCGAGCCACGAGCGCACGTCGCGCAAGGCCTTCAGGGCGCGGGTGAGCGGCGCGACGGTCGCGGCTTCGCCACCGGCAGCAAGGGCCCGCCGGGCTTCGGCCACTGCCGCGCCGATGCGATCGAGGCCCGTACCCAGGTCCGCAGGTGCGCCTGACGCGAATGACAGGAGGCTGCGCAGGCTGGTGTCGACGCCGTCGAACACTACACGATCGGTGCGCGCGACGCCGCCGTCGAGCACCGTGTCGCGCAGGCGATAGGCGCGAATGCCACCGGGACCGCCGCCACCACCGAACCCGCCACCACCGGTCGAGGCCGGCAGCGGCAGCAGCTGCGACATGCCCTGGCACTTGTGCATGCTGCGCGCCTCGCCGGCAATCTCGTTGTAGGTGCGTCCCAGGACCGGGTCAACGGAATCGCCGCCCGCGAACTGCAGCATCGTCGGCGCGCCTTCCCCGGGAAGGACCGCCGCCTGCCCTGAGCGAGCGTCCGCGCGAGTCGATGGGAAGCCGCCGGTGTAATAGAACTTCTTCGGCTGCCATGCGCGCAGCCCTTCCTTCAGCTGTTCAGGGAACTTCGCCGGATCGGCCGCAGCCCGGAACGCTTCAAGCGTCAGGCGCGACGAGGTCTGGTGATGCTGGCCGCCGCCGTCGCCGTCGAACACGAAGCCGACGATCACGTCGGGGCGAATCGTGCGGATCATGCGGACGTAGTCGCCCAGGATTTCCTGGTGGCCCCACTTCTCGAGCGTCTCTTCGACACTGAACGAAAACCCGAAGTCGATGGCGCGCGTGAAGTACTGCTCGGCCCCGTCAAAGCGGTGAGCGGCCGCCAGTTCTTCGGTGCGCAGCACGGCCAGCGCCTCGAACAGCTCTGGCCCAATCTCGTTCTGGCCGCCCTCGCCGTGCGTAGCGGTGACCAGCGATGTCCGGAAGCCCTGGCCGTGCGAGAAATACGCGAGCATCGCGTTGTTCTCATCGTCGGGATGAGCCGTGGTCATCATGAAGTTGCCCACGGTGTCGAGCTTGCGCAGCGCCAGTTCGAGCGCCGGTACCCCCTTCATCTGCGACACTGGCACCAGTTGGTGCTGCGCAGTTGAATGGGCGGACGCGAAGGCGATGCCGAGAATGACGAGGAAGAGAGACGTGCGGCGCATTACGGAACCTCAGGAAGTCGGGACCCGGGATCCGGGATCCGGAACCCAGGATCCCCCGAATCTCGGATCTCGGATGCCGGATCCCGGATCCCGGTTAGAACGTGAACTTGAAACCCAACTGAAACTGCCGCTGCTCGTAGCCGCCGGTTGGCGTCAGGTCCTTGCCCGACGTCGGCAGCACGCCGGTCGGCACACCAAACGCGTTGGTCGGGACCGTGACATTCACGCCGGAGACCTGCTCGGTGTTGAAGATGTTCTTCACCTCACCAATGATCTCCGCCGCCATGTTGCCGTGGAGGCGAAGCTTGCGCGAGTAACGGAAGTCGACGTTCTTGCGCGAGGGCAGGGTCAGCGAGTTGCGGCCGACGCCAGCCGGACGATCGCTCGGCGTGCCGTCGTTGTTCAACTCCAGGTTGCTGCGCAGGTTCACGGGAATGCCGCTCGCCATCTGGATCGCCAGGCCGAACACGTTGTTGTTCAGAAGGGCGCCCGCCGCGCCGCCCCTCTCGAACGTCGGCATGGCGACGAGGCTGGCCACGAAGGTGTGACGCTGGTCGAGTGCGTTCGGTCCCAGGTCGCGATCCAGGTTGGTCACGTCGGTGCGGCCGGGATCGCCCTGCACCGAGAGCACGCCCGTGATCGGGGCGTTGTCTTCGCTCTTGCCCAGGGTGTAGGCGACGTCGAAGCCAATGCCCTTGTAAGTGCGGCGCGTCAGCTGCAGCGTCATGTTCTTGTAGGTGGAGTCGCCGGGCGACTGCACGCTGTTGATCACGTTGTAGCGGGGATCCACGCGTGTGCCCGCGTTCACCACCGTGCTGAACACCGGCAGGCCATCGGGCAGCGTGCTGGCCGGGTTGATCAGGTTGATGTTGGTGACCACCGGCAGGTTGTAGCCCGTCACGTACGAACCGCCGATGGCGATCGAGTAGTGATCGCCGAGGCCGCGTTCGATCTGCACGTTGTTCTGCCACGACCGCGCGACCTTGAAGTCCGGGTCGACCGTCCACGCGAGGTTGGGCGTGGCGCCGGAACCGGCGCTGAGCACGGCGGGAAAGGCCGGGGCGCCGGCCTGGGTGGGCGTGAACGAGGAGGACGCGCGTGCGTTGGTGCCGTCGTTCTGCAGCGACTGCTCGTAGATGGCGTTGAGCGTCTGGTCGTACATCATGCCGGTATTGGCGCGCACCACCGTCTTCTTGTCGCTGTCGATCGACCACGCCAAGCCGAGGCGCGGGGCGAAGTTGTTCTTCGAGGTCGGGAACTTACGCGAGGTCGCGACGGGCGCGTTCGGGTTGGCATCGGGCACGCCGTAGAGGTCGTAGCGAACGCCGTAAAGCACCTTGAGGTCCGAGGTCACGCGCCAATCGTCCTGCACGAATACACCGTACTGAGCGGTGTTGTACTCGAGGCCGGGCAGGCCGAAGTACTGCGTGAAGGTGGTGTAGCTGAGCCGGTTGGTACCGTCCTTGGCGGCCAGGTACGCCGCCGCATTCGGGAACGTGTAGAGCTGGGCGGCCGCCGCCTTGCGGGTGTCGGCCACCCACTGCAGGTCGAAGCCCGCCTTGAAGGCGTGGTTGCCACGCAGCAGCGTGGTGCTGTTGTTCACCTGGGCAATGTTCTGCGTGAAGCCGAAGCCGACATCAGCCGTGCTGGCCACCGAACCGCCGAAGTTGGCGACGCCGGTCACGTTGATCGCCGGGCCGGTGCCCGACAGTGTGTTGGCGGCGCGGCTCTGCGCGCGGGTGGCGTACTGCACGCGCAGTTCGTTGAGCATGCTCGAACCGATCGTCGAGATCAGCTGTGCGCCGGTGGAGTGCTGGCGGTCGGCGAAATCATTCGCGCGCTGCACCGACACCAGGCCGCCGCCGACGTTGGCGGTGATGAAGTTGTCGAAGAACATGTAGCGCACCGACAGGCGGTTCGCGCTGTTCAACTGGTGATCGATCTTGCCGATCGCAAACTCGGTATTGAGGCCGCGCGGCATGTAGGCCGGCTCGGTGAGGCCGAGCAGCGCCTGGTTGGCCGGCGAGATCGTAATCACGCTCAGGCCCGACAGGTCACGCTCGGTGTGCTCGTAGCCACCGAAGAAATGGGTCTTGTTCTTGACCAGCGGACCACCGAGGTCAAAGGTGTAAACGTTGACGTCGGTCGGTGGCTTGACGGCGTTGGCGGCCACGAAAAACGGCAACTCCACCATCGACTGGCGCTGCAGGCGGTAGCTGCCCTGGCCCTTGAAGGTGTTGGTGCCCGACGGCGTAATCGCGTTGTAGACCATGCCCATGGTCTGGCCGAACTCCGGCGCGTAGCCGCTGGTCACGACCTTCACTTCGCGAATCATCACTTCCGACATCGGCATCTGGCGCAGGCCGGCGCGATCTTTCTGGGTGTTGTTGCTGCCATCGACCTGGTAGTTCACGCGCAGCAGCGCGCCGTTGGCGGTGATGCGCGGCACGCCGAACTCGTTGGTTTCAAAGCCGACGACGCCCGGCTGCAGCAGTGCGAAGTTGTAGGGGTTGCGCGAGGTGAGCGGCAGCGTCTTGATTTCCGCCTCGCTCAGCGTGCGACCCTGTTCGATCTTGGCGAGGTCCACGAGCGGCGCATCGGCGGTGACCGTGATGGTCTCGGCGAGCGCGCCCACCGTCAGACCCAGGTCAATCACCGCGGTTTGTCCGGCGCGCAGCGAGATACCCGTCTGCTCGAACTTCTTGAAGCCCTGCAGCTCGGCCACCACGCGGTAGGTGCCGAGCGAGAGCAGTGGCGCGCGGTACAAGCCGCGCTCGTTGCTGACGACCACGCGTTGGTCGCCGGTGTCGAGGTTCGACACGGTCACGGTGACGCCGGGCAATACCGCGCCCTGATCGTCCGCGATCGTGCCTTCGATGGTGCCGTTAATGGCAGTGGACTGTGCGAGTGCCGGCGACACGAGCGCCAAACTCAGGAAGAACGCCGAAATGATACGGAGCATGGGGAAGTAACGCCTCCAAACAAATGAAACGAAGCTCAATAGGTCAGTATAGACCCGCTTATCGACGGTGACGCGCTCGCGGGCGCGGCGTTCGGCTTTATTGGTGAGCGCCGCCTGGCACGTGGCTTTGAGAATGGCGTCGCGGTGCCAGCTTGACAGGGGGTCATGCGAAAGATGCCTGAGTCCGCCATCGGTCCTTCCTAGAGATTCCGGGCGAATGAGAAGTGCACATCGTCCTTGTCGGGCTTGCCCTGCACTGCCCGCAGGATGATGCGGCTGGCCAGAAACGCCCGAGCCGGGTCGTGCGATGTGCCGAAGGCAAACTGCTGGTGCGGGAAGTTTCGGTGCGCCCCCGCATACAGCACATCGTCCACCGGATGGGCGAGCGGCACGTCCCAGCCGTACGCCGGGGAGACACCCGAGATCGCGGGGTAGAGGCGCGTGAGTTCGTACATCAGCTGGCCGGTGCGCTGCACGACCGTCTGATCACGAAGGCGATCGGCCGGGCGCTTCTGATCGGCGCCGGTGAACAAGACGCGATGGTCCGCGGTGAACCACAGCTGATGCGCGGGTGACTCCACGTCGGTGACGAGCGCCGTCTGCTGTCCCAGCTCGGCGCGCACGGCCGCGGACAGCGGCTCGGTCAGCACCGCGTAGCGGTCTTGGTGCTTCAAGTGGCGCTTGAGCGGCTTGAACAGGCTGGTCGGCTCACCAATACAAATGATCAGGTTCTCGGTGGTAATGGCGCCGCCATCCAGAAACGCCGTGGCGTTCTTGCGATTGAACGTGATCTTCGTGATGCGCGAGCGCTCGTAAATCTTCACGCCCTTCTTGATCGCGGCCGACAGGAAGCCCAGCGTCAACTTGTAGGGATCGACAAATCCCCAGTCGGGCAGCTTGGTGGCGCCCGCCGAGGCCAGCGCCACCTGGCGCTGCACCATGGCCGGCGACATCCATGACGCACTCAAGCCCGCCTCTTTGCGGCCGGCCAGTTCGCGCTGCATCAACTTGTCGGAGCCGCCCTCGGGCAGAATGCGAACCGCGTCGCGCAACTCGAGCCCCGCCTTGATGCCCAGCCGTTTGACCGCGGCGGCCAGCTCCCGCGGGGCCTTCTCGGTGAGTTCAAACAGCGCCCGGGCTGCCCGCTTGCCGGTGCGCGCTTCGAGTTCGCCATGCAATTCGCACGCTTCGCTCGAAATCAGCCCGGTGGCACGGCCGCTGCCGCCCTGGCCCACACGTCCGGCGTCGAGCAGGATGACCTTCATGCCGGCGGCCGCGCACGCCTGCGCCGCCATGGCGCCGGCCATGCCGCCGCCAACGACGACCACCGGGTGGGTGATGACGCCGCGGAACGCCGGAAATTCGGGTCGGTTCTTGACGGGGACGGCATCAAGCCAGGGGGAGATGCCGTAGCGGGTCTGGGGCACGAAGGGATTCTAACCGGGAGCCCGAGCCGGGATCCGGGATCCGGGGTCCGGGATCCGAAAAAATGAGCAGTCCCGGGCAGTTTCAGAGTCTGCCTACGCGTTTGCCCTCGGTTGCCAGCAACTTGGCCTTCCGGTCAGCGCCCCAGCGATAACCTCCGGAGCCTCCAGCGGCGGGCACCACCCGATGGCAAGGCACCACGAGGCAGACCGGGTTGGTGGCACAGGCGCGGGCGACGGCTCTCGCCGCCTTGGGCTGGCCAATCGCCCTGGCCACCTCGGCGTAGGCGCGGGTCTCGCCGTACGGGATCCGCTGCAGCGCGCGCCAGACCTTCCACTGGAAGGCCGTGGCCTGCACGTCGATGGGCAGGTCGAGCGACGGCTCGGCGCCGCGCAGGTGCCTGAGGATGGCCTTCACCCAATCGGTGCGGGTTTGCTGGTTGGCTTGGATGTCGGCGGCCGGATACTCCTGGCGCAGGTCGCGCACCAGCGCGGCGTCGGAATCACCGAGCTTCACTGAACACACGCCGTCGGCCGTGGCAGCGACGAGAACCAGGCCAAGCGGGCTCGACACCGTCGAGTAGCCGATCACCATTCCCGCGCCACCGCGGCGATAGGTCGAGGGCGACATGCCCTTGCCGGTGGGCGCCGCCTCATACACGCGGCTGGGCGATCCATAGCCGGCTTCGTAGATCGCCGTCGTCACGTCGTGGCCATCGCGCAGGCTCGAACGCAACTTGCCGGCGCGCACCGCCGCCTGATACTCGCGGGGCGACAGGCCGACGATGGCCTTGAAGCGGCGCTGCAGGTGATGCGGGCTCATGGCGGCCACGCGACCGAGGTGGCCGAGGGTGACTTGTTGATTCGCATGCGTCGCAAGATACGCGGAAGCCCGGCGCACCGCCTCAACCCCTGGTTGCGCCAGCCCGACCGTGTCCGGCCGGCAGCGCTTGCAGGCCCGAAATCCCGCCTGTCGCGCGTCGGTGGTGGTGTCAAAGAAGCGCACCCGATCCGCCCGCGGGCGCCGGCTCGGGCAACTGGGCCGGCAATAAATCCCGGTGGATGTCACGCCGTAGAAAAAAGTGCCATCGGCCTTGCCGTCACGAGATGCCAGGGCCGCCCAGCGGGGGTCCAGGGCGCTCGTCACAGTGCCTGGGGTGCCTGAGGTGCCAACGGAGCGGGCCACAAGTTGATGCTGCATCATGCAGCGAAGTTACGCCAGCACCCGGAATCCCCGCGATCCGCCGCTTGCGATTGGGGTCAGGTCAAGAAAATCACAGTTTGGGCTGATTGGGGACAGGCCTCGGCACCGAGTCTTGGGCCGAGAGGTAATATCTGGCCGTGATCCGACTGCTTCGGTTCCTCGTGGTTTCGCTGGTTTTATTAGTCGTTCTCGTGATCGTCGGCGGCGTGTATGCGCGATCGCAGGTGCGGGCCAGCTTGCCGCTCTTGAACGGCGAGGCCGCCGTCACTGGTCTCGCAGCGCCGGTTCGCGTGGACCGCGACGCCCTCGGCGTGCCCACCATCGTCGGCGACTCGCGCGAGGACGTGGCCCGCGCGCTGGGCTTCCTCCACGCGCAAGATCGCTTTTTTCAAATGGACCTGCAACGCCGCCAGCCGTCCGGCGAGCTGTCGGCCCTGGTGGGACCACGCGCCCTCGTCGTGGACGCGGAAGCCCGCATCCATCGCCTGCGCGATGTCGCGCATCGCGCGTTTGAGCACACCGAACCGGCCTACCGCAGCGTGCTCGAGGCATATGCCGACGGCGTCAACGCGGGACTCGGCGCGCTCGGCGCCGCGCCGCCTGAATACCTGGTGCTGCGCGCCGCACCCGAACCGTGGCGGCCTGAAGACTCGATTCTCACCGTGCTCGCCATGTTCAACACCCTGCAAGGGCGGCAAGCGCTGTTCGAACAGACGATGGGGGCGATGCGTGATGCGTTGCCGGAGCCGATGTTCCGGTTCCTGACGACGGCCGGGTCCGAATGGGACACGCCGGTGGTGGGTAACGCAATCGTGAGGCCGCCGATCCCCGGGCCCGACGTATTCGATCTGCGGAGAATGCATCGCACGGAAACACAGAAACACGGAAGCACAGAAAACGATTTTCTAAATGCAGGGTGCAATGAAATTTCTGAAAAGGCTTCGTTCCGTGTTTCCGTGATTCCGTGTTTCCGTGATGAGCATTTGATCCTCGGCAGCAACAACTGGGCAGTGAGTGGCGCGCACACGGCATCGGGCGTCGCGCTGGTCGCCAACGACATGCACTTGTCGATTGGCGTGCCGATCATCTGGTATCGCGCATCGCTCGCGTTTCCCGGCGCTGACGGCGCGCCGCAGAAGATCACCGGCGTGACGCTGCCGGGCCTGCCAAGCATGGTGGTGGGCAGCAACGGTCACGTCGCGTGGGGCTTCACCAACTCCGGCGGCGACTGGAGCGACCTGGTGCGGATCGATCCCGATCCGCGCGACCCGGCGAAGTACCTGACACCCGAGGGACCGAAAGCCTTCGACGTGTTCCAGGAAACGATCGCCGCCAAGGGTGCGGCGGCGAAGACCCTCGCGGTTCGCTGGACCATGTGGGGACCGATCGTGTGGAAGGACGCGCGCGGCCGCGAGTACGCGCAACACTGGGTCGCGCACGATGCGGCGTTACTTGCCTCTGACATCACCAAGCCCGAACGCGCCCGCTCGGTGGACGACCTGCTCGCCACCATCGCGGGACTCGGCATTCCCAATCAGAACGTGACGATGGGCGACGACACCGGGCGCATTGCGTGGGTGATTGGCGGCGCCATTCCGAAACGCGTGGGCCACGACGGCCTGACGCCCGAATCCTGGGCCGACGGTTCGCGTCGCTGGGACGGCTATCTCTCCCCCACCGACTTCCCGCGCATCGTCGATCCGCCGAACGGACGCATTTGGACCGCGAACGCGCCGGTGGTGGATGGCGCCAATCTGGCGACCATCGGCGAAGGGGGCTACGCCGACGGCATTCGAGCGCGGTTGATTCGCGACCGATTGCTGACACTCGACAAGGCGACGCCAAGGGACATGCTCGCCATCCAACTCGAAGACAAGGCGCTCTATCTTGAGCGGTGGCGGACGCTGCTGATCAAGACGCTGGCGAACGAGGCGACCGGCCCGCGCGCGGAATTCAGGCAGTTGGTCGAGACCACGTGGACCGGGCGCGCCTCACCGGATTCGGTGGCCTATCGACTGGTGCGCCAGTTCCGCACGACGTTCGTTCGCGACGTGATGACGACGCTCACGGCGCCGGCGACGGCGATCGATCCCACGTTCGACTACACGCGATCGCTGCGCGGCGAAGGAGCCGTTTGGCAACTGCTGACCGAGCGTCCGGCGCATCTGCTCAGTCCGGATTACCAGTCGTGGGACGGCTGGATGCTGGCCGCTGTCGATCGCGCGATCAGGGATCTCACCGTCGACGGACAGCGGCTCGCGGAGCGCACGTGGGGCGAGGCGAATCGTGGCCAGTTCGTCCATCCGCTCGCGTCGGCCATTCCGTGGTTTGGGCGCTACCTGAACATGCCTGGAGATCCGCTGCCGGGCGACATCTACACGCCCCGCGCGCAGGCGCCGCGCACCGGCCCGTCGCAGCGCATGGCGGTGTCACCAGGCCGCGAGCACGAAGGCATTCTCCACATCCCTACTGGCCAGAGCGGACATCCGCTGTCACCCCACTACGGTGATCAGTATCGCGCGTGGTTGAACGGCGAGGCGTCGCCGTTCCTGCCTGGACCAACGGTGTCGACGATACTGCTCACGTCACCAAAGTAAGTCCCACGATGTGGTGTCCGCCTTCAGGCGGACATCACCGCATCTTCCAGACAAAGTTGACCATCGGGAAGACGAAGGTCTCGTCCACTCCCAGCGGCGAGACCAGCCCGATGTCGGCCGACAGGCGCTCGCCCATGAAACGCAGGCCGCCGCTGGCCAGGCCGACACCACTGAACCAGTAGTTCTCGGTCACGAACTTCAGGCGCCGTGAAAGGCGCTTCTCGGCGCCGACCATCACCACGGGCGCGCCGGCGCGTCGTTGGTCCTCGCTGGCGTAGGCATAACCGCCGCCCACCGTGAACGCCGCGTCGGTGGTGCCTTGCGTGGCCACCGCATAGGCAATGCCGACGCTGGCGTCGCCCATGTTGACGAAGTGCAGCACGCCCACCGCCAGGTCGGTCGTGCGCCCCCGCGCCACCGCGAACTTCGGCGTGAACCAGAACGGCTGATCGCTGCCGCCGCCAAAGAACAACGGCGTGCCGCCGCCGATCGAGATGCGGTCGGTGACGCCGTAGTGCACGAACGGCAGCATGATCTCGTAGACGCCGAAGTACGCCTCCCCTTTCTTGAGCGTGCGGCCCGTCGGCGCGAAGAACAGGCGCGTGGGATTGGGATCGGCGGGCCAGAACTCGCCGTTGACCACCGTGCCGGTGATCGGATGCAGCGAGCGGACCACCGCGATCTCGACCTCCATCACGACACCGGCAGTCGTGCGAAACGACAGCCGGCCGTCATGCACCGACTGGACGCGCCCAATTGCGCGCATGCCATCGTTCAGTTCCAGTTCCTGCGTCACGCCCGGCGCGGCCACTTCGATCGTGACCGCGGACTGCGCCGGAGCCTGTGACAAGGCGACGACCAACGACGCGATAACCAGACCAACCATTGAAAGCCTCCACGTCATCGTGCCGCCGAATGTGGGGGTTGTCCTGAGGGGCGTGTGAGTGCGATGTGAGAAACCCTGAGTCATGGGTCCCGGACCCCGGATCCCGGATCCCGGACCCCGGCCTATGACGCGCGAGCCGCCAACTTGGCGAGAATTCCGGCCCGTCCGGGCACATACCGCACCGCGGCCAGCATGGGATCCACCGGAATGATCCAGCCGGCGGGTCCCACCGGCGCGAGTGTCAGCATGCGGTCGAGAATGTCCCCTGCCTCGGTGATGCGGTCGAGGATGCAGCATTCGCCGGCTTCGACCAACGACGCCTCAACGTGGCGGCCGCTGCGCACCAGTTCTTCTTTCGCCTTCGCCACCGGCATGAACGTGTCGTCCGACACGCGCAGCTCTTTTGACAACAGGCGGGCGGCCTGCAGGCCCAAGGTGGCTCGCGCATGGCGTGGTGTCTCGGTCAAGGCCTGCGTGAAGTGGGCGGAGGCCGCCGCCGCTTCATTGCGCGCGAGCAACACGAAGCCGGCGGCGACGCGCGCATTGGCAATGAACTCGCGCCCGTACACGTGGCCGTCGGTGCCCGCGGCAATCTCTTCCGTGAAGCACTGCAGGGCCTCGTCGCGTTCGCCACGCGCCGACATCACGAGTCCGCGCAGCCAGTGCAATCCGGCGGTGGGAATCGGCGTGTCGGTGCCGGCGCTCTCGCGTTGAATCTCGGCGCCGCGGGTCGCTTCTTGCTCGGCGCGGGCGAGCGCGCCGCGCGCCACGAATACCATGGCCGACAGCATGCGGGCCGGCGCGAACGCCGGCATCAGTTCAACGATCCGGTCGGTCGCGCGCAGCCGCTCCTCACCCCAGGTGACATAGCCGAGGCGGAAATGGTGCCGCCAGTTGCCGGGTTCTAGCGCCGTCGCGCGGCGGGCCGCCGCCTGGCCTTCGGGCACCTGTCCGGCGGCCGCCAGCAGGTAGCCGAGCACCGCCCAGCCTTCGCCGAGCTTCGCGTCAGCGGCACACGCGCGCCGCGCCGCGGTCGTGGCGCGGTCGAGCATTTCGCGATCGGGCGTATTGCTGAAGCGGGTGGTCTCGAAGCGCAGCATGTAGGCGTTGGCGAGCCCCGCGTAGGCCGGCGCATACGACGGCAGCTCCACGACCGCGCGCTCGAAGGCGGCAATGGCCTGATCCAGCCGCGACAGATCGAGCGACTCGAGTGCCAGCCGTCCCTGCTCCCACGCCTGGAATGGATCTTCGCCGGCACCTGATGCACCTGACGCACCCGCCGCACCCACGAAGCGATACCCCCGCCGCGCCAGCGTCTGCACATAGATCGGCGCCGACGCGGAATCGCCCAGTGCCTTGCGGATATCGGCCACCGCGCGGGTCAGGGTGTTATCGCTGATGTTGATGTCCGGCCAGAAGCGCTCGAGCAGTTCGTCTTTGGTGACGATCGCGCCGCCGTGGCACGCGAGGTGGCCGAGAATCTCCACCAGCCGCGGCGATAAGTCCACGGTGTGCCCATCGCGGGAGAGGGTCCACGTCCGCGGGTCGATCTGGAACGGCCCAAAGCGGATCGCGGGGCTGATTCTAGCCGGGATGGCACTGCGGGCCCGGATCCCGGGTCCCGGATCAGCACAGCACGTCGCGGGCCGCCAGGGCTTTTGCGGCGGCCTCATCCACGGTGTCGCCGAGCGCCGTGAGGTGCCCCATCTTGCGGCCGACGCGCGGGTCGCCCTTGCCGTACAAATGCAGTTTCACGTCGGGCACCGCCAGGGCGGCTGCCCAGTCTGGCTCGCCGTCAACCCACAGGTCGCCGAGCAAATTCACCATCGCGGCCGGTTTCACCTGCGTGGTGTCGCCCAGCGGCAACCCGCACACCGCGCGCACCTGCTGCTCGAACTGCGACGTCACGCACGCATCGATGGTCAAGTGACCCGAGTTGTGCGGACGCGGCGCGATCTCGTTCACCAGCAGCTGGCCATCGCGGGTAACGAAGAACTCCACGCACAGCACCCCGACATATCCCAGGTCGTCCAGCACGCGATGCGCCAGGTGCACGGCTTCATCGGCGATCCCCTGCGGCACCCGCGCCGGGCTTACCGACAGGTCGAGGATGTGATTGTGGTGGATGTTCTCGATCGCACCGTAATGCGCGAACTCGCCAGCGATGCCGCGGGCCGCGACCACCGAGATCTCGTGAGTGAAGTCGACGACGCTCTCGATGATGGCTTCCTGGTGGCCGATCAGCCCCCACACCCGATCGCCGTCTTCAATGCGATCGATGCGATGCTGGCCCTTGCCGTCGTAACCGAAGGCGGCGGTCTTAACAATCGCCGGCAGGCGGACCAGACCGAGTCCGACGGCGAGTTCGTCAAGCGACTGGGCCTTCGCAAATGGCGTCACCGGGTAGCCGCGGTCGGCGAGAAACCCCTTCTCGCGCGCGCGCTGCTGCATGATGTGCAAGGCGGATCCACTGGGCCGCACCGTCACGATCTCCGCCGCCGCATCGGCCGCGTCGGTCGACACGTTCTCGAACTCGAAGGTCATCACGTCGACGCCACGAGCGAACGCGCGAATGGCGTCGAGGTCGTCGTAGTCCGCGCTGACTTCGAGGTCGGCCACCTGGCCGGTGGGCGTGTCGACACCGGGCGACAGGGTATGCACGCGGTAGCCCATGCGCCGGGCGGCGAGCGCAAGCATGCGGCCCAGCTGCCCGCTGCCAAGCACGCCAATGGTGGCGCCGGGCAGCACGATGCGGTTCACGGCAGGGTGTCCTGGCGGACTTTCGCCGTTTGCTCCGCGCGAAACTGGCGGAGTCGCTCCTGCAGTTCAGGCCGCGTGATGGCGAGAATGCCCACGGCGAGCAGGCCCGCGTTGATCGCACCGGGCTTGCCGATGGCGAGCGTGCCGACCGGAATGCCGCCGGGCATCTGCACGATCGACAGCAGCGAATCCAGGCCCTGGAGCGACGCGCTGTTGACGGGCACCCCGAGCACGGGCAGCACGGTGTGCGACGCCACCATGCCGGGCAGGTGCGCCGCGCCGCCGGCGCCGGCGATGATCACCTGGATGCCGCGGGCTTCGGCGCCTTGCGCGAACTCGGCCATCCACACCGGCGTGCGATGCGCGGAGACCACTTCCTTTTCGTACGGGACGCCGAAACGCTCGAGCATCTCGACCGCGTGAGACATCGTGTCCCAGTCGGAAGTGGAGCCCATGATCACCGCTACCAGTGGTTTGTCCGTCATGACGGAAACAGAAAGTATATCGTAGTGATCCGCGGATCCGCGG
>SHUG01000049.1 GCA_009694735.1 Acidobacteriota bacterium | reverse complement strand
GCCGCCCTCCACAAGGAAGTCGTGCTCGTTCCGGACGTGGAAAAAGACCCCCGCTACATCCGCGTCGTCCCCGGCGTGCGCTCCGAGTTGGTGGTGCCGCTGATGCTCAAGGACCGTTGCATCGGTGTCTTCGATCTCGAAAGCCCCGACCGCGACGCCTTCAACAAGAAGCACGTCAAGCTGCTCACGCTGCTGGCATCGGAAGCCGCGGTGGCGCTCGAGAACGCGCGGCTCTACGAATCGATCCGCGCCAACGAGGCCCGCTTCGAGAAGGAACTGCGGTTGGCCAAGCGCGTGCAGATGGCGCTGTTGCCCCAGGAGCTGCCCAAGCGCCTGCGCGGCGTTGACGTCTCCTGGCACTTCGATCCCGCTCGCGAACTGGGCGGCGACCTGTGCGACTTTCTGTCGCCCGAGCCCAACACGCTGGTGGTGGCGGTTGGCGATGTCTCGGGCAAGGGAGTGCCGGCCGCGCTGTACGGTGCTGCGATCGGCGAAATGGTCCGCGGCCGCACCTTCCGTCGCCGGCTCGAAAAAGAACGCAGCACGCCGGCGGCGGTGCTGGCCGGCATGAACCGCATTCTTCACGAACGCAACCTCGAGGAGTACTACTGCACGCTGTGCTATGCGATGTTCGAGTTCAAGAAGCAGATCGTGACGTTCGCCAACTCGGGGCTGCCCTACCCGGTGCGGTGCAGCGGGGGCAAGGCGACGCAGATCGACATGCCCGGCGTGCCCCTGGGCTCATTCGGCGGCTCCACCTACGACGAAGTACAGGTGCCGCTCGAGCCAGGCGACGTGTTCGTGTTCTGCTCCGACGGCATCTCCGAAACGTTCGACGAAGCCGGCCAGGAGTTCGGCTCGCCTCGGCTGATCGATGTGATCGAACGCACGCACCTGAAGCCGGCGAAAGAAATTGTCGCGGAGATCTTCGGCGCCGTGCAGCAGTTCTGCGGCGCCGCCGAGCAGAGCGACGACCGCACGGTGGTGGTGGTCAAGATCAACCAGTAAGTGCCGGGATCCGGGATCCGCGCACAAGAGCTCTTCTCGACCGGACCCCGGATCCCGGACCCCGGCAAGTATCAGTGAGCGTGACCGTGTTCGCCGCCGTACTCATCGCCATGGTCATCCACGTGCGTGGCGGCGGTGAGGTAGATGGCGCCCAGCGTCAGGAAGATGAACGCCTGGAGCGGGCCGACGATCAATCCCAGGAACTGAATCGGCAGCGGCGCGATGAACGGGACGATGCTCGCCAGAATCAGCACCACGAGGTGCTCGCCAAAGATGTTGCCGAACAGGCGGAGGGTCAGCGACAGCACGCGCGACAGGTGGCTGATGATTTCGATCACAAAGATCATCGGCGCCAGCGCCAGTGGCACGCCCGGCATCACCGCGAAGTGCTTGATGTAGTTGATCGGGCCGTTCGCCATCACGCCCTGCGCGTGATAGTAGAGCCACAGCGTCAGCGCGCACGCGAACGGGACGTTGATGTTGCTGGTCGGCGAGCCGAGACCAGGGACCTGGCCCATCAGGTTGCCGAGCAGGATGAACACGAAGAGCGTGCCGAGCAGCGGCAGGAACTTGCGGCCCTTCTTGCCCATGTTGTCTTCGAGCACGCCGACCAGGAACGAGACGACGTCCTCGAGGATGATCTGGAGCTTGCCGGGCTTCTCGACGCTCAGCTGCGAGCGGATGGCCAGGCCAATGAACAGGATGAAGAGCGTAATCAACCCGACAAAGACCATGTGGTCGGGAATCTCGGCGTGAATGCCAAGGGTGGCGAGCAGCAGGTTGATGATCGCGACTAGTGGGGAGGGGTGTTCAATGGCTTCCACAGGGCGACATTGTACTAGAATTCACAAGGGACGGCTTGGGACTTGGGGCTTGGGAACTGAGGGCAAGCCTCAAGCCCCAGGCCCCAAGCCATTGAGCTACAAGAATTTAACGCTCTTCTCGCGGATGTGGAGCCCGAACGACCGGCCGCCGATCAGGGCCACTTCCTCGACCTCGCCGCGCACGCGGACCCGGGCGTTCTTGCCGGGGATGCGGCTGTTGTCGGAGATCACCAGCATCTCGGCCGTGCCGTCGCTGATCCGGTAGACCTTGAACGGCACCAGCGGGATGCTGAACGAAGTGGTCACCACCCCTTCGACCGTCACGGTCTTGTCAGCGAACTTGCCCGGGTTGGTCTGCACCTCGGAAATCGAACGCGAGCCCATCGACGCGCAAGCGCCGGTAACTACCGCTGCCGCAATCGTGAGAGTGACAAGAAGGTTTTTCATGGCGATTCTCCAGAGGCTCGAAGGGGTCGCAACGGAATCGTGAAGATTGCGGCCGAAGGGCGGCGATGCCAGCGCCTGCCTGAATATTCGCCCCTCGGTGATCCGTCGCGACCTGACCACGGATACTTCAAGTGCCGTGCCAAGAAAATACAGCCACAGATTAAACACAGATTAGACGCAGATTTTCTTTACAGGACAGGCACTTACGCGGACTAGCCCAAGTCCCAAGCCCCAGGTCCCAAGCCCCCGAGCCCCAAGCCCTGTCCCCCGTGACGGACGGGCGTCCCCCGATTAATACACGCCGAGGTAGCGGTCCATCTCCCACGGCGAGACGTGGCGGATGTACTCGTCCCACTCCTCGCGCTTGGCTTCGAGGAAGTGCGTGAAGATGTGCTCGCCCAGCGTCTCCTTGACCAGCGCGTCCTTCTCGAACTCATCCAGGGCTTCGCTCAGGTTTGCCGGCAGATCGTCGATGCGAAGGTGACGACGCTCGCGGTGGCTCATCTTGTAGATGTTCTTGTTCACCGGCGGGCCGGGGTCGACCTTGTTGTCGATGCCGTCGAGGCCGGCGCGCAACATCACCGCCAGCGCCAGGTAGGGATTGCAAGACGGATCGGGCATGCGCAACTCGATGCGGGTGGAGGCGCCACGCGACGCCGGCACGCGCACCAGCGGGCTGCGGTTCTTTTCGGACCAGGCAATCGCCGTCGGCGCCTCGTAGCCGGGCACCAGGCGCTTGTACGAGTTCACCAGCGGATTGGTGATGGCGCAGAAGCCCCTGGCGTGCTGCAGCAATCCGCCCACGTAGTTCAGGCACGTCTCGCTCAACAGGATGTCGTTGCCTGGATCGAAGAACGCGTTCTTGCCGCCGGCGAACAGCGACTGGTGCGTGTGCATGCCCGATCCGTTCACGCCAAAGATCGGTTTGGGCATGAAGGTCGCGTGCAGGTTGTTGCGCAGCGCCACGTTCTTGACGATGAACCGGCACGTGCTCACGTTATCCGCCGTCGTCAAGACGTGTTCGGAGTGAAAGTCGATCTCGTGCTGGCCGGGCGCCACTTCGTGATGGGCGGCTTCGACGCCGATGCCCATCTGCTCGAGGGCGATCACGATTTCGCGGCGGACGTCTTCGCCGAGATCGATCGGCGCGAGGTCGAAGTAGCTGGCGCGGTCGTGGGTTTCGGTGGTGGCGCGGCCATCGCGGCGCAGGAACAGGAAGAACTCGATTTCGGGCCCCGCCATCATGGTGAAGCCGCGGTCGGCGGCCTGGGCGATGGCGTTCTTCAGCGTGGTGCGCGGACAGCCGGCGAACGGGCTGCCGTCGGGGTTGGCGATGTCGCAGATCAGGCGGCCGACGCGCGCGCCGTTGGCATCGGCCCACGGAAAGACCTGGAACGTGGCGAGGTCAGGCCGCAGATACATGTCGGACTCTTCGACCCGGACGAAGCCTTCGATCGACGAGCCGTCGAAGATGATCTTGCCGTCGAGGGCATCGGCAAACTGGCGGTCGGGGACCTCGACGTTCTTGATCACGCCGAGAATGTCGGTGAACTGCAGGCGCAGAAACTTGACGCGCTCCTTCTCGGCACGTTCCAGGATGGCGGCGGTTGCACTCACAGGCGGATCTTACACAATGTGGCGTCCGGCTTCAGCCGGACCGTGCCCTTCGCTGAAAGTCCGGCTCAAGCCGGACGCTACATCAGAAGGCGGGTCACTTCCTCGGCGAGCGCCGACGCCTCGATCGGCTTCGTGAGATAGACGTTGGCGCCGAGGCGCAGCGATCGCAGTTCGCTCGACGATCGGTCGGCGCCCGACACGACAATCACCGGCAGCCGCGCGTTCTGCTCGTTCGACCTGAGCCGCGCCAGCACCTCGTAGCCGTCGATGTTCGGCATCAACAGGTCGAGCACCAGCAGGTCGACGTGCTCACGGTCGATGGCCGCCAACGCCTCGGCGCCGTCGCCGGCCTGCAGCACGCGATGGCCATTGCGCGTCAGCGACGCCGTCAACACCCCCCGCAAGTCGGCATCGTCCTCTGTCACCAGCACGGTGACGCCGCGACGGTTGCCGAGCGCCTGGCCGATCTCGCGCAGCAGACGGTCGAGGCCCTCGCCCTTGGTGACCACGGCCACGCCTTCGGGACGGCGAGCCGAGGCGTTGGCTTCGGGCACGCCAGAGACCACCACGACCGGAATGCGCGCGAGGGCGTCTTCGCCGCGCAGGCGCTCGATGAAGTCCCAGCCGTCGAGGCCGGGCATGAGCAAGTCGACGGTGATGACATCGGGACGCATGGTGCGGGCAATGTGCATGGCCGAGGCCGAATTGCGCGCGTCGAGCACTTCGTCGCCGGCGTTGCCTAGTTGCGACCTGATCAACATCCGGAAGTCATCGTCATCGTCAACCACCAGCACGCGCCTCGCCACGAGGCGCGCGGAACCGTCCTGGTTGGCGGCCACCGGCGCCAGCGAGACCGCTGCGGCCTCTTCGACGGTGGCGGCCGGCAGCGTGAACGAGAAGCGCGTCCCGTTATTGACTTCGCTGTCAACGTAGATGCGTCCGCCGTGTTGTTCGACCAGCGCCTTCGTGATGGCGAGGCCGGTGCCGCCTTTGCGGCGAGACGATGAGCTGTCGACCTGCTGGAACTTCTTGAACAGCCGGTTCAGGTTCTCAGGAGCAATCCCTTCACCCTGATCCGACACGACAATGGTGATCATGTTGCCGGAGCCGGCCGCGGTCACCGACACGGTCGATCCATGCGGCGCGAACTTCACGGCATTCGACAGCAGGTTGACCAGGGCCTGGACGATGCGGTCGGCGTCGACCATCACCGGTCGCAGCCGGGCCGGCAGCCTGGCGTCAAGGGTGACCTGGGCGGTGCGCGCCGGGCCCTCCACCACCTGGATCGACTGCCGCACGATGCCGGCGACGTTGACCAGCTTCTTGTGCAAGGTGATGTTGCCGGACTCGATCTTGGCGACGTCGAGAATGTCGTTGATGATGCGGACCAGCCGCTCGCAGTTGTTCAGCGCGATTGCAGCAAGTGCTGGTGCTCGGCATCGGGCACCGAGCCGGGCTCATCGAGCACCAATTGCACCGAGCCGCGGATCGAGGTGAGCGGCGTGCGCAGCTCGTGGCTGACTGCCGACACGAATTCGTCCTTCATCCGGTCCACTTCGCGCAGGCGCGAGATGTCCTGGAAGGCCACCACGGCGCCGGCGACATGACCGAGTTCGTTGCGCAGGGGTGCGCCACTGGCCAGGATCGGGAACACCCGGCCGTCGGGATGGTGAATCTCCAGCTCCTGGTTGATCGTTGATTCGCCACGCAACGCGCGTGCCGAAATCCACTCCTCGGGCGGCATCGGTGAGCCGTCCTTGGCAATCTGCTTGAAACGGGCCCAGTAGTTCTTGCGCAGCTCGGGGTTCCTCGGCTCGATGCCGAACACGTCGGCGGCGGCCTTGTTGCGCAGCCGGACGCTGCCGTCGGTGTTGAAGATTATCAGCGCCGCCGGCACCGTTTCGATGGTGGCAAGCAAATCGGCGTGCGTGGCCTCCACACGGCGTCGCGACTCGCCCGTCGCGCTGGCCAGCTCGCGCGTCTCGGTTAGGGCCGTGGCCAGCTCCCGCTCGCGGGACTGGATCGCTTGCGCCATCTTCGCGAACGAATTGAACAATACGCCGATCTCGTCGCTTCTCAACGTCTGGTGGGCAGCCGTAAAGTCGCCGCGTTCGATCCCTTCCGCTGAATGGGTCAGGCGGCTCAATGGATCCAGAAGAACCCGCTTGGCAAATACCATCAGCAGGACCATGGCCACCAGGCCCAGTGACGCCAGGACGATCACCGAGAGGGTGGTCTGCAAGGTCTGGCGTGAGGCGCGCACCTGGGCCAGCCGGTGAATGTTCCGCTGCTGCTCCTCGAACTCGGTCAAGATGCTCGTCAACTTCTGGAACTGCGCATC
Organism: Acidobacteriota bacterium; assembly: GCA_009694735.1. GTDB lineage: Bacteria > Acidobacteriota > Vicinamibacteria > Vicinamibacterales > UBA2999 > 12-FULL-67-14b. The sequence continues at coordinate 16,269 of SHUG01000049.1, read as the reverse complement.
ACTGTCTCGGATAATGAGGTGGGCGTCCTCGGTTGTTGGCGGGGTGAGGCGGATGGCTGACTCGAATGCCGCGATCCAGTCGGATGCCTCGGTCCGGATGATCCGCCGGAATGCCGGCCGTGGCCGGGTCCGCCTTGAGCTGGCGGCAGGTTTCCGGGCCATCGAGCTCCGGCATCATCCAGTCGAGCAGCACGACGTCGGGCGGCTGCCGCCGAATGGCAGCAAGCGCCTCCTGGCCGTTGCCCCCCACCGTCACGATGAAGCCGGCGCGCTTGAGCGCCAGCCGGGCCACCAGTTGAATATCGGGATCGTCTTCGGCAAGCACTACCGTCATGTTCATGATGCGGCGCTCTCGGCGTCGCGCTCGACACTGGCGGGCATCGGCAACGGCGCCGTCAAGGTCGCCAGCTGCGCCGCGAGAATCGAAGCCACCGCCACGCATGCTTCGTCGGCGTCCTTGCCAGGCTGCAGTTCTGCCGACAACACGCCGACCACACCGGTCGGTCCGCGCATCGGCACGGCCAGGGCGCCACCGCTCGAGGCGGTTGCCGCGCTGACCCGTGGAGCGTTCTCGCGGAAGGCTTCAGCCGTCAGGTTGGCGCTGGCGCGGTCGATGGCGCCAATGCGCTCGACCACGCGCGCGTCGAACCCGTGGGTGGAGACCGGCGACAGCGAGCCGCCGTCGTGTGCGGTCACCCACACGATCAGCCCCTTGGCGCCGAGCACGTCGCTGGCGCGCGCCAGCGCGCCCGAGAGCGCGCCGATGTCGGCCAGTGCGGCCAGGTCGGCGCAGATCTCGGCGACGGCCTTCAAGTCCACGTGCGGCGCGGCGACCGCAATCGGGGGTGCTGGTATCTCGAGTGGGTCGACCTTTTTGATGTCGAGGTTCAGATCCTCGGCCGCTACTGACTTCTTCAGCGTGTCGGCCAACTCTTGACGCCACTCGCCGGGTTCTTTCGCCACCGGCTTGACAGTGCCGGGCATGAGCAACAGGGCAGCGACGAACCAAACGGCCACGGCCGCGGTGGCCAGCGCGGCCTGTTCCTGGCGAATGCCGGCGGCCTTGCGCTCGGCTTCGTTCCTGAGCGTTTGACGGGCGCGCGCCACCTGTTCCGTCACGGTGTTCAGCAGGTCGCGCACTTCGACGAACAGAACGTCGCCCGCCAGCAACAACTCGTTGCGGTCAGCGTATTGACGCGCGCGCTTGTCGGCGGCGGCCAGCTGGTCAATGCCGTCGAGCGACTCGGCCAGCGAGCCACCCGAGGCGGCGACTGCCGCATCGAGCGTCACCAGGCGCTGTCGCAAAGTGTCGAGGAGTGTGCTGACACGGCGGCCCCAGAACTCGGTACCCTGGTTGGGAGCGACGTAGGCATACATGGAACCGCGCACGTCGAGCAGGGCGGCGAGTGCTTCTTCGGCGGCCTGATCAATGCCGGCGCCGTCGTGCCGTGCCGACGTCAATGCCTGCTCATCGGCCAGTGCGCGGTAACCGAGGACCGCGCTCACGAGCAATGCGAAGACGAAAAGGGAAATCCGTGCGGACCTGCGACCCATTCGGGTCACAGGATAACAGAAGCCGGGATCCGGGATCTGGGATCCGGAGTCACGAAATCCTACTCTGAAGAGCGCGAGATCTCATCCGTAACGAGGCGGAGCGGGATGACGGTGGCCTGCGCCATCTGCTCCATCTGCACGTTGTGGCCCTTCACGGGTGGCAGGTCCTGGAACATGGTGTCCCACTTCCACCGTTCCATCGGGTTGCTGGCCTTCAGCCAGTGTTCCGCGCTGACGGGGCGGTTGAACACCGTCTCGGTGAGCGTGCCATATTGGGGATGACCGGCCATGAACGCCGCGACGTCGGCGCGCACCTGCTGCGAGGTGGTGTAGGTGTAGGGCAACCCGAGCGCGGCCGCCACGCTGGTGAGAATCTGCCAGTCTTCCACCGCCTCACCCGGCGCGTTGAGCGCCTTCGAGGCAGCCTGCACCATGCCCTGGTCGTTGGTGTAGGTGGCGTCTTTCTCGACCCACGCGGCGCCCGGAAGCACCACGTCGGCGATCTTCGACAGCTCCGACTGCAGCACGCCCTGGAACACGATCACCGGCACGCGGCCGGCCTTGCGCGCGTCGAGCAGCCACATGAGGTCGCCCATCGATCCCTCGGGGCCCGGGTCAACGACATACAGGACCGCGACCCGGCCCTGGTCGATGGCGGCGCGCAGGCCCGACAGGTCGGCATCGCCATCGCCGACCACGGCGAGGCCGAGGTCGCGGGCGCCGTTCACGTTGGGTGCATCGACGGCGGAGACCCGGAACTTGGTGTTGGCGGGCTGCTGCTTCTCGGTGCGCCGCCACGCCACGTGGACGTGCGACGCGCCGCCGTCGCCCTTGAGGTCCTCGGCGAGGCGCTTGAGCAGGTAGAGCTCTTCGTGCGAGGCATGCGCGGACGCCAGCATGCGCACCGACGCGGGATCCTTGCGGCCGGCGGCGTTCAGCAGGTCGCGCACGCGCATCAGCGCGTCTTTCCAGGTCGCCACCTGCTGCACGCCGTCCTTGGTGAGGATCATCGGCTTCTTCAGCCGCTGCTCGCCCTCCACCCAGAGGTACTGGAAGCGGCCGATGTCGCACATCCAGAAGTCGTTGACCGCGGCGTTGTAGCGCGGCGTGACGCGGGCGAGACGCGCGCCCTTGGCCCACTCGGGCTTGGCCTTCAGCCAGGCCGTGGTGCTGCAGCCCTTCGAGCACAACGTGCAGGTGGTGTCGACCGCGTGCGGGTTGTCCCACGGCCGCGAGCGAAAGCGGTATTGCCTGGTGGTGATGGCGCCGACCGGGCAGACATCCATCAGGTTGCCCGAGAGCAACGAGTGGACGCCTTGTTCGTTGAAGGTGGCAATCTCGCTGCCGTTGCCGCGATTGATGGTGCCGATCTGGGCGTCGCCATCAACCTCGGACATGAAGCGGCTGCAGCGCGTGCACAGGATGCAGCGATTGCGGTTCAGCATCAGCGTCGGGCCGAAGTCGACGTCGGCCTTGACGCCCTCGCCGTCGAACGTGCGGCGCGGGAAATCCATGCGGCTGGCGTCGTTGCCGAACGCATACGAGAAGTCCTGCAGCGGACACTCGCCGCCCTTGTCGCACACCGGGCAGTCGAGCGGGTGGTTAATCAGCAGGAACTCGAAGACGCCCTTGCGGCCTTCGACGGCCTCGGCGTCTTGCGTGTGCACGACCATGCCCTCGGCCACCGGCGTCGAACACGAGGTCTGCAGCTTGCCCATCTTCTCGATCTTGACCAGGCAGACGCGGCACGAGGCGTCAACGGCGAGACCGGGGTGGTAGCAGTAATAAGGAACCTGGATGCCGGCCTCGATGGCGGCCTTGAGGACCGAGGTGCCCTTGACGACTGACAACTGGCGGCCATCAATGGTCAGCGTGACGTTTTCCATGACTTTAGGATGATATCTCAGGGAACCTGACGGGGTTCTGGATCCGGGGTCCGGGTTTCTCGAACGAAGGACAAGCGGACTTTTCGACCGGATCCCGGATCCCGGGTTAGCGCCGTTCTATGATCGCAACGGCGCCACCGTCTTGATTCACCTCGACCGACCGGAAGGCGCCCGTGAGGGGCAGGCGCTGCTCGGTGACCGCCTCGGTAAGGGTCACCAGGTGCTCGGAGGTCTTACCGTCGGCGTAGGTCACCGTCACGGTCACCGGCACGTCAAAGACCTCGGCGGACTGCTCGAACCGCACGACCAGGTCTGGCCCTTCCTGAATGGAGCTGAACCGCAGGCGGGGGATGGCCGAGTCGTAGATCCAGCGCTCGAAGAACCGCTCGAGGTTACGCCCGCTCTCGGCTTCCATGGCCTTGCGCAAGTCGTCCGTGCCGGCTTTCTTGAAGCGGTTGTCGGCGTAATACCTGCGCAGGCCGGGGAAGAAGTGCTCGTCGCCGATCAGCCGCCGCAGCATGTGCAGCACCGCCGCGCCCTTGTTGTAGACCAGCGCGCGGAAGACGCGGCTTTCGCCCTTGATGTGGCCCAGGCGATAGCCGAGATACACCGGGCCCTGGTTCGAGTCGTCTACCGCCCACCGGCGGAACTGGCGCAGGATGTCGCGGAACGCCTCTTCGCCGCGCCGCTCTTTCGCGAACAGCGCCGCGAAGTACTGCGCGAAGCCCTCGCTCAGCCACTGCTCGTGGTAGTTCTTCCAGCCCACCGCCTGCCCGAACCACTGGTGCGCCAGCTCGTGCGCCAGGAAGAACTCGGGGAAGCCCGAGAACGCCGCCGGGTCGTTGCGCCAGTTGTGGGCCGTGATCGGCGGCGGGTTGTTGATCATCGCGAAATAGCCCGGCGCGTGTCCCCCCGGCAGTTCGTCTTCCACCATGGCGATGGTGATCGCGTCGTACGGCACATCGCCGGTGAGCGAGGCGTACAACTGCACGATCTCGGCGCCGAGCGCGACGGTGTCGCGCGACTTGGCTTCCTGGCGGCGGTTCGCCTCCACCGCGAGCCGCACCGTGTTGCGCGCGCCCACCGGCGGAACGATCAGGGCCTGCGCCTGGAGCTTCGCAATCTGCTGCGCCAGCGACTCGGCGGGCACCGCCACGCTCGTGCGCCGTGCCGCCGGCGCGGCGATCTCGAGCGCCACGGTCGCGGCATCCACGCGGGTCATCTTGCTTACCAGCATGGCAAGGTAGCGCAACGGCTGTGGCGAGTTGAAGGTGTACGAAAGCCGCGGCATCGTGCGCCCCGAGCCATCGAGCAGGGTGGGCGTCGCCGGCGTCGGCGATCCCGCTTCGAGCACGCCCGAGGCGACCACCGCGTAGTCGGCCGGCACGGTGATGCGCATGTGCGCGCTGGCGAAATCGGTGACTTGCGCCTGCGGGTACCAGTAGCTGCGATTGCTCAGCAGCCACTTGGGTTCCGCGGGCACGAAGGAGAGGTCGTCGGGTTGCGAGTTGCGCTGAATCTCGGTGGATTCATCCTGGATGCTGGTGCGCGACAGGCGGCCCGAGTAGTTCAGCGTCAAGGTCAGCGGGAAGTCGCGCGACACCGGCGAGGGCAGGTTGACCAACACGCTGTTCTGGTTACGCACCCGCAGGAACAGCAGGCGCCCGAATTCGTCGCTCGTGACCGACGAGAGATTCAGGCTGTCGGCAAAGCGCAGGGTGAGCACGGCGAGCGCGTGCGACTTCACGCGCAGCTTGATGCGCGTGCGGCCCTCCAGCCACTCACGCTCCGGGAAGTACTGCGCATCGATGTCGTAGTCGGTGATGTCGTAATCGACCAGATCGTCTTCGTCGTAGAAACGGCCACGGCTCGCCAGCTTCTGCTCCGAGGCGTAGGCGGAGATGTTGCGCCGGCGCGCGCGCTGGAACATGGTGACGTCTTCGGGCTCGCCACTCGATCGCGCATAGGTTAGCGGATCGAACCGTCGCGTCCGCACTTCGGCGACGAAGTCGCCGGGCTGCGGCAGCAGCGACCACACCTCGCGGCTCAAGTCGCTCAGGTCAAGGTTGAACGACTTGGCGACCTCCTCGTCGAAGATGGCTTGTCCGCGGCGCAGCGTGCGGGCATCGACTGGCGCCGGCGTCAGGACATTCCCGGCGACGCGCTGCTCGAACTCGTACGGGTTGATACGGACAAACGCGATCGTGAAGGGCGTCTCGAGCGTGTCGGTGCCGGCAAAGACGCGCAGCTGGCCCTGCTCTTGCTTGGGGCGCGGCTCGAACAGCATGGTGCCGTCGCCGATCAACACCAGCGCCGTCACGCCCTCGGCGGTCTCCGCCACGAAGACATCGCCAACCGGCAGCCGCAGCGTGAAGTCGACCGCAGTGAGCACCAGGTTACGGGCCGAGTACTGCTTGTCGGCCTGCAGCGACAGCCGGTGCAGCCCCTCGATCGACGCCAGGCGGTCTTCGCTCAGGATGCGCCAGGGTTGCCGCCCAATCTCGTCGCCACGCGGACGCCGAATGTCGAGGCGCCAGGTGGCGATGCAGCCGCGGCTGCCCCTCTCCTGGAACACCTCGAGCACCAGCCGATAGCCTTCACCCGGCAGCGTCCCCTGCAGCGCCGCCCGATCGCGTTGCTTGACGACCACTCGGTTAATGCCTTGCGGGACCATGGCATCGAAAAACTGCAGGGACTGCTCGCGATCGGCGAGGGGCGAGAGCAACTCCACCCAGCGATTGCGATCCGAGGTCGAAATGGCAGTTTCCACGGCCTGCATGAAGGCCTGCAGAGACAGTTCTTCAGCATCTTGCGCCCGGGCAGGCACTTGTCCCGCGAACGCGTCCCCCTCCACCAAGGCTACGGCGGACAAGGGCGTGGCGCAGAAGACGATCAAGACAAAGAGGCGTGCGAGCATTCAAGTTAATCCGGCTAAAGCCGGATGCTACAGCGTGCCGACGTGGCGTCTGGCTTCAGCCGGACCTTGCCATTAGACGCCAGTGGGACCAATCAGGCTACCGGAATCGCCAGTCGGCTCACTACCAAAACGGTCAGGTCGTCGGCCAGCCGCTGGTCGCGGCGATGACGCTCGACGGCATCGAACACCGTTCGTCCCAGGTCGCCGGCGGCCGACTGTTGATAAGCGCTGGCAGACAACGCCAGGGTGCGTTCGAGCCCGGCTTCGTCCGAACGGTGTGCCGTCGGGGCTTTCCGCTTCCGTGAGGCCATCGCTATACATCAGCAGCGCGTCGCCCGGATCGAGATGCACCTCACCGGACTCGTACTCGCTGCCTTCGAACATGCCGAGGGCCACGCCACCGCTCATCAACCGTTCAATGGATCCATTCTGCCGGCGGAGCAGCGGAGGTGTCTGGCCGGCGTTGACGAACTCGAGCCGGCCCGTCGACGGCGTGTACGAGGCGAGGAACAAGGTGATGAAGCGCGACGCCGGCGCATGCCGCGCCACCTGCAGGTTGAGGCGCTTTACGAGGGCGGGCAGCGGCAAGCCTTCATCGACGAGCGTGCGCAAAATGGCGAGCAGCAGCGCCATCAGCAGCGCCGCGGGGCTGGCCTTGCCGGCCACGTCGCCCAGCGCGACGAGCACCGTGCCATCGGGCTGCGGCAGGATGTCGTAGAAGTCGCCGCCGACGGTGTTGGCGGGCTTGGTCAGACCAAACGCTTCCACGCCCGGACCCGACCAGGTGCCGTCGGGCAGCATGGCCTGCTGAATCTCGCGCGCGACCTCGAGGTCGCGCTTGAGCGACAAGCGATCGGCCACCTCCAGCAACACCAGCAGGTTCATCAGCAGGAAGCCGGCGAGCAGCCACAAGGTGCCGTCACTGAACTGCGGCCCCGGCACGCGGATGTGAATGAAGAACAGGGCGATCGGAATCGGCACGCGGATGAGACCGAAACCGCGGAACAACTGGATCAGGCCGATCACCGCGAACCCGAGCGACACGCCGTACATCAGCCGGCGCGCGGGCGACAGGCGCATGGGGAAGGCGAGGAAGAACCCCTGCCCGTATTTGATCGCCTTTGGGTACCAGGGCAGGCCTTCGAGTTCCGCGGTATTGATGCCCTTGGCGAAGAAGCGATAGGCCTCCGGCGTCTCGCGCGTGAACAGCTTCCCCAACTCGTCAGAGGTGAGGTCGTGAGTGTAACGCTTGAAGAACGCCTTTGCCATATCCGCTACGTAGCCCTTAACTCGGACGTTAGCTGATGACGGCGAGTTCCCGGCCGACCATGGCAAACATGTCCAGGGCGTACTGCAGGTCGGCTTTGGTGTGGGTGGCTGCCACCATCGTGCGCAATCGGGCCTTGTCCCGGGCCACCGTCGGAAAGCCGATGCTTTGGGCGAACACGCCCTGCGCAAACAGGGCGTCCGACATCTTCGCCGCGGTGGCGGCCTCGCCGACGATCACGGGCGTAATGGGGCTTTCGCTGAGGCCGGTGTTAAAGCCAAGCGACTGCAGGCCTGCCTTGAAGAACCAGGTGTTGTCCCACAGCTGCTCGATCCATTGCGGCTCGCTCTCGAGCACGTCGAGCGCGGCAATGCACGCCGCGGTCACCGCCGGCGGATGCGACGTGGAGAACAGGAACGGCCGGGCGCGGTGAGACAGGAAATCGACGAGCGCGCCAGTGCCGGCGACATAGCCGCCGAGCACACCGACGGCCTTCGACAGCGTGCCCACCTGGATGTCGACACGCCCATGGCACTTGAAGTGATCGACGGTGCCGCTGCCGTTCTTGCCAAACACTCCACTCGCATGCGCATCGTCCACCATCATGATGGCGCCGTACTCTTCGGCGATGGTGCACAGATCGGGGAGTGGGCCGAGATCGCCTTCCATCGAAAAGACGCCGTCGGTAATCAGGATCTTGCGCTGCGACGCGGGCAGATCCTTGAGGATCTTGCGCGCGGCGTCAACGTCCTTGTGCGGGAATACCTTGATGGCGGCGCGGCTCAGGCGGCAGCCATCGATGATGCTCGCGTGATTCAACTCGTCCGAGATGACGACATCGTCTTTGGTCAGGACGGCCGACACGGTGCCGGCGTTGGCGGCGAAGCCGCTTTGGAAGACCACCACCGATTCCACGTGCTTGAACGCAGCGAGCCGGCGCTCGAGCTCCATGTGCATTTCCATGGTGCCCGAGATGGTGCGGACGGCGCCGGAGCCGACGCCAAACTTCGCGACCGCATCGAGCGCGGCCTGCTTCAGCCTGGGGTGGGTGGCGAGACCCAGGTAGTTGTTCGACGAGAGGTTGACGACCGATTTGTGGTCGAACGTTGCCCGCGCCGCGGCCTCGCCTTCGAGAATGCGGAGCTTGCGATAGAGGCCTTGCTCCTTGAGCGAGGTCAGTTCGGTGTTCAGAAACGCGAGAGGATCAGTGCGCATATCGGGGATCAGGGATCGGGGATCGGGAATCGGGGATTCGGGATCAGGATCAGGGTAATGCAAAGAGTGTATCGCCGTCGGGGAACTGTTCGAGCAGCTTCGCGTCGTGGGCGGTGAGCCAGGTACGAATGACTTCGGCATCCGCCGGGACCGCAAAGGCGTTGGAATGCAGCACGACGTGCGTGCTGCCCGAGTCGACCAGCGACTGCCACGACGCCTCCGGATTGGCGGCGACGTTCTGCAGCCGCGCCACCCGAGCCTGGTAGTCGGGAGGAAATCCGCCGCTGTAGCCGTTGGTGATCGGCTGCCAATGCGCGGCGGCGTAGTAGACGTAGCGAATCTCCCAGGCGGCGTCGCCAAATGGAAACTCGGTGATCGCCGAGCCGGCCGGCAGCGCGGCCACGCTCGCATACACCGGTGGTGCCTGCGACGCGGGATAGACGCGCGCCGGGGGCGTGGCTTCGCCCTGCGCCCACGTGCGGTTCATCTCCATGGGGATCGCCGCGCCCTCGATCAGGATGAGGAGCGCGGCCACCGCTGTCGCCAAGGTCCGGCTCAAGCCGGACGCCACATTGTTTGATGTCGATGTAGCGTCCGGCTTGAGCCGGACCAGTGCCGCCACGCCGTAGCCGGCAAGCACCGCCAGAAACAATCCCGCCAGCATCGCGTAACGCGCCGGCACGCGCACGCCGTTGAAGCCGGGTAGGTAGTCGTAGAGCACGCCGTACAGCCCGAAACCAGACATCAGGGCATCGCCGGCCTTTGGCCGCGGCCCGAGCGACAGCCACACGGCGAGCACCGTGGCGATGGCGAAAAACACGATCGGCGAGCGCGCCGCCCGCGCGGCGACCAATCGCGTTCGCGGGGAGAACGCCAGCAACAGCACCGCCGCCACCACGAACTGCCAGATCAGCCGTTGCGGCGAGCGCGCGCGAATGGGCACGCCCAGCACATTGATGTCGAAGCCGCCGAAGATCACGGCACTGACCACCCCGATCGACTGCGTGGCGACGGCGACGGCGAGCAGCCAGATCAGCGCGCGTCGCCACAGCGGTGGGGTCAGACCCCGAGCAGAATCACCCGTCAGCAGCAAGTTGGCGATCGCAAGGGCCGCCAGAATCCACGGCACAAAGCCGAGAAAGGTTTCCCCTTCGCCGTGCGGGTAATAGCGCAGCGCCTGTCCAAACAGCCACAGGTTCTCCGACGCCGTGACGTACGACCAGACGTTGGCCGAAAACTGCACCACTTCGCCGAAGGGTCGCTCGAAGCCGAAGAGTTGTTGTGCGCTCGCGTAGGGGAGCAAGAACGGCAGGGTGAGCGCCAGCGTGACGATCGCGGCGCCGATCAAACCGGACCAAATCCGCGGGTCAGCCAGCTTCTTCGCCGCCCACATGCGGTGGATCACAAACAACGGCGCGAACGGCGCGAAATAGAGCAGGTAGTAGCCGCACGACCAGTTCTGCATCACCAGGGCCGCCGTACCCAAGGCCAGCGCCCGATAGGAGCCCGCACCCGCCACACCTGATGCACCTGATGCACCTGCCACAAACCGATTCAGCCCCCACAGCGCGAACGGCATCCACTGCGAGCTCATCACCTGCAGATGGGGCACCGAGGCAATGCGATAGGGCAAAAAGCCGTAGACCAACCCCGCGATGAAGGCGGCGCGGCGATCGCCGGTGAGATCGTGCACGAGCAGATAGGCGCCGAGCGCCGACAGCACGAACGTCGAGACGAACAGCAGGTTGTAGCAGAGGATGATGTTGCCGGTGAGCCAGTAGACGGGCAGGATCTGCAAGGCCTGCCCGAACAGGTGCTCCGAGAACGCCAGCGCCAGCGGCGACGGATGAAAGATGTTGGCGTTCCAGAACTGCGCCCAGCTCATGGCGCCGGTCAGCAGTCGCGGCAGGTGCTCCGCGTCCCACGCCAGAATCCACATATTGAGCAGCGAGTCGCCGAAGTCGCCGGGGACGTCGCGGCCAAGGCCGAGCACGAGTGGCCAGGTGATGACGAGGAAAATCACGGAATACGTAAGAAACGCGAAAAATGAAGCAGGTTGACTTTTGCTCAACCCGGGTCCTTGTCAGCCAGCACCAACTCCTCGAACAACACTTGCAGGATCGCCGCGGTCGGCACCGCCAGCAGCGTGCCGACAAAACCGAGCAGGGCGCTGCCGATCACCAGCGACGCAATGACGGTGACGGCGCTCAGGCCGACCTGCTGGCTCATCACTTTCGGCACCAGCACGTTGTTCTCGAGCAGCTGCTGCACAAAGAAGAACACGGCGACGCCTAACGCCAGACCGGGCGACACCGTGAACGCGACGGCCACCGCGGGAATAGCCGAGAGCAGCGGCCCGATCATCGGGATCGTCTCGCCGATGCCGGCGATCACGGCAAGCACGAAAAAGTACGGCACCCCCATCAGGCCGAGCCCGATCGCCGAGGTGACGCCGATCATCAGCCCGAGCAGCATCTGGCCGCCCAGCCAGGCGCTGATCTTCCTCGCCGCCCGCTCGCACACTTCGGTGACGCGGCGCCGCTCTGACTTGGGGAACAGGCGGACGAACACGCCAAACACGTCCTTGGCATCGACCAGCAGGTAGAACGTCAGCAGCAGAATCGTGACAAGGCCGAAGATGCCGCCGACAAATCCCCACAGCGCGACCAGCACGGTCGTGACCGCATCACCCCCGCCGGCCGGCGCCTGCTGCAGCAGTTCCTTGTAAGAGGCTCCCGCGGAGATCAGGCCCCACTGCACCAACTTCGCTTGCAGCAGGTCGAGTCGTTCGGGCAGTTCCTTCCAGAATTGCTGGGCCTGCTGCACCAGGATCGGCACGGTCGCCCAGCCGAGGGCGGTGACCGATCCCAGCACGGTCGCGTAGATCACCAGAATGGCGGCCGGGCGCGGCAACCGCCGCTTGCCGAGGCGCAGCCATCGTTGGCGCTCGATCATCGCGACGAGCGGCGCGAGGCCGGTCGCAAACAGCGCGCTGATGTAGATCAGCAAGATCTGTGAGCGGACCAGGTACAACGCCCACATCAGCATGATCGCAACGGCCGTGCATCCCACGGCATAACGAACGATCGCGCGCGATGAATCAGGCGCCAAGAAACTCTTCCGTAAACGCCGCCACATCGTCGTAGATGGCGTCGAGTTCTGTCGGCGTGGCCAGGAAGACAATACGGAAGAAGCCATCTTCGAGAGCCGTGCCGAAGCCGGAGCCGTAGACGCAGAGAATGCCTTTCGCGCGCAGCAACCCGAGCACGAAGTCGACGTCGGTCTTGCCCCGCGGCAGTTCGATCTTGGGCATCGCGTAGAAAGCGCCGCGCGGGGCCACGCACGACATGCCGGGAATGGCGTTCATGCGCGTGGTAGTCAGCTCCGCGCGCTCGCGTAGCTGCTGACGGAACGACACCTGGTGCGATCGATCGCCGGTCAGCGCGGCCGTCACGGCGTACTGCATGGGGCCCGGGCTGCACAGGCGCCCATCGGCGAGTTTCTTGATGGCCGCGAGTGCCGGGTCGAGCCGCGGCGATGAGCCCACCGCCATCCAGCCGGCGCGCCACCCAGGCGCGAGATATGCCTTAGACAAGCTCGAGTACGAAACGATCGGCGCGTTGTTGTCGAGCGCCGCCATTGGCGGCACGGCGCCGTCGTAGGCGAGATCGCCGTAGACCTCGTCAGCCAGGATCACCAGGCCGTGTTCGTCGGCCAGCGCCATCAGCGCGCGGCGCATCGACTCGGGATAGATGGCGCCGGTCGGGTTGTTCGGATCGATCACCACGAGCGCGCGGGTCTTCGGATTGATCAGGCTGCGAATGTGATCGAGGTCCGGCATCCAGTCGCGCGTGTGATCGGTACGGTAGTACGCCGGCTGCGCGCCAATTTTCGCCAGCACCGCGGTGTAGAGCGGATAGGTCGGCGAGGGCACCAACACTTCTTCGCCTTCGTCAACAATGGCGGTCAGCGCGAGCTCGATGCCTTCCGACGTGCCCGATGTAATCAGCACCCGATCCGCCGACACGTTGACGCCGCGCGCCGCGAAGTCGGCCGCGGCCGCCTCGCGCGCTTCGGCAATGCCGGGGGAGGGCGTGTAGCCGTTGTGCCCATCACGCATCGCCTTGGCGACCGCTTCGATCAAATGGGGCGGCGTGAGAAACCCGAACTGGTTCGGATCGCCGATGTTGAGGTAGCGGACCGTCATGCCGGTCTGCTCCACCTTCTTCGCTTCCACGACGATGTTGCGGATGGCGTAGGTGAAGCGATCGACTCGCTTCGCGGTGCGGATGGCGGCTTCGCTGACGGGCATGACCGCTCGATCTTATGCCGGGATCCGGGATCCGGGGTCCGGGACCCGGGCATCCCGGCAAGAGCACTTCTCGACCGGATCCCGGATCCCGTCGTCATGTAATAGCTACACGGTTACATGACTTTAGAACCTGTCCAATCTCATCCGTATCAGTTAAACTGCTGAATATAAATGGTTTACATGTTTGGCAAGAAACTTGGAGGTAGGTCGGGCATGCGGCGGTTCCTCCTAGCCCTCGCGATTGTGAGCCAACCCCTAAGTGGTTGGGCGCAGGAGGCTGTGGACCAACCTAGCGCGGGTGCCGCGCCGGGGGCCCCGGCCGAGAAGCAAGCTACGTTTCGTTCGGGTGTTGACCTTGTCACGATCAGCGCGACGGTGCGCGACAACAAAGGGAAGCTCGTGACCAACCTCAACAAGCAGGACTTCGAAGTGATCGACCGTGGCGAGCGCCGCGCGATCAGTGAGTTCCGCTCCGAACGGGCGCCGTTGAGTCTTGCCATTCTCTTCGACGTGAGCGGCAGCATGGATATTGCCGAGCGCGCGACTGCAGCGAGATTTGCGGCCTTCCATCTGTTGTCCTCACTGGACGACGGCCGCGACGAAGCCGGGCTGTTTGCTTTTGACAGCCGGCTGCGCGAGGTGGCCCCGTTTACGGTCGAGACGCGTGCCCTGAAGGGTGCGCTGGGGGAGGTCGATCCATTCGGGGCCACTTCGTTACACGACGCGATTTCCGCGGCGGCCGAACGGGTGGCGACCCGCCCGATGGCCCGCCGCGCGGTGGTGGTGTTGACCGACGGCGTCGATACGGCGAGCCGGTTGTCGCCGGCGCAAGTGTCGGCCAAGGCGGCGGCCATCGACGTGCCGGTCTACATCATCGCCGTGGTATTGCCGATCGACGACCCCGGCTCCGATCGTGCCACGCCAAGCTCACAGCGGCGGGCACCGGCGTCGGTCGGCACCATTGAAGACCTCGCGCGTTGGACCGGTGGTGCGCTGTATTACAGCAGCACGTCGGCCTCGGCCTACAAGGCCGCCCGCGCGGTCGTCGACGAACTGCGCCACTTGTATCTGATCGCGTTCGAGCCAGGCGCAGCAGCGGGATGGCATCCGCTCGAGATTCGGACGTCGCAAAAGGACTTCGTTGTGCGCACCCGTGGCGGCTACGTCGCCGGGTCAGGTAGTCGGTAACGATTCAAGGAGACATGATTATGCGTAATTCCCTCTTTACGGTCGGTGTGTTCGCGGTGGCGTTGAGCGTGGCGCCGGCTTGCGCGACGAAGAAGTTCGTTCGCACGTCGGTCGGTGAAGTGAACGACAAGGTCGGCACGATGGGCAAGTCGCTCGAAGAAACGCAGGAGCGTGTGCGCACGGCCGAAGGCCGCATTGGCGAAGTGGACTCGAAGGCCGGCGCGGCCGCCGATTCCGCCTCCAAGGCGAACGCGGCTGCCGCCGCCGCCGCCAGTGCCGCGGGCCGGGCGGCCGAAGTGGGCAAAACTGCCGACGCCCGCGCCGCCGGCCTCGAAGCCGAAACGCGTAAGCTGATCTTCACGACCGTGCTCAGCGAAGACCGCGGCCAGTTCAAGCTCGGCAAGACCGATCTGCCCGAAGACGCGACCGCGGCGATCGACAACATGGTGAACACCCTCAAGGCCGACAAGAAGGCCGTGTGGGTGGAGATTGAGGGCCACACCGACAACGTCGGCGACGCGAAGTACAACGAATCGCTGGGCCTGATGCGCGCCGAAGCCGTGAAGCGCTATCTCTACGAGAAGCACCAGGTGCCGCTGCACAAGATCAACGTGATCAGCTACGGCGAACAGAAGCCGGTGGCGCCGAACAACACCCGCGACGGCCGCGCGCAGAACCGTCGCGTCGTGATCAAGGTCCTCGCCTAGACCGCCGGCTCGCGCGATTCCCGACGGGCGGCAATTCCCGATGGGGTCACACTACTTGACGGGGCGTTGAGGCTTGACGCCCCGTCGAGCATTTCCTCCCCGGAGATGAAGTACACTTTCCTCCGCCTCATGAAGCTCAGCGTCGTGATGCCTGCCTACAACGAGCAGGCCACCATCCGCACCATCGTCGCGCGCGTGCTTGCCGTGGATCTCGGTCCCGTCGAGAAGGAGCTCGTCATCGTCGACGATGGGTCGCAAGACGGCACGCGCGACATCCTGAAAGAGCTGGACGGCAAGGACGGCGTGCGCGTGCTGTTCCAGCCGCACAACCAGGGCAAGGGCGCCGCGGTGTGGCGCGGCATCCGCGAGTCGACCGGCGACATGGTGATCATCCAGGACGCCGACCTGGAGTACGACCCGCGCGAATATCCTCAGCTGATCCGGCCCATTCTCGACGGCGAGGCCGACGTCGTCTACGGATCGCGCTTTCTTGGCTCACCGCGTGGCCAGCGCGTGCTGTACTTCTGGCACTCGGTCGGCAACCGGTTGCTGACGATGATGTCCAACATGTTCAGTGACTTGAACCTCACCGACATGGAGACCTGCTACAAGGTGATGGTGCGGAAGTTCGCCGATCGCCTCGACCTGCAGTCGAAGGACTTCGGCATCGAGCCGGAAATCACGCAGAAAATGGCGGCGATGCACGCGCGCATCTACGAGGTGCCCATCTCGTACAACGGCCGCACCTATGAAGAGGGCAAGAAGATCGGCTTGAAGGATGGCTTCAAGGCGGTTTACACGATCCTTCGCTTCTGGGGCTGGACGCCTAAGAATTAGACGGCTTGGGGCCTGAGGCTTGAGGCCTGGGCGCGCCCAAGTCCCAAGTCCCAAGCCCCAAGACTCAAGACCTAAGGAACGCGCACGAGCTGGCCCCGGATTTCACCGCCGGGGTTGTTGGTGCTGTGCACGTTGACGTACATGTTGCCGAGCAGCAACGCCTGCTGGAAGTCATCCCACGATCCGATGCCCTGCGCCGCGCGCAGGGTCAGCTCGGCGCTGGTCGCCGTGCCGGTGATGGCGAAGTCGTTGGAGATGCCGGTTGAGACCGTGAAGTTGATCACAGTGGGTCCGGCGACGCCGGGGGCGCCGACGTGGATATGTCCGGCGGTCGTGCCCACGGGCATGTTGTAGACCTCGACTCGATAGGTGAGGACGCCGGTCGT
>SHUG01000048.1 GCA_009694735.1 Acidobacteriota bacterium | reverse complement strand
CTCAACGGCGTGCCGCACCTGAGCATCGGTGACGGCTGGTGGGCGGAGGGGTTCAACGGCAAGAACGGCTGGCTGATCGAAAGCCACACCAATCCCGACGACCAGGCGGCGACCGACGCGGCCGATGCCGAATCGCTGTACTCACTGCTGGAGAACGAGGTGGTGCCGCGGTTTTACGATCGCGACCCGCGCGACCCGCGCGGCCTGCCGCGCCAGTGGATCCAGGTGGTCCGCGAGGCCATGCGCTCCAACGTGCCGCGCTTCTCGACGCGGCGGATGGTGAAGCAGTACATCACCGAGATGTATGCACCAGCCGCCGCGAGCCAGCCACAGAAGTAGAGCGACGAATACAGCCACCGATTAGACACGGATTGAACACAGATTGAAGTTTCTTGGTTTTGATCTGTGACTAATCTGTGACTAATCGGTGGCTGTTTCGTTCTGTCGGTGGCTGTTTCGTTCTGCGGCCTAGCGAAGCCGTTCGACACTCGCGATCGCCTCGACATACCACTTGCGCCACGCCTCGAGAATCTCGGGCGTGGCGTTGTTCTGTCTCTCGGTGGCCATGCGCGCCTCGCGCGCGGCTTCCATCAGCCGCGTCATCGGCGCCACCTCGCTGTGGCCCGCCGACGACAGGTACCGCGCCGTGGTCGCCACCGCAATGCCGACGTGCTGCATTTCCGCCGGGCTGGTCTTTTCCACCCGCGCGCGGCGCAGGCTGACCGCCAGGTGGAGGTCGTTCAGGAAGCTGCCCCTGACACTGGCAGGGTCCACCTGGCCAGCGCCCCACTCTGAGTGCGGATCCGACGGACGCTCCCACAGCGCGGAGGGGTCCGGGCTCTTCTCGATCAGAAACGTGCCGCCGGTCTGGGCGGTGTCTCCACCGGTCATGTCGAGCGAGAGCATCACCAGCACGCGCTTGGCGTCTTCGGGGTGGTCCTTGAGCCACTGCTGGCTGCCGCGAATCTCATCCACCCACAGGAACGTGTTCGTCGCGCAAGCGCCGCGCCGCGATTGCGAACGGCCTGTTGCCAGGCTCCGCCGAGCGAACCGCTGGCGAGCACCACCGCACCCCTCACGTCTTTTCCCTCGTAGGCGGCGGCGCTAGTGCCGGTGCCGGCGTCCACCAGCTTGAAAGACGTGCCGCCAGCGGGTGTGCTGACCGAGTTGATCGCCAGCGCCACGCGATGCCTGTCGCGCGACAACACTACTTCCCCGGCAGGTCCGCCGAGGCGCAGCGTTCCCGTCACTTGTTCCCAACCAGTGCTGCTGTCGGCAAACGTCTCGAATCGCGGCGACAGGCCGGCCGCGGCAAGCCGATCGAAGAGGTATTGCTGCGATTGCTCGAAGGCTGGATTGCCCGCGCGGCCCTTGGCCGCGTCGGCGGACACTCCAGCACGCCAGCACCTCTGTTCCATGGGGTACAATTCCTTGGTCATGTCTCGCAAGTCAATTGGGAATAAAAAGGGCTGCGCGTTGTGCGGCGCCAAGGAAGTGTCCGAGCCTCGCGGTGAAGAACGCTATTGTCGCGACTGCTGGGACAAGAAGATCGCGGTCGAAGAGATCGTCGCGCGCGAGTTCGCGCTCAAACGCTACATCCGCGCGCACAGCGCCGAGAAATACCTCGTCTATCACTCCACGCAGAAGCGCCCGATCGGCCAGATTATCGTCGTCGACGACGGCTACGATCTGTTCCTGACGATGACCATTTACCCGAACTTCGCGTGGGACGACCCGGCCTACCACCTCGAGGGCGACCCGGAGGGCCGCACGTTCGCCGAACTGCTGGTCGACGTGGTGGCCACGGAGGTGATTGAGCCGTGGGGCGGCGGCAAGTGGCACCTGGAAGTGTTCCGGTCGACGGCCGCCGAGCCCGAGGACTGGAACGGCGAAATGTAGGCCCGCCTTCGCCATAAGGGCGATGGCGGGATATAATCCGGCCTCGGAGGGTTCATCGTATGAAATTGCATCAGCGGATGGCAGTGGTGGCGATCGGCCTGCTACTCGCCCCGGCGGCACTAGCGGGCCAGGCGCCTGCGGCGGCGCCCGCGGCACCGGCCGCGCCCAGGAAATTGATCTCGCCCGTGCGGGGCGAGGCGGGCGTGGAATACACCAAGCCCAACACCAAGGTCGTGGGCGCGAACGTGGTCACGGTGATCATGATCAAGAACACCTCGGCCGCACCGATCGCCGGCTTCAAGCTCGAGGAAAGCTGGATCGACAAGGCCGGCACACTGTCGGGCGGCGACACCTATCGTCACCCGAAGCCGTTGATGCCAGGTGAGGTGATCACGGTGACGCTGACAACGCCAAAGAACGCGCGGATGGCCAGCAACAGCTACAACTTCTCGCACGCCAACGGCACCGTGAAGCCGAAGAGCGTGCCGAAGATCGTGCCGACCACCTAATCGCGAACGCGTGATTTCATGATGATGTGGGGTCCGGCTAAAGCCGGACCCCACATCGACCTAACCTGGTTTTCTTTCATCCGGCAATCTTGTCGGCCAGGTCGGCCACGATCGGCAGGCGCCAGGTTTCCCCGCGCCAGGTCGTCAGCAGCAACACCAGCCACAGCGTCACCGCGCCCAGCCACACCAGGTTGCCGCCCGCCTGCAACAGCCGGAAGGACGGTCCGGCGACCAAGAACGCCAGGGCACTGGCGCCACCCGCGGCGAACATCACGGCTGACAGCACGCCGAAGACCAGCAGCGACTGTGCCGCGTGGAAGCGCACACCGCGATGCTGGCGTTCCGCAAACAGGAACACCAAGCCGGTGACCCACCATCCCGCGTAGCACAGTACTGACGCGAGCCGCGCGTCGACGCCCGTGCTGGTGGGTTCGGTCACTGACCCGCCTTCTCGAACCTGATCGCGCCGGCCACCCTGGGCACGGTCACGATGTGCGAGGGCGCCGTGAGGACCTGCGCCGACACCATGTCACGCTCCGGCTGCCGCTCGCTCCATAGCACGACCAATCCCGTGCCCTCGGCGCGAGTACCGACAATCTCCACGGCGTATCCGGCCGACGGCCGGGTGCCAAGGAACACGGCGAGCACGATGCGCCGAGCAAAGTCGACCTTCGGCGCCGGCTTGTCGCCGGCGTGCGCGCGCCACAACGTCGTCCACTCGTCAGTCGAGCGCGCCACCGACTGGCGCGGCTCGTCGATGCCGCTCATCAGGTCGCGCGCCAGGGTCGCCATCGGCGCCATCGGCGCCGACGACATCTGCAGGAACGCCGCGAACAGCAGTGGCAACAGGGGCGTCACTGTTGGGCCGCCGGCATGGGCAACACACGAAACACCAGTTCCTGGGCGGTCGTGTCGCGATCGCCGACGCGGGCCGTGGCTTCCACGCGCAGCACATAGAGGCCCGGCGCCATACCCTTGAGCGGCACGCGTGCGGTGAATCCGTAGCCGCCCGCGCCACCGCCGCGTTCAGAACTGTCGCGCTCTTCCCGGGTCTGGAACACGGTCTGGCCACCCTCCGCCTTGACGGTCGCGGCGATCTCGACCTTGTGAGCTTGCTTGATCGTGTCGTAGACCTCGGCGAACAACGCGATCTCGTCGAGCGGCACGAACTCACGATAACTGGACAGCGGACCGGGCAACAGCTTCTCGAGCGGATCCTTTGGCCGAACGGTCGGCGCGGCCCCGCTCATGGCCGAGGTGATCGCGAGACCGCTCATCGACAGCGGACTCTTGGCGAAGTCGGGCACCTCGAGGTCGAAGGTCACCGACCCGGCCTTGCGGGTGTTGCCTTCGCGCACCGCGACGCGCAACTGGTAGCGGCCGGGCGCGAGGTCGATCGACTGGATCACGCGGAAGCCGGTCGCCCTCACGCGGTTCGCCGAGTCGGGTTTCATGTTGAGGTTGACGGTGTTGCGGTCGCCGTAGGTGGTCTTCCCCTTCTCGTCAGTGGCCACCGCCATCACTTCGAGATCGTTCTTGAACATGCCCGCCGACTCGGTGAACGGCAAGGTGCTGCCGTTGACCAGGGTCGAGATCACGACCGAGCCCTTGGGTGCCGGCCCCTTGAACACCACCGCCGTCATGCCCAGCGGCAGGCCGGGCAGCGGCAGCGGGCTTTCCATCGCGTCACGCAGTTCCGGCGACGCCGAGTTGGCGGTCGCCGGCTTGGCCTCCGGCGCGCGGCCGCGCGGCGCGACGTAGCCTTTTCTCGCCCGCACGACCAGGCCGGGCTGGTTGTTCAACTTGACCTCGATCTTGCGGAACCGGCCGTCGCGGCGATCGTTGGTCGAGTAGTAGCCCATCACGTAGTAGGCGCTGTTGTCGTCGACGATGCGCTGGAAGGCATTGGCGAAATCGTTGCGGTTGACGACCGCGAAGCCGCCGGTTTCCTCCGACAGCACGCGCAGGCTGTCTTGCGCCGTGCGCACTTCGTTGAACAGCGAGCCGGTGCCGAGGCCCACCGAGGTGTCGTCGGGGAACGACTGCACTTCGATCAGGTCGTCGCCCGCCGAGGTCAGCCCGCGCGGGTCGACACCGTAGACCGCCACGTTCGCGCGCGTCGCCGCCGCGATCACCTCGCGCGTGGTGTCCATCACCAGCGTCGCATCGGTGTTCTCGAACACGTTGTTGATGTCGTAGTCGATGCCCTCGCTGAACATGACGAGCGCCTTACGGCGGCCGCGGATGTTGCCCAGGTACTGCGCCAGGTTGCGAATGGTCTCGAGCGCATTACGCGCCATGAACCCGCGTTCCTTGTCGTCCAGATCGACTGGCTTGCTACCGGCATTGGGCGTGCCGGCGTTGCGGAAGTAGTCGTCCACCTTGTTCATGGTCGACGAACGGAGCTTGCGGCCCATGAACTTGTCGACGGCCTGCAACAGCAGGCGTTGGTTGGTGGTGAAGTCCTGCGCGGCATCGGTGCGCCCGCCGGTGTAGACCACCGCGGCCAGGTCGTTGCTGCCGATGTACTTCTCGATGAACTGGCGCGCGGCGACCTTGGTGCGGTTCGAGCGCAGCGCGCTGGTGTGAAGGTCGTCGAGCACGATCAGGTAGATGCGGCCGCCGGCGCCCTGCAGGTTGGTGCGCACGTCGGGCTCGATCGGCTTCGACGCAAACAGCGGGCGCTCGGGCCGCTCGACCGGGATGTTGACGAGCGAGAAGGCGGTGACCTGCTGCGGTTTGCCGTCTTCGATCACCTGGAAGTCGCCGGCCGTGAGGCCGGGGACGAACTTGCCCTGCGCGTCGAGCACGCGCGCGTCCACTTCGACGTAGTTGATCTCGGCGCGGAACGTGATCGGCGGCTGCACCGGCGCTGCCGGTTGAGGGGCCTGGCCCTGCACGCGGCCGCCGGCGCCAATCGCCGTCAGCATCAGGCCGCAAAGAATCGTTCGTGTCGTCATAACGTGTCTGCTCATTAACTGGCTTGACTGATTATAGGACGCCCAGCCGGGCCGGCCGGCTGGGCGTCCGCTATAATCGGGTGAATATGCCCATTAACGTTGCTGCCGTGCAGGAGGCCCTCCGCGCCCACGGTCTCGACGCCTGGCTGCTCTATGATTTCCAGAAGTCCAACCCCGTGGCATACCGCATGGCGGGCATGGGCGCCGCCGGCCACCTGGCCACCCGCCGGTGGTTTTACCTGATTCCCGCCAGCGGCGAGCCACGCGCGCTGGTGCACGCCATCGAGCGCTACAACCTCGACCACCTGCCCGGCACCAAGACGGTTTACGCGGGCCGCGAGCAGCTGGCCACCGGCCTCGCCTCGGTGGTCGACGGCGTCAAGCGCGTCGCCATGGAGTATTCGCCGCAGTGCGCCATTCCCTACGTGTCGCGCGTCGACGCGGGCACCATCGAGCTGGTGCGGGGCCTCGGCCTCGAGGTGGTCTCGTCGGGCGACTTGATCCAGCAGTTCGAAGCGTGCTGGGGCGAGGCCGCCATAGCGACCCACCGCACGGCATCCGAAGCGCTCTATCGCATCAAGGACCGGGCATTCGAATCCGTGGCCCAGCGACTGCGCGACGGCGTGCCGACGACCGAGTACGACATCCAGCAGCAGATGGTCGGCTGGTTCGCCGACGAAGGCCTGGTCGCCGAATCGGCGCCGTGCGTGTCGGCGCAGGAAAACGCCGGTAATCCGCACTACCTCGCCTCGGCAACCGAGCACCGGGTGATCCGCCAGAACGAGCTGGTGCTGCTCGACCTGTGGGGCAAGTTGACGCGGCCCGGTGCGGTCTACGCCGACATCACGTGGATTGGATTTACCGGTGCGCAGGTGCCGGCGCGGATGACCCAGGCGTTTGCCGCCATCTGCGGCGCCCGCGATGCCGCGGTTGAGGTGGTGCAGGACGCCGCCAGCGCGGGACGCGACGTCCGCGGGTTCGAGGCTGATCGCGCCGCGCGGCGGGTGCTCCAGGACGCCGGCTTCGGCGACGCCATCCTGCACCGTACCGGCCATAGCCTGGGCGAGAACGTCCATGGTAATGGTGCGCACCTGGATGATTACGAAACCCACGATGAGCGGCGCCTGCTGCCCGGCAGCGGGTTTACCATTGAGCCGGGGCTGTATTTCAAGGATTTTGGCGTCCGGACCGAGATCAACATGGTCTGGACCGGCAACGGACCAGAAGTCACCGGCCCTCGCCAAGCGGCCATCGTCACGCTAGTGTAGAGAGTGAGTCGGCTCCGCAAGGAGCCCTACGAAATTCGCGGGTTTGTTGGAGGACGTCAATGTCGAGCCGGAAAACGACGCTGTTCTATTCGCTTCTGATCATGGTGGCTTCGCTCGCGGTCGGGATGGTGATTGCCTCCCGCCTCGATCTGGCACCCGCCTCGTCGGCGCAGACCATGGCCGCGCCGCCCATGAACAGCGCCCCCTTGAGCGGCCCGGTGGATGCCGCCACCTTCCGCAACATCGCCAAGGCGATGAGCCCCGCGGTGGTCAACATACGCAGCACCTCAACGCAACGCGCGCAGGAGACGGAGATGCTTGGCGGCGGCAACAATGACCTGCTTGAACGGTTCTTCGGCGGCCAGCAGGATGGACGGCCGCAACAGCGTCCGCGCCAACCGCGTGAACAGGAGACCCAGGCGGCCGGCACCGGTTTCGTGATCAGCAAGGACGGCTTCATCCTCACCAACAACCACGTGGTCGAAGGCGCCACCAAGATCGAGGTGAACTTCCTTGGTGAAGAGAACGACGTGTTCCACGAAGCGAAGCTGGTGGGACGCGATCCGCTCACCGACAGCGCGCTCATCCAGCTGGTCGAGGCGAAGAAAGACCTGATGGAAGTGAAGTTTGGCGACTCGTCCAGGATGGAGCCGGGCGACTGGGTGATGGCGATCGGCAATCCGTTCGGCCTCTCGCACACGGTGAGCGTGGGCGTGATCAGCGCCACGGCGCGCTCGTTCCCGATCGCCGAGCAACGCTTCGCCGACGTGCTGCAGACCGACGCTGCCATCAATCCCGGTAACTCTGGCGGCCCGCTGCTGAACGCGCGCGGCGAAGTGATCGGCATCAACACCGCCATCTACACCGACTCGCGCAACGCCGGCAACATCGGCATCGGCTTCGCCATCCCGATCAACAGCGTGCGGGAGCTGATTCCGCAGTTGCGCAGTGGCAAAGTCACGCGCGGCGTGATCGGCGTGCAGGTGACGCCGGTGCCCGCCGACGCGCTGGCCGAGTTCGGCCTCAAGGAGCGCAAGGGCGCTCTGGTTGGCGCGGTGTCGCGTGGCCAACCGGCCGCCAAGGCAGGCATCGAGCCGGGCGATGTAATCATCGAGTTCAATGGCAAGCCGATCAAGAACCGTGACGAGCTGGTGGCGACCGTGGTGGTCACCAAGCCTGGGACCACGGTGCCGGTGAAGGTGCTGCGCGACCGTGAAGAGCGCACCCTGAACCTGACCGTCGGCGAGCTCGACCTCGCGGACGAAGGCAACCGTGCCGCGGCGACGCGTGAGACGGCGACCGAACCCGACGAACAGGCATCGCAGGGCTTCGGCCTCACGCTGGGCCCGTTGACCGCTGAGGTCGCGCGGCGCCTGCGGGCGCCGGGCGATACGCAGGGCGTGCTGGTGTCCGACGTGGAACAAGGCAGCCCGGCGTTCCGCCAGGGCCTGACGCGCGGCGACATCATCACGCAGGTAAACCGTCGTCCGGTGCGCACGCCGCCGGACGCGGGCCGCGCACTGGCGCAGGTGCCGTCGGGTGGCACCGCCTTCCTGCTGGTGATCCGGGCCGGCCAGGAACAGTTCTTTACCGTCCGCAAGGAGTAAGGCCACCGATTCGTCACCGATTGGGCACCGATGGCGCTCGAGCGCGAGATCAAACTTCGTTTCGACAGTGCCGGCGAGGCACGGGCGACGATCCTCGCGCTCGGCGCCACGCCGCTCCACGGCCGCCGTCTCCAGGAAGACGCGCTGCTCGACACGGACGATGAATCGCTGCGCCGGCAGCGGTCGACATTGCGGGTGCGGTCAGAAGGCGGCAAGAGCCTGCTCACGTTCAAGGGCCCGGTCCAGCCGGGCGTCAGCAAGATGCGCGAAGAGCACGAGACGGTCGTCTCCGATGGCGTCGCACTGCTCGCGGTGCTCGAAAGCCTCGGCCTGCACGTCTGGTTTCGTTATGAGAAGTTCCGTGAGGAGTTCGAAGCCGACGATCTGGTGATGGCGGTGGATGAAACCCCGGTTGGAGTGTTCGTCGAACTCGAGGGCGGTGAAGCGGCGATCCACGAGACCGCGCGCGCCCTGGGCCGCACACCGGCCGACTACATCACCGACTCGTATCGCTTCCTTTTTCTACAACATCGCGACGCGAACGGCTTGGCCGGTCCCGACATGGTGTTCACCGGCTTGCCCACCGTCGCGTCCGACGCGAAGGTGGGCCGCGCCAACGAATGATCGACTCGTCTCGACGAAGCACCGGCGGCGTGAAGTCGGACCTGTCGGGGTGGCCGGCGCTGGTCCTCACCGCCGGACTCGCCACCCGCCTGCAGCCGTTGTCGCGGGTGCGGGCGAAGGCCGCAATACCGGTGGCCGGCGAGGCGCTGGTGCTGCGGATCCTGCGATCGCTGCGCGCCGCCGGCGTCACGCGCGCCGTCCTCAACCTGCATCATCGCGCCGAGACCATCACGCGCGAGGTCGGCGACGGCGCCGCGCTGGGCCTGTCCGTGCGCTACTCGTGGGAGACCGAGGTGCTGGGATCGGCGGGCGGACCCGCGCGCGCGTTGCCCCTCCTCGAGGCCGACCGCTTCCTGATCGTCAACGGCGATACCTTGGCCAGCGTCGATCTCGGTGCGCTGGCGACACAGCACGTCGACACCGGCGCGCTCGTGACCATGGCCGCGGTGGACGGCGACCCGAAGTACAACGGCATCCTCGCGGACGAAGCGGGACGGGTGCGCGGGTTCGGCCGCGAGCCTGGCGCGTTGCACTTTGTCGGCGTGCAGGCCGCCAACGCCGCCGCGTTCGCCGGCGTCAGTCCCGATCGACGGTCCGAGACGGTGCACGGCATCTACCCGCACCTGATTGCGCAACGGCCCGACCACGTGCGAGTGATGCGAACCGCCGCTGAGTTCTTCGACATCGGCACGCCGCGCGATTACCTGGCCACCGCGCTGACCCTGGCGGCGCGCGAGGGCCGGACACTCGACCGCGGCCACGGCTGCGACGTCTCGCCCGCCGCGGACATCCGCGAAACGATTCTCTGGAACCACGTCACGATCGGCGCCGGCGCCTCGCTCATTCGCTGCGTGGCGGCCGACCGCGTGCGCGTGCCCGCGGGCGCGCGACATGTCGAATGCTCGCTGGTAATGGGCGACAATGGACTGGTCGCCGAACCGTTCTGAAACGTCAACCGCCAACTTTCAACCCTCGTGGACCCGCGACTTCAGCAGTATCTGGACCTGCACCACCTCTCCGCCCGGGTGACCACCGTCATGCCGCTCACTGGCGACGCCTCCGATCGCCGCTACTTCCGCGTGCTGATGAAAGGCGCACCGCCGATCGTGCTGGCGTTGCACCAGGGCCCGATCGAGTTTGCGACGATGCCGTTCGTGGCGGTCGCCAGCCTGTTGCGGCAAATCCCCGTGCCGGTGCCGGCCATCCTCCATCACTCCGACGAGTTGGGCGTGCTGGGTTTGGAAGACCTCGGCGACGTGACACTGCAGGCGCACCTCGGCGCAGCGTCACCAGCGGAGCACGCCGCCCTCTATCGGCAGGCGGTGTCGTTCATTGCCCGAATGCAGCAGCGCGGTGACGTGCTGCGTTCGCCGGCCTATCCGCCGTACCAAATTGCTTTCGACGTCGAGAAGCTCACGTGGGAGCTGGAATTTTTCGTCAAGCACTACCTGCTCGCCTACCGGGGCGCGGCGCCGACCGAGGTTTGGCGCGAGGCGCTGCGCGGCGAATGGTCGGCGATCGTCCAGGAACTGGCGGGTGAGCCGCGCGTGCTCTGCCACCGCGATTACCACAGCCGCAACCTGATGCTGCACGACGGGTCGCTCTACATCATCGACTTCCAGGATGCGCGGATGGGCCCCGACACCTATGACCTGGTGTCGCTGCTGCGCGATTCCTACGTCGACCTCACTGGTCCGCAGGTCGACGAGCTGATCGCGTTCTTCCTCGCCCTGAAAGGCGAACGCCGTGCGCAGGACGACATCGAGTTCCGGCGCCGATTCGACCTGATGGCACTGCAGCGCAATCTCAAGGCGCTCGGCACGTTCGGCTACATGACGACAACCCGCAACAACACGGTGTACATCCAGTACATTCCGCGCACGCTTAGCTATGTGAGGGCGAACCTGGCGAACTACCCGCGCTTCGCGCGCCTGCGGGACCTGCTCAGCGAGTGGCTGTGAAGTGGTATTTTCAACCAGGCAGAGACAATCAGGCAGAAATGAACCAGACCTATATCAACACGATCGGCGAACACGTTGGCGCGTCAGTCACCATCAAGGGCTGGCTGCACAACCGGCGGTCGAGCGGCAAGATTCACTTCCTGGTGATCCGCGACGGCACGGGCTTCTTGCAGGTCGTGATGGGCAAGAAAGACGTGGACGAGGCGACGTTCGCGGTGGCCGATCACCTCAGCCAGGAAAGCGCCATCATCGTCACCGGCACCGTGCGCGCCGACGAACGGGCGGCGGGCGGCTTCGAGCTGATCGCCGGCGGCCTGGAAGTGGTCAACGAGGCGCACGACTACCCGATCACGCCGAAGGAACACGGCGTTGACTTCCTGATGGATCGCCGCCATCTCTGGATTCGCGCCGAACGCCAGACCGCCATCCTCCGCGTGCGCCACGAGATCATCAACGCGGTCCGCGACTTCTTCAACGACCAGGGTTTCATCCTCGCCGA
This sequence comes from Acidobacteriota bacterium, assembly GCA_009694735.1. Lineage (GTDB taxonomy): Bacteria > Acidobacteriota > Vicinamibacteria > Vicinamibacterales > UBA2999 > 12-FULL-67-14b. Next base: position 11,265 of record SHUG01000048.1, on the reverse strand, counting down.
CACGCCGATCTTCACGCCGGCGGCGTGCGAGGGCACGACGACGCTGTTCCCGGTGGAGTACTTCGAACACGAGAAGGCGTACCTGACGCAGAGCGGCCAGCTGTATAACGAAGCCAACGCGATGGCGCTCGGCAAGGTCTACGCGTTTGGTCCGACGTTCCGCGCCGAGAAGAGCAAGACCCGCCGCCACCTCACCGAGTTCTGGATGGTCGAGCCCGAGATGGCCTACGCGGATCTCAACGACGTGATCACGCTCGCCGAGGGATTGGTCACCTCGGTGGTCGCGCGCGTGCTCGATCGCCGGCAGAAGGAACTGAAGACGCTCGAGCGCAACACCAGTAAGCTCGAAGCCGTGAAGGCGCCGTTCCCACGCCTGCATTACGACGAGGCGGCGAAGATCCTGCTCGCCAAGGGCCTGCCCTTCCAGGTGGGCGGCGACCTCGGCGGCACCGACGAGACGGTGCTGTCAGAACAGTTTGATCGCCCGGTGTGCGTGACGCACTACCCGGCGGCGATCAAGGCGTTCTACATGAAGCCGGATCCGAACGAGATGGACAAGGCACTGTGCGTCGACGTGCTCGCGCCCGAAGGTTACGGCGAGATCATCGGCGGCGGCCAGCGCCTCGACGACCTCGATCTGCTGCTACAGCGGATCAAGGATCATGGCCTCCCGCAGGAGGCGTTCGAATGGTACCTCGACCTGCGCCGCTACGGTTCCGTACCGCACGGCGGCTTCGGCATGGGCATCGAGCGTTGCGTGAGCTGGATTTGCGGTTTGGAGCATGTGCGCGAGACCATTCCCTACCCGCGCATGCTCTACCGGATCTACCCCTGATCACGGGCACGACACCCAGAACACGTCCGTAAGTTGTTGATTTAATTACAGTTACTTATAAGTACTCTTAAGAAGGACGTTTCAGTAGAAATAAGTCCTCCCTAAAAGTACGTTTCTGCTACCATCCGTCCTCCATGGACGGACCATTCGCGGACGCCATCGCGCGCAAGGTCCAGCAGGCTCAGCGGGCCGCGGTCCCCAGCCTGACGCGGCGGGACGTCCGACTGCCGCGCGTGGCGGGTCGTGCGGTGGCGGTGATCGGCATGCGCCGCACCGGTAAGTCGTCGTTCCTCTGGCAGCTCCTCGGTGACCGCGCCGCCGCGGGCACCCCTCGCGAGGGCTTGCTCTACTTCAACTTCGAGGACGAGCGCCTGGCGGGCATGCAGGCCGCCGACCTGGCGCTGCTCGTCGAGGAGTACTACCGCCTCAACCCCGAGTGGCGCGGCGCCCGCCGTGCCCTGTGGCTGCTGGACGAGATTCAACTCGTTCCAGGGTGGGAGCGCTTTGCCCGCCGGCTGCTCGACAGCGAGAACATCGAACTCTTTCTCTCCGGCTCATCGGCCAACCTCCTCTCGCGCGAGGTGGCCACCAGCATGCGCGGCCGCGCCATGGCAGCCGTCGTCTATCCGTTCAGCTTTCGCGAATACCTGCGGCACCACGGTCGCGAGCCCGTCGGCGATCCAGCCCGGTTGGCGACCGCCGAGCGATCGGCGCTCCAGAAGGACCTCCGCCACTACCTGCGCTTTGGCGGGTTCCCCGAGGCGCAGGGCGCGCCGGAGCGCGACCGCCTCGATCTCCTGAAAAGCCACGTCGACGTCACGCTGCTGCGCGACGTGATCGAGCGGCACGACCTGTCGTCACCGGTCGCGTTGCGATGGATGACGCGCCAGCTGCTCGGCAACCCCGCCGGCCTGTTCAGCGTCCACAAGTTCTATCAGGACATCAGGGCGCAGGCCACGGCGGTGTCGAAGGACACGCTGCACCAGTTCCTCGCGCACCTCGAAGACGCGTTCCTGGTCCACACCATGCCGGTGGCAACCTCGTCAGAGCGGCGGCGAATGGTGAATCCGCGCAAGGTGTTTCCGATTGATCCCGGGCTGATCCCGGTGTTCGATCGATCCGGTAAAGAGAACCTTGGCCATGCCCTCGAGACCGTCGTCCTCCTGGTGTTGCGGCGGCGAGGAGCCGAGGTCGCCTACGTGAAGACCCCGGATGGGCTGGAGGTCGACTTTCTCGCCCACTATCCGGACGGCAGCGAGCACCTGATCCAGGTGTCGGCCGACGTCGGCTCTGCCGCGACCCTCGAACGGGAATATCGTGCCCTGGCGGCAGCGGTACTTGAGTATCCTCGCGCGACGCGCCATCTGCTCACGCTGACACCCGAAGCCGTGCGCGAGCGGCCAGCCGGCGTGCAGGTGCACGCCGCCGAGGAATGGCTGCTCGCGGAAGATCACCAGGACACTTGACGATGAGCATCTTTGATCAATCACGGCTGGCGCGCTGCGGCGCAGCCGGGATTCCTGGTGGACTTCGAGAGCGGCGACGTTGACGTGCCCGGTGCGGCTCCGGTCCCGCGGACCACGCCCGGGCCAAGGCGACTCGAGAACGTCCGGCTCAGCGTGCAGACGACGCAAAACCTGCTGTTGATCCGGTTCGAGCGTCCTTCGCTGCAAACCGACCTCGAGCGTAACTTCATCGACGCACTGGCCGCCGGCCTCCACCGCCTTCCGACGGAGGCGCAGAAGGGCATCGACGACCCGCGCTGCATTCCTGACTTCTTCCACGCACCAAACATCTGCGTGTTTTGTGACGGGCGGGTACACGATCAGCCCGGCGTCGGACGAGCTAGAGGCACCGGACCTACCGGGCATTTTGATTAAAGACTCAGTGTCCTCGGTGTCCTTCTGTGGCTGAATTCCCGGGGTCGCAAGGTTCCTGCTACACTGGCAGGTTCCAATGAAGATCGGGTTCGTATCCTTGGGGTGCCCCAAGAACCTCGTCGATTCCGAGGTCATGCTCGGCATGGCCGAGAAGGATGGTCACGAGATTACCGCCGACGCGGCGCAGGCCGACGTGCTGGTGGTGAACACCTGCGCCTTCATCGATCGCGCCAAGCAGGAGTCCATCGACACCATCCTCGAGATGGCCGAGCTGAAGAAGCAGGTGGCCGGCCGCCGGCTGGTCGTCACCGGCTGCATGGCCGAGCGCTATCGCGACGAACTGAAAAAAGAAATCCCAGAAATCGACGCCGTGCTCGGCACTGGCGAGGTCGGCGCCTTTGTCGAGGCTCTGTCGGGATCCGGGATCCGGGATCCGCGCGCGGGTGTTCCAATGGCGTTTTACCGGCGCGATCCGCAGCCGGACCCCGGATCCCGGATCCCGGATCCCGGCGCCACGCCGGTCTTCGGCGTCGACCTGCCCACCTACATCTACGACGCCGACACCCCGCGCAAGCGCGTCACGCCCGGACACTACGCCTACGTGAAGATCGCCGAAGGCTGCGACTACAAGTGCGCCTTCTGCATCATTCCGAAAATGCGCGGCCACTACCGCAGCCGGCCGATCGAGTCGATCGTTCAGGAAGCGCACCAGCTCGCGGCGCAGGGCGTCAAGGAACTGCTGCTCATCTCGCAGGACTCGACCTTCTACGGCATCGACCGGGGCGAGCGCGGCGCGCTCCCGAAACTGCTTCGGGCGCTGAACGAGGTTGACGGCATCGAGTGGATCCGCCTGCTGTATCTCTACCCCACGACGATCAACGACGAAGTGATCGACGCGATTGCCGACCTTGACAAGGTCGTCAAGTACATCGACCTGCCGTTACAGCACGCCTCGGATGCGGTGCTGAAGCGCATGAAGCGGCCCGGCACGCGCAAGTCGTACGTGCGGCTGCTCCAGAACATCCGCGCCCGTATTCCCAACGTCGCCCTCCGCACCACGTTCATCGTCGGCTTCCCCGGCGAAACCGCGGACGACTTCGCCGAACTGGAGGGCTTCATCTCGGACATTGGCTTCGACCACGTCGGCGTGTTCACGTATTCGCACGAGGAAGGCACCTCGGCGCACGAGCTGAAGGACGACGTGCCAGCGGCGACCAAGCGCAAGCGGCAAGACCGGCTGATGGCCAGGCAGCGGGACATCGTGGCGGCGCGGCAGCTGCGGCGGCTGGGCGAAAAGACCCGCCTGGTCGTGGACGGCCCCTCGCCTGAGCATGAGTTGGTCCTCCAAGGCCGCCTGCCCGGGCAGGCCCCCGAAATCGACCCGGTCGTCTACCTGACCGAATGCGACCCCTCCGACTTCCCCATGGGCTCGTTCGTGGATGTGGAAATCGTCGGCGCCGAAGGGTACGACCTCGTCGCCCGCCCGCTCTAGAACCACCGGGCTTGAACCATCGGCCTTGAACCTCTGGGCTGTGAACCCCCGTGGGAACCCCGTCGGCCCACCGTGTTACACTATGAAGTCGGTTCTTAGTCTGGGTAACCAGAGTGGGCCTTTTAGCCCACTCTTTGTGTTTTATAGGGGGCTTTTTTGAGCCCGCTCGAACGCGTCCGAGAGATGGCGACCCGAGTGGCCGGGGCCTATGGCCTCGACATTTTCGACGTCGAGTTGAAGCGAGAAGGTGGCCAGCAGGTGCTGCGGGTCATCGTCGATCGGCCGGGGCCTGCGTCCAAGCCGGAAGAAAGCGTCAGCATCGGAGATTGCGCGCGCGTCGCCGAAGAGTTGAGCACGATGCTCGACGTCGAAGACGTGATTCCCAGCGGCTACACCTTCGAGGTGTCGTCACCGGGACTGGATCGGCCCCTGCGCCACGCCGATGATTACCGGCGGTTCGCCGGGCGATGGGCCAAGATCGTCACCTCGCGGCCGGTCGAGCGCCAAACCGCGTTCTCGGGGCGACTCCGCGGCGTCGAGGGAGACGCCAACGACGAAGATGTGCTGTTCGAGTCGGAGGGCAAGAAGCTGATGAAGCTGCCGTTGCGGTTCATCAAGCGCGCTCACCTCGACCTGGAGTTTTAGAGTACCTGCGGGCCGCTCCGATGTCGCGGCCCGGCATGCAAGGTTGATCACCGAATCATGACTAGCAACCCGTTGATGCAGACGATTGAAGCGCTCGCCAAGGAGAAAGGCATCGAACCTGATGTCGTCATCCAGGCCATGGAAGAGGCGGTGCTCACGGCGTCGCGCAAGTTCTATAAGGGCGATGAGGACCTCAAGGCGAAGTTCAACGCCGAGAACGGGCAGATTGAGCTCTTCGCGGTGAAGACGATCGTCGAGGCAGTGACTAACCCGGCCAAGGAAATCTCGATGGCGGAAGCCAAGGAGATCTACGGCGAGGATGCCGAGGTCGAGGTCGGCTACGAGATCGAGTTCCCGAAGCGCACCGACGTGCTGGGCCGCATCGCGGCGCAGACCGCCAAGCAGGTGATCTTCCAGAAGGTGCGCGAAGCCGAGCGCGAGAACGTCTACGCCGAATACAACCAGCGCGTCGGCGAGGTCATGAACGGGCTCGTCAAGCGCTTCGAGCAGGGCGACATCATCGTCGAAGTCGGCCGCGTCGAAGCCGTGCTGCCCCGCAAGGAACAGTCGCGGGCCGAAAGCTACGCGCAGGGCGACCGGGTCCGCGCCGTCATCCGCGGCGTCAGCAAGAACGCCAAGGGCCCACAGATCGTGCTGTCGCGCACTGACCCGGCGCTGTTGATCAAGCTGTTCGAGCAGGAAGTGCCGGAGGTTTACGACGGCACGGTGATGATCCGCGGCGCGGTCCGCGAGGCCGGCGATCGCGCGAAAGTCGCGGTCTACTCGCGCGAGCGCGACGTCGACCCGGTGGGCGCCTGCGTCGGCATGAAGGGCACGCGCGTGCAGGCCATCATCCGCGAGTTGCGTGGCGAAAAAATCGACATCGTCGACTTCTCGGATGACCCGGTGCAGTTCGTGATGAACGCGCTCAGCCCGGCCAAGGTGCAGCGCGTCACGATCGTCAGTGACGTCGACAAAGTGATGGAAGTGATGGTCGAAGACAGCCAGCTGTCGCTCGCCATCGGCAAGAAGGGCCAGAACGTTCGGCTGGCGGCGAAGCTGACCGGCTGGCGCATCGACATCAAGAGCGAAGAAGAGAAGCGGAAGGAAGTCGAGGCGCAGTTTGGCGCACTCGAGGCCGCGAGCGCTGAAGGCGACGACCCAATTGAGGGCGAGGCCGCAGCGGTTGAGGGCGAGACCGCACCGATTGCGGGCGAGGCTGCGCCCGCGGGTGCGGTCGCCGACGAGCCAGCCGCCGACAAGCCGGCCGCTGAAGAAACGAAGTAGCACGAGAGCCTGAGGAAACGCGTTTTGTCCACAGTCCGGATTTACAAGGTCGCCGAGTTGCTGAACACCACCTCGCAAGAGGTGCTGGCACTGCTCAAGAAGGCACACGGCATCGAGCTCAAGAGCGCGTCGAGCACGCTCGAGGAGATCGTCGCGCGGCAATTCGTGGATCGTCTCGCCAAGCAGCGCAACATCACGCTGCCCAAGGGCGACATCTTCTCCGAACAAGCCACCCAGGCCGTGAAGAGCGCCGCCAAGTCGAAGGCGACCGCCGCCAGGAAGGGCACCGCGGCGCCAGAGCCCGCCAAGCCGGCCGCGCCAACGCTCGGCCCGCCGCGCCTGATCAAGAAGGCGAAGCCGGTTGAACCGCTGCCCGACGAGCACCACGTCGACGAACCGTTCGACGAGCAGCAGCCGGTAATGGCGCCGGTGTTCGAGCACGTCGAACCGGTCGGTGCCGCGCCCGAGCCGATGGTCGAAGTGCACGAACCCGTGCCCGAGCCGATCAGCGAGCCCGAACCGGCGATCGCGGCCTCGGCACAAACGCCGGCGCCCGTGCGCAAGGAAGCGGGCCGGTTCGTGCCGCCCAGCATCCGGCTGCGCGTGGAAGAGCCCGGCAAGGCGCCGCCCAGCGCACCGCCGCTGCAGCCGAAGCGTCAGCTCGTGCCGCAGCCGCCCCGCGTGGCGCCGGCCGCTGCCAAGGGCCCGCTGCCCGCGGCCACCGGCAATCTCGCTCGTCCGGCCGGCCAGCGTCCGGGCTATGGTCCGCAGCGTCCGGTCAGCAACACCGCCGCCATGCTGGGGGGTCCGCGTCCGCTGCCCTCGCAGCCGGTGCGCCCCAGCACGGGCCTGCCGCCGCGTCCGGGCATGCGTCCCGGTTTCCGTCCGCAGTATCAGCAGCGCCCGCCCGGCCGCAGCTCGTCGCAGCGCCGTGAATCGGCGCGCCCGCAGGCGCCGGCGCCGGTCGTGCCGCCGCCGCCCATAACCCGCACCATCACCTTCTCGGAAGGCATGTCGGTGAAGGACCTGGCGGATCGTCTTGAAATCCGCGTCAAGGACGCGCTCAAGGCGTTGCTCGATCGCCGCATGATGATGACCATCAACTCGGCCATCGACCTCGACATTGCCAAGATGCTCGCCGCCAGCTTTGGCGCGGAGATCCACACACGCAGCTTCGAGCAGGAAATCATCGAGGAGAGCGACAAGACCGCGAACCCCGAAGACCTGGTCACGCGCTGGCCGGTCGTCACCATCATGGGCCACGTCGATCACGGCAAGACGACGCTGCTCGACGCCATTCGCACCACGCGGGTGGCCGAGCGCGAAGCCGGCGGCATCACGCAGCACATTGGCGCCTACCTGGTGAGCGCCGGCGAGAAGACCGGCAAGTCGATCGTGTTCCTCGACACGCCCGGCCACTCGGCCTTCACCATGATGCGCGCCCGCGGCGCCAAGGTGACCGACGTGGTGGTGCTGGTGGTGGCGGCCGACGACGGCGTCATGCCCCAGACGAGGGAAGCGATCGACCACGCCAAGGCCGCGAACGTGAAAATTATCGTGGCCGTGAACAAGATCGACAAGCCGGGCGCCAACCCGGAGACGGTCAAGCGCCAACTCACCGAGCTCGGACTGATGCCCGAAGACTGGGGCGGCAGCACCGTGTTCGTCGAAGTATCGGCGAAGAAGAAACAAAATCTCGAGGGCCTGCTGGAAATGATCCTGCTGGTCACCGAAATCGACGACCTCAAGGCCAACCCGAAGCGCAGTGCCATCGGCACCGTGCTCGAGACCAAGCTCGATCGCGGCCGCGGCCCCGTCGCCACCGTGCTGGTGCAGGATGGCACGCTGCGCGTCGGCGACAACGTGATTGCCGGCCCCGTGGTGGGCAAGGTGCGCGCGCTGATCGACGACCGTGGCCGCAACATCAAGTTCGCCGGGCCCTCGACGCCGGTCGAACTGCTCGGCCTCGAGTCACTGCCCTCTCCGGGCGATTCGTTCCAGGCGGTTGCCGACCATGCGAAGGCGCGGCAAATTGCAACTTTCCGGCAGGGCCAGGCGAAGGAAAAGTCGCTCGGCGCCAAGGGCTCGCGCATGACGCTCGAATCGCTCCAGGCCCAGCTGGCCGTGGGTGGCGCGAAGGAACTGGCGCTGATCATCAAGGCCGACGTGCAGGGTTCGGCGGAAGTGCTGGCCGATACGCTGGCCAAGCTGACCGACGAGAAGACCAAGATCAAGATCGTTCACTCGGCGGTGGGCGCCATCAACGAGTCGGACGTGCTGCTGGCGACGGCGTCGAGCGCGATCATCATTGGCTTCAACGTCCGCCCCGATCGCAACGCGGCCGAGGTGGCCGATCGCGAGAAGGTCGACATTCGCCACCACACGGTCATCTATCACGTCACCGACGAGATCAAGCTGGCCATGGCCGGCCTGCTCGATCCGACGTTCAAGGAAGCGCGCATCGGCGCCGCGACCGTGCGCGAAACGTTCAAGGTGCCGAAGATCGGCACCATCGCCGGCTGCATGGTCAACGAAGGCCTGATCAGGCGATCGGGCGACGCGCAGGCGCGCCTGCTCCGCGACAACGTCGAACTGTGGACCGGCAAGATCGCCTCGCTCAAGCGCTTCAAGGACGACGCCGGCGAAGTGAAGACCGGCTTCGAATGCGGCATCGGCCTGCAGGGCTACAACGACCTCAAGGTCGGTGACGTCATCGAAGTGTTCCATATGGAGCGCGTGGCGCAGGCGGTGTAACTTGGCGCTGACCCATCGCGTCGAGCGCATCCAGGCACAGGTCCGCGAGGAAGTGAGCCAGATGCTGGCCACCGAGGTTCGCGATCCGGGGGTCGGCCTGGTCACCGTGACCCGCACCAAGGTGACCGGCGACCTGTCGCTGGCGCGGATCTACTGGACCACCATCGGCGACGCCGCCGAGCGCAAGAAGACGGTCAAGGCGCTTGAACGCGCCACCGGCTTCGTCCGGCACCTGCTGGCCGAGCGCCTGGCGTTGCGGCGCGTACCCGAGGTCAAGTTCATCTTCGATGAGTCGGTCACCGCCCAGGCCCGCATCGAGGAGCTGATCCAGGAAATCCACGCCGAAGATGCCGCGCGCACGGTCGACAGCCCGATCGAGGCCGACCACACGCCGAAGCCTGCCGAAGCTCGCGATCAATCCAGCGAGCGAAGGCCGGGCGACGACGAGTCGAAGTAAGCCACGATGGCCAAACGCGCGACGGTCCGGCGCAGCCGCGACTACATGGTCTGGGTGGATTGCGAGATGACCGGTCTCGATCCCGACCGGCATGTAATTCTTGAGATCGCCACCCTCATCACCGACTTCGATCTCAACCTTGTCGCTCGCGGCCCCGAGCTGGCGATTCGCCAGAGCGCGGCGAAGATGCGCGCCATGGACCCCTGGCCCCGCAAGACCCACAAGGCCAGCGGCCTGTTGGATCGGGTGGCGGACGAAGGCGTGACGCTCGCCGAGGCCGAAGCGCACACGCTGCGCTTTGTCCGCAAGTACTGCTATGCGAACACGGCGCCGCTGTGCGGCAACTCGGTCTGGCAGGACAAGCGCTTCCTGTCGCGCTACATGCCCGCCTTTCACGACTTCCTGCACTACCGCATTGTCGATGTGAGTTCGGTGAAGCAGTTGGTGGCGCACTGGTGTCCTCGGCGGCAGTACGCGCCCGTGAAGACCGAGACCCATCGCGCCCTCGCCGACATCGAAGAGTCGATCGCCGAACTCGCCGCCTACAAGGCGATCTTCGCAAAGTGAATCGGCTGCCCTTTCCAGACGGCGTCCTGGTCGTCGACAAGACGCCGGGGCCGACCTCTCACGATGTCGTCGCCGTGGCCCGCCGCGCCTTGGGCGTGTCGCGCATCGGCCACACCGGCACGCTCGACCCGATGGCGACCGGCGTGCTGCCGCTCGTGATCGGAAGGGCGACGCGCCTCGCGCAATTCCTGACGGCCAGCGACAAGGACTACGAGGCCACGGTCGCCTTCGGCCGCACCACCAACACTTACGACGCCATGGGGACGGTGGTGACGACGTCCGGTGAGCGGCCGGCGCGCGAGCAGATCGATCACGCGCTCGGCCGGTTTCGCGGGACGTTCGAGCAAACACCCCCGGCGTTCTCGGCGAAGAACATCGATGGCGAGCGGTCGTACAACATCGCGCGCAAGGCCAAGGACGGTGTGGTGGTGCGGCCCAAGGCCGTGACCGTCACCGTTCGCGAACTCGACGTCATGTCTTTTGACGGCGAGACCGCCGTGCTGCGCATGCGAGTGACCGCCGGGTTCTACGTGCGGGCGCTCGCCCACGACCTGGGCGCGACGCTCGGCATGGGCGGCGTGCTCACCGCCCTGCGGCGGACGCGCTCGGGGGAATTTGGGCTCGCTGGCGCCGTGCCCCTGGCCGAGGTGGTGCAGTTGAGCCGCGAGACCCTGGCTGGGCGGCTGCTGCCCTTCAGCACGCTGTTGCCGGAATTGCCCGCGGTGACCCTCCGGGGCCCTGAGCACGTGGCGCGGGTCAAGAACGGGCTGGAAGTCGCCCCAGGCGACCTGTTGGCGGCCCTGAGCTCCTTGCCGGAGCTGGTCAGGCTAATGGGACCCGATGGAACGCTGGTTGGGCTGGCCAGGCCCGCAAAGACGCCGGGCTACCTGCATTGCGCGGTGGTGTTCGTGTAGCGGCCCCTTCGGGACCGTGGGCCGCACCTTCGGTGCGGTTGGCGGCCGCTTCGCGGGCCGTCGGCCACGCCTCCGGCGTGGTCGTGCCCTGATTACCTACCGAAGGCCTACCGAGGAAGCGCGGCCCACGGGCGGCGCAAGCCGCCCGCCCTGTAGTAACATAACCGGGTTACAGGCGATGCTGTTATCGCCACATACGGCGGCTTGGTAAACCCGTCTTGGGCTACTCGGCCGTGCGTGGAGGTTTCCGTGGGACTGACGAAAGACAAGAAGACCGCCCTGATCGGCGATTACAAGACGCACGACACCGACACCGGCTCACCCGAAGTGCAGGTGGCGATCCTCAGCGAGCGCATCACCTACCTGACCGAACACTTCAAGACCCACGGGAAGGACCACCATTCCCGCCGCGGATTGCTCAAGCTCGTTGGCCA
>SHUG01000047.1 GCA_009694735.1 Acidobacteriota bacterium | reverse complement strand
TTCAGGTGCGCGTCAGGTGGCTCGAAGCGCGGCGCATCGACGTGAAGGATCCCAGCGGCCGAACCACAGGGCAATTTGTCGAGCTCGTGGACGATGGGTCGTCATGGACGGCAGAGGCGGGCGGGGTGGCGGTGACGCGGCGCCGTCCCTCCGGCCTGACTTCAGATTTCAGACGTCCGACCGAGCGCCTGCAGCTGTCGGGATCTGGTTCGGGCGGCAGCGTGTTGTCTACCGGTGCTTGGGCGTGGGTCTATCACTCGCTCGCTGACGACGATCCGCTGAAGGACATCCTGCCTAACGGCACGTACTCGTTCTGGGCGTTCGCCGACCTGCAGGTGTTGCACACCTTCACTTCTGGCTACGGCCCCGTCATCCTGCAGCGATCGCCCGCCGAGGTCCCGCCCCAGCAGATGGTGGACTGGATCGGGAGGCGTGGCGGTCAGATGTTCGGTCAGGTGAGCGAGTTCAAGACCACGAGCCTGCGCCAAGCCATCGCCCCGGACAACGACGACAACGCTGATAGCTATTCCTATGCCGATCACCAGTACCGCGCCGTGATCGACGGCCGTATGCAGGGATCGTTCGAGGGGAAAGGTCGCCCCGGCCCAGACGGCGGCACGACGCACAAGGTCACGTGGGACCTGCACCGCCGGCTGGGGATCACCGGCACGCTCGACGCCATCGACGCGAAGTGGCGTCCCAAGCTGCTCGATCGGATCACGGTGCGGGCCTCGATCGATCCCACCCTTGGCGTGGCCGGCCGCTTCCGCTTCACGTTGTTCGACGTGTCGAGAGAAAAGGGCTATGCGCTGAATGCCGGCGGCAGCGGCACCGGACTCGACCTGCGATTCTCGAGCGAACAGCCGCAGCCCATGAGCGCGCCGGTGGAAGGGCCCGGCGGCAATACCCTCGTCATCGAAACCACCGACGCCGTCACCTCGGCCGGGGTGACCCTCGCCGCGTTCGACTATGGCGCATGGGGCCGGCTCAAGGCCGAAGTGATCGTGGACGGTGAATGGTACCTGCTCGATGCCGCTGGCGGCGGCTCGACGATTACCGTTCCCGTGGACGCGAACGGCAACCGGATCTGGGACGGGTGGGAGCGCAACGCCGGCGTGTGGGGCCAGGCGGCGTCGGCGGACCAGGACGACGAGCCGGCGGGCGAGAACCGGGGCGACGGCTTCTCCAACTTCGAGGAGTATCGCGGGTTCATCGTGGGCACCGACTGGGTGACCACCAGCCCCAAGCACAAGAATCTCTTCATCTACGATGCCTATGCCAGGGGCGTGGGCTACTTCGGCGCCAGCGGCGTGCTGACCTACACCATCCAGCAGACCCAGTACGACGCCTCGCGCGTGGTCAACTTCAATCGCGGCTACGCCTCGGCCGGCGCGCAGAAGGGCCTGCTGCTGACGGGCGGTTGCGGCCTCGACGAGACCACAGCCGGCAAGGTGTTTCCCGACGTGGGCACTCCCAACGACGTCGAAAAGGTGTGCATCAACGAAAGCGTGATGCGCACGTACTCGGCGGATGAGGAGGCCACCACCATCGCGCACGAACTGGGCCACGCGGTGTCAGTCGAACACCACGGCGACTACGACGAGGGGACCTGCAACGGCGGCGACGACGGGGTGATTGCCCTCTGGGGCGGCGCCACCAGCGGTCACCGCGGCTGTGTGATGGCCTACTCGGACGCCAGTTATTACCGGGGGTGGGACGGCCGGTGCTACGCCTGGACCTTTCCCGCCGAGTTCGGCGACCAGTTCTGCACGTCGAAGGCCGGCACCGGCATCAACAGCGGCGCCCGGCGCATGGAGGACGGCCACCCGATGCCCGTGTCGGGCAGCAGCAGCGCCGGCAATTGCCAGCACCAGGTGAGGCTCAAGTGAAGCAGCTTGGTCGCTACGGCCTGGGGCTGGCGTTACTGCTCGTGGCGGCCGGCGCGTGGTGGTACATGCGCCGGCCCGCTGACCGGGTCGAAGGAGTTGCGGTTGAGAGGGTTCAACGTGTTGAACCCGTCGCGCCGGTTGAACCGTTGATGGCCCGCCTCGCGATTGAAACCGGCGCGCCTGGCGACGAGGCCCTGGGCATCGTGAGCCTGTTCGACGGGAGGCTGCGCAACCGCATCACGACGGAAGGCGCCTTGGTTGCCTTCTCGCGGGCACAGCTCGACGCCGGCATCCGGGTCGAGGTCGAGCAGCCGGACGGCGCGGCAACGGCCGGGCCGCCGGTCTCAGTAGTACGGGCGCCAGAGGAAGCACCCATCCGCATGGAGACGTCGACGACGCTCGAAGTCTGGGTCACCATGACGACGTTGCCTCCGGCGGGACAGCGCATTCGCGTGTCTCTGCCGGTGAGCGGCCGGACCGTCACCACCGACTGGGTGATGATGCCGGCGCCACCCACCGCCACGGCAGACCAACTGGCCGCTCGCGCACGCGTCCAGCAGATGCGTGGCACCGAGACACTTGCCGCCACCGCCGATGCACTGGTGGCGCAGGCGCCAGAGGACGCCCGTGGCTACTACTACCGCGGTCTGGCGCTGGAGTCGCGGGGCGACCGCGCCGGCGCCATCGCCGCCTACGAGGCCGCGCTCCAGCGCACGCCCAATAACCGCCCCGAGCCGCCCTTGGCGCTCTATCGACGGTTGGCCCGCCTGCGCCGTCAGCCGTAGTGCCGGACCGGCCGAATGGGGCTAATCTCTGTGCGTCGGCCCCGCGTCCTTGAAGGAGGAAGATCCATGCGTCGTCTCCTGGTTGCTCTCGCCCTGGCGTCGTTACCCGCTGTCATCGCCGCCCAGAACACCACTGCGAACAGTGCGGCCACCGACCGCCTGAACCTCGATCTCTACCTTGAGTTCGAAACCGTCGCAGATCCGCAACTGTCGCCCGACGGCGCGCAGATCATTTACACGCGCGGCTGGATCGACAAGGTCAACGACAAGCGTGAGTCATCGCTGTGGGTGATGAACGCCGACGGCGGCAAGAACCGCTTCCTCGTGCGTGGGAGCAACGCCCGCTGGTCGCCGACCGGCGACCGAATTGCCTACACCGCCCAAGGCGAGCCGAAGGGCTCACAGATCTTCGTCCGCTACATGGACGCCGAAGGCGCCGTGTCGCAGGTCACCCGCGTCGAAAAAACTCCGAGCGCCGTCGCCTGGTCGCCCGACGGCAACCGCCTGGGCTTCGTCATGAGCGTCGATGCCAAGAATGCGTGGCCCATCAAGATGCCGCGCGCCCCCGAGGGCGCCAAATGGACCGAGGCGCCGCGGATCGTCGAACGCCTCGACTATCGCTCCGATGGCGTCGGCTTCGATGACGATGCGTTCCGGCATATTTTCGTGGTGCCGGCCAGCGGCGGCACGCCGCGCCAGTTGACCGACGGCCAGTGGCACCACAACGGCGTCGAGTGGACCCCCGACAGCAAACAGATTCTCTTTGGATCCAACCGCGTCGCCGATGCCGAGTACCAATGGCGCGAATCGGACATCTATTCGGTAGCGGTCGAGACCGGCGCCATCAAGCAACTGACCACCCGCAAGGGTCCTGACGGCAGCCCGCAGGTGTCGCCCGACGGCAAGCGCGTCGCCTACGTCGGCTACGACGCGTCGCGCAACACGTGGCAGGACAGCAAGCTCTACGTGATGAACATCGACGGCACCAACGCTCGCGTCGTGTCAGGCGAATGGGACCGCTCGCCGCAGAATGTGATGTGGAAGCCGGACGGCACCGGCATCTACTTCACCGCCCAGGATCAGGGGTCGCAGAACCTCTATGTGCTGCCAATGGCCGGCGACCGCACCGACGTTGTGCAGCCGCTGACCAAAGGCACCTACATGCTGACGACCGCCAGTGTCGTCAAGGGCAAGGCCGTGGGCGTGCTCACCTCGCCGCACGTGCCATCTGACATCGTCTCGTTCGATGTCGCGACGCCGACCCAGATCAAGCAGCTGACCAACGTCAACGAAGACATCCTGGCGGGCAAGAAGCTCGGCGACGTCAAGGAGATGTGGTACACGTCGGCCGATGGCATGAAGATCCAGGGCTGGTACATCACGCCGCCTGATTTCGATGCCACCAAGAAGTACCCGATGCAGCTGCACATTCACGGCGGCCCGCACAGCATGTACGGCGTCGGGTTCAACTACGGGTGGCAGGAACAGGCGGCCAACGGCTACGTGGTGCTGTATACCAACCCGCGCGGCAGCACCGGCTACGGCAGTTCGTTCGGCAACCAGATCAACAACGCCTACCCGAGCAAGGACTACGACGACCTGATGGGCGGCGTCGACGAGTTGCTCAAGAAGGGCTTCGTCGACGAGCGCAACATGTTCGTGACCGGCTGCAGCGGCGGCGGCGTGCTGACCGCATGGATTGTCGGCAAGACCAATCGCTTCGCGGCGGCCTCGGCGAATTGCCCGGTGATCGACTGGGTGAGCTTCGTCGGCACCACCGACGGCGCCAGCTGGTATTACAACTTCGAGAAAATGCCGTGGGAGGACCCGTCGGAACACCTGCGTCGCTCGCCGCTCACTTATGTGGCGAACGTCAAGACCCCGACCATGTTGATGACCGGCGTACAGGATCTGCGCACGCCGATGCCGCAGACCGAGCAGTTCTACAGCGCGCTCAAGCTGCTGAAGGTGCCGACCGCCATGCTGCGCATGAACAACGAGTGGCACGGCACGTCGAGCACGCCGTCGAACTTCGTGCGCACGCAGTTGTATCTGCGCTTCTGGTTCGACAAGTACAAACGCGGCCCTGCCGCGACGACCACCGCCGCGCCACAACAGTGAATGCATTCACGGAAGCACAGAAACGCGGAAACATTCGAGTTGGTCCAAGAATGTCTCGTGCTTCCGTGTTTCCGTGATTCCGTGTGGTGAATTTCGACCCGAGGACTCATGAAACGAACGTTCCTGCTGACCGCTTCCTTTCTCACCATCACCCTCTCACTCAGCGCGCAGGCGCCGATGGCTGGCGTCGATCCCGCCACAGTGAACCGCATTCGCGGCGAGGCGATCACGCGCTCGCAGGCGATGGAGACGCACTGGTGGCTCTCCGAGGTCTACGGTCCGCGCGCGACCGGCACGCCGGCGTACACCCAGGGCGCTGACTGGGTGATGAAGAAGTTCGCCGAGTGGGGCCTGAAGAACATCCACATCGAACGCTTTCCGTTCGGCCAGGGATGGACGATCGAGCGCTTCTCGATCAACATGACCGCGCCGCAAACCGCCGCGCTGGTCGGCCAGCCGCGGTGGAATTCACCGTCGACCAATGGGCCGGTCGCCGCCGAGGTGGTGCGCGTGGAGGCGGTCACCGAAGGTGACCTCGCCAAGTACAAGGGCCAACTGCAGGGCAAGATTGTCGTCAGCCAAGGTGTCCGTGTGGTCCGGATGCTGGACGGCCGGGTCGTGCTCCTGATGAACGATGGTGACTGGGCCGAGGCCATGAAGATGCCCGCGCCCGCAGCGGCGGCCGCACCGCCCGCCGCCGCTCCCACCGGTGCCACGGCTCCGGTGACGCCGGCCTCGCTCCAGCGCTTCCTCGCCGCTGAGGGCGCCGCGGTGTATCTCGACCGCGGGTCTGACAACGACTCGCCGGCCGGCGGCAGCAACCTGTCGTGGCAAACGCAGCTCGTCGACGGCGGCACGATTTTCCCCGGTAACGGCGGCAGCCGCGATCCGAAGGTGCCCGCACAGGTTCCGTCCGCGACGATTGCCGTCGAACACTACAACCGCATCGTCCGGCTGCTGGCGCGCGGCCAGGCGGTGCGAATGGAAGTGAACATCCAGACCAGGTTCCATCCGGAAACGGATCCGGCCGGCAACGCCTTCAACATCATCGCGGAGATTCCGGGCAGCGACCTCGCCAACGAGGTGGTGATCATGGGCGCGCACTTCGATACCTATCCGTATGCGACGGGCGCTACCGACAACACCACGGGGTCGGCGGCGATGATCGAAGCGGTCCGCGTGATCCAGGCTCTCGGGCTGAAACCGCGACGGACCATCCGCGTGGCCCTGTGGGCGGCCGAGGAGCAGGGGCTGCTCGGCTCGCGTGAGTACGTGCAGCGCCACTACTTCGATCCCAAGACGAAGGCCTTCAAGCCGGGGCACGAGAACGTCCAGGCCTACTTCAACCTCGACAACGGCACCGGCCGCATCGTCGGCATCTGGGGCCAGGGCAATACCGGCGCGATGAAGCAGTTTGAGGAGTGGGGCAAGCCGCTGAAGGACCTCGGCTGGAAGAACGTGAGCCCGCGCCCGGTGAGCCAGACCGACCATGGCTCGTTCGAGGATGCCGGCATTCCCGGCTTCCAGTTCATCCAGGAGCGCCTCGAGTACAACTCGCGCACGCACCACTCGAACATGGACTCGTTCGATCACGTTCAAAAGGACGATGTGATCCAGCAGGGTGCGGTGGCCGCGGTGTTTGCGTGGTCTGCGGCCAACACCACGGAGCGACTCCCTCGGAAGTAGCCTCCGGCTTTAGCCGGAGCCGGGTCAGTTGCTTTTCCAATCTGGGATCAGCTACCCTTTTCAGGGTCATGTCGTTCGTCCACCACGCGCACCGGAGCCATCACCACCGTTCACAAAACGGCACGGCCGGAGTTTGCGCGTAGAGACCACGACATCCACCAGGATTCGTTTCACGCAAAGGCCCGCCGGCAAGGCGGGCCTTTTGTTTTTGCAAGGATATATGGATTTCACGAAACTGGACGGGTTGATACCGGCGGTCGTGCAGGACGAGACCAGCAACGAGGTGTTGATGGTCGGGTTCATGAACGACGAGGCCTGGCAGCTGACCCAGCAGACCGGCTACGTCACCTTCTTCAGCCGCACGCGCAACAAGCTGTGGATGAAGGGTGAAACCTCGGGCAACCGGCTGGCCGTTCGGCAGGTGCTGATCGACTGCGACGAAGACACCGTGTTGATCAAGGTGCGGCGCGAGGGTGACGGCAACGTCTGCCACACCGGCGAGCGATCGTGCTTTTACACCGAACTGACGGGGACGAAATGAAATTGAAACTGGGGATTCCGAAGGGATCGTTGCAGGACGCGACCATCCAGTTGTTCCAGCGCGCCGGCTACCAGATGCGCGTTGACTCGCGATCGTACTTCCCGACGATCGACGATCCCGAGATCGAGTGCATGTTGATCCGCGCGCAGGAGATGGCGCGCTACGTCGCCGACGGCGTGCTCGATGCCGGCCTCACCGGCCAGGACTGGATCGCCGAACATGAAATCGGCCACCCCGAGCAGACACCGCTCGCGCGCATCTGCGACCTGGTCTACGCCAAGCAAAGCTTTGGTAAGGTGAAGTGGGTGCTGGCCGCGCCGGAAGACTCGCCGTTCAAGACGGTGGCCGACCTCAACGGCAAGCGGATTGCCACCGAGCTGGTGCGCGTCACCAAGAATTACTTCACTACCAAGGGCATGGCGGTCGACGTCGAGTTCTCATGGGGCGCGACCGAAGTCAAGCCACCGGTGCTGGCCGACGCCATCGTCGAAGCCACCGAAACCGGATCGACGCTGCGCGCGAACCGCTTGCGCATTCTCGAAACCATCATGGAATCCAACACCCAGTTGATCGCCAACCAGTCGGCCATGGCGGACACCTGGAAGAAGACCAAGATCGAGAACCTGGCGCTGCTGCTGCGCGCGGCGATCGATGCGCAGGGACGCGTGGGCCTGATGCTGAACGCGAAGCGAACCGACCTGGAGAAGCTGATCGCCCTGCTGCCGGCCCTGCAGCGGCCGACGGTGTCGTCGCTGAGCGATCCGGAGTGGGTCGCCATCAATACGATCCTGGAAGAGAAAGTCGCGCGGGATCTGATCCCGCGCCTGAAGGCGGCCGGTGGGCAGGGTATTGTTGAATACCCGTTAAACAAGATTGTCATTTGAGCTAACACGAAGATCACGAAGAACACGAAGCAAGACCCGAAAGAGTACTTCGTGATCTTGGTGTTTGCATTTTGATCCCATGAGAATCGTCACATCAACTAATCGTCGCGCCGTCGCCAGTTTGCTGTCGGCCACGCGCATTCGTGATCGCGCGACCGAAGTCAGGGCCGCCGTAATCGTTGATCGCGTTCGCAAGGGCGGCGATCCGACACTGCTGAAGTTCGCTCGCGAGTTCGATGGCCTGCGGGGCGGGATCGAGGTGCCTCGTCGCGTGTGGGAGGCGCAGGCGCGCACGCTGGCGCCGAACGTACGGCGGGCCCTCAAGCGAGCGGCAGCGAACATCCAGACGGTGGCGAAGGCGCAGGTGCCGAAAGGCTGGCGCAAGGCGGTCGGCGCCGGCATCAGCGTCGAGCAGCGCGTGATTCCCATTTCGCGGGTCGGCTGTTACGTGCCCGCAGGCCGCTATCCGCTTCCCTCGTCTTTGCTGATGACGGCCATTCCCGCGCGCGCGGCGGGTGTGCCGGAGGTGATCGTGGCCTGCCCGCGGCCCGATGCCGCGGTGTTTGCCGCGGCCCTGGAGGCCGGCGTCGATCGGCTGTTCCAGGTCGGCGGCGCCCACGCCATTGCCGCCATGGCGTACGGCACGCGCACCGTGCCGCGGGTCGACAAGATCGTCGGCCCCGGCAACCGCTGGGTGTCGGCGGCGAAGTCCCTGGTCTCCACTGATTGCGGCATCGACTTCTACGCCGGCCCCACGGAAATCCTGATCGTCACCGCCTCGGGCTCCGCCGCGGCCATTGCCGCGGACCTGATCGCGCAGGCCGAACACGATCCGGACGCGCGGGCCGTGTTCATCACCTCGAATCGCCGGCTGGCCGGCCAGGTCACGCGCGAAGTGGCGGCGCAAATGCCCGACACCGGCCCGGCCCTGCAGTCGCTCGAGCGTCACGGCGGCATCATCATCTGCCGCAACATGACCGAGGCGATCGCGCTCGCGAACGAGGCGGCGTCGGAACACCTCGTGGTGGGAACCGAGGCACTGGCGAAGCGCGTGTGGAATGCTGGCGCCGTGTTCGTCGGTCGGTGGACCGCGCAAGTGGCCGGCGACTACGCCATCGGCTCCAATCACGTGTTGCCAACGGCCGGCGCCGCTCGCTACCGTGGCGGGCTCAACGCCGCCGACTTCGTGAAGCTGGTCTCCGTCCAACGCATGACCAAGCAGGGCCTGAAACGAATCGCCGGCACCGTGACGACGTTAGCAAGAGCCGAAGGCCTCGAAGGTCACGCACGTTCGATTGAAGCTCGGTTTTCGGACCCCGGATCCCGGACCCCGGATCCCGTGGGAAAACGACAATGACCACCATTCAAGGCGTTCCCGACCTCGGCCCCGGCCTTCGGCTGCACCTCAACGAGAACACCGCCGGCTGCTCGCCGAAGGTCGTCGCGGCAGTGAGGGCGTTTGATGCGCAACAGCTCGCCACCTACCCCGACTTCCGCGACGCGATCTTCGAGACCGCGGCGTTTCTCGGCGTCGACGCCGACCGCATCGTGCTTACCAATGGGCTGGATGAAGGCATTCTGCTGGCGTCGATCGGCTACCTGAGCCAGCGCACGCCGGAAGCGCTGGTGGAGCTGGGCGCACCGCCCACGGTGATGTCGGGCACGCCCGAGGTCGTGGTGGCGCAGCCGGCGTTCGAGCCCTACCTGAGCACCGCGCACGCCATGGGCGCGCGAGTGGTGTCGGTGCCCGCGGGTGGGGACTTCGCGTATCCGCTCGACGCCGTGCTCAAGGCGATCACGCCCAACACCCGCATGGTCTACGTGAACAACCCCAACAACCCGAGCGGGCAGCCCGTGCCGCAAGCAGCCATTCGGCGGGTCGCCCGCGAGGCCGCTCACGCCCTGGTGTTCGTGGACGAGGCGTACCACGATTTCCTGGGCGAGAACTTTCTGAGTGAAGCCTCCGACTATCCGAACGTAATCGTGGGACGTACCTTCTCGAAGGCATTTGGACTCGCCGGCATGCGCGTGGGCGTGATGATCGCTTCGCCCGCCGTGCTGGCGCCCATTCGCCGAGCCATGCCGCTGTTCAACCTGAATGTCGTCGCCGTCTCCGCATTGCGGGCGGCGATCGCGGATACTGAGTTCCGATCCTGGTACTTGGCGCAGGCGAAGGAGTCGAAGGAACTGGTTTATTCGGCGTGCGAACGCGCCGGACTTCGCTACTGGAGGAGCGGCGGCAACTTCGTGTTGATCGACGGCGCCGATCGGGCGCGCGCGCTCGTTGACGGCATGATCGCGCAGGGCGTGTTCGTTCGCGATCGGACCAAGGACCCGGCCTGCCCCAACTGCTTCCGCCTCACCACCGGCGTGGTGGAGCACACCCGTCATGCGGTCGCCACGCTGGAGGCGCTATGCGCCCGCCTCCGCTAAAGCTTCCACCTCCGCTCAAGCTACGGCGGGCAGGCCGCAAGGTCGTCATCGATCGGCGAACCGCCGAAACCCAGATCAAGGTCACGCTGGCGCTCGACGGCAAGGGCAAGTACGAGAATCGCACCGGCATCCGCTTTCTCGATCACATGCTCGACCTGGTGGCCCGGCACGGCGGCTTCGACCTGAAGGTCAAGGCCACCGGCGACCTCGACGTCGATCAGCATCACACCGTGGAAGACGCCGGCATCGCGTTCGGCGAGGCGGTGCTGGCGGCGATTGGCAACAAGCGCGGCATCAATCGCGCCGGCTACTTCGTGATGCCGATGGATGAGACGCTCGCGGTGGCGGCCATCGACCTGAGCGGCCGTCCGCACGCGGTGATCGACACCAAGGTCACGGTGCGCCTGGTCGGCGACCTGCAAACCGAGCTGGTGCACGACTTCTTCGACGGCTTTGCCATGGCGGCGCGCGCCAACGTGCACCTCAAGGTGATGTATGGCCGATCGAACCATCACAAGATCGAGGCCTGCTTCAAGGCGTTTGCACGCGCGTTGCGGGTGGCCTGCTCGAAAGACAAGCGCATGGCGCGCACGCTGCCCAGCACCAAGGGCCTGCTGTGATCGCACTGGTCGACTACGGCGCCGGCAACCTCACATCGGTGCGCAAGGCCCTGGCGGCAATCGGCGCCCACGTCTGGACGCCGGCCGTGCCCGGTGAACTGGGCCGCGCTCACGGCATCATCGTACCCGGCGTCGGCCACTTCGACGCCACCCGCGGGCTGACCGGCGATTGGCGCGCGGCGATCAAGGCCACCGTCGCCGACGGCACGCCGCTGCTCGGCATCTGCGTCGGGCTGCAGTGGTTGTTCGACGGCAGCGCCGAAGCACCGGAGGTGGCCGGGCTCAGGATGTTTAAAGGGACCTGCTCCCCTTTTACGTTTCCCGTAAACGCGCGGCAGAAGGTGCCACATGTTGGCTGGAACAGCCTCTCGATGCCGCGGCCGAGCAAGTTGATGGCCGGCATCACTCCCGGCACGCAGGTGTACTTCACCCATTCCTATGCCGCGCCGGTCATCGACGACACCGCGGCGATTTGCGACTACGGCGGGCCGTTCAGCGCCGCCGTCGAGCGCGGCAACGTGGCCGGCGTGCAGTTTCACCCTGAGAAATCGGGAGATGCCGGTCTACACGTCCTCAGCAACTGGTTGGACTTGTCCCGCCGTAGCTCCGGGGGAGCGTAGGCGGATGCTGTCTAAGAGAATCATCGCCTGCCTCGACGTGCGCGATGGCAAGGTCGTGAAAGGCGTGAACTTCGAGGGCCTGCGCGACGCCGGCGACCCCGCCGCCCTGGCTCGCCGCTACAACGTCGAGGGCATCGACGAAATCGTCATCCTCGACGTCACGGCCACCGTTGAGGCGCGCCAGGCGCGGGCACACACCATTGCTGCCGTCGCCCGTGAGATCTTCTTGCCGCTTGCCGTGGGTGGTGGCATTCACAGTGAAGCCGATGCCGCGGCCGCCATCGAAGCTGGCGCCGACAAGGTCAGCCTGAATACGGCGGCGCTCAAGACACCCGAGCTGATCACGACGCTGGCGAAGCGCTACGGCAGCCAGGCGGTGATCGTCGCGATTGATGCGAAGAAGCAGGACGATCGGTACGCGGTCTATGCGCGCAGCGGCCAGGCCGCAACCCCGCGTGATGCGGTGGAATGGGCGCGCGAAGCCACCGACCGCGGCGCCGGCGAGATCCTGCTGACCTCGATCGATCGCGATGGGACGAAAGCCGGGTTCGATTGCGCGATGACTGCAGCGGTTTCAGGTGCCGTGAACATCCCCGTGATCGCTTCCGGAGGCGCCGGCACCTTCGAACACTTCGCCGACGTCTTCCGCGACGGACGAGCGGACGCGGCGCTGGCCGCGTCGATCTTTCATTTCAACGAGAAGAGCGTGGTCGAGTTGAAGCAGTTCTTAAGCACCGTTGGAATTCCCGTAAGAATATGATTCCCGGATCCCGGATCCCGGATCCCGTCTGAACCTATGTTGATTCCCTCTATTGATCTCCAGGGCGGCAAAGTTGTCCAACTCGTCCAGGGCGACAAGCTCGCCATCTCGTCCGACGACCTCGACGGCTGGATCGCGAAGTTTGCCCGGTTTCCCAAGGTGCAGCTGATCGATCTCGATGCAGCGATGTCGCGTGGCAACAACGACGCGCTGGTGCGGCAGATCGCGGCGCAGCTGCCCTGCCGGGTTGGCGGCGGCGTGCGCAGCATCCGGCGCGCCGAGGAGTTAATCGCCGCGGGCGCGCAGGCGGTGATCGCCGGCTCAGGCCTGTTCCGGCGCGGCGATGGCACCGACCTCTCGCAAATGATCGATCACGACTTCGCCCGCTCGCTGGCCGACGCTATCGGCATGAACCGGCTGATCGCCGCCGTCGACTCACGGGAAGGGCGCGTTTGCATTCACGGCTGGAAGACGGTGCTGCCGCTCACCGCCGTCGAGGCCGTGCGTCTGCTCGAGGGCTACTGCGA
The DNA here is from genome assembly GCA_009694735.1 of Acidobacteriota bacterium. Taxonomy (GTDB): domain Bacteria; phylum Acidobacteriota; class Vicinamibacteria; order Vicinamibacterales; family UBA2999; genus 12-FULL-67-14b. The sequence continues at coordinate 10,115 of SHUG01000047.1, read as the reverse complement.
CGAATTCCTCTACACCCATGTCGACAAGGAAGGCCTGATGCAGGGCACCGACATGGCCGCCATCAAGGCGGTGGCCAGCGCCACGGCGCGCAAGCTGACGGCTGCCGGCGGTATCACCACCCGAGCCGAGATCGACGCCCTCGACGCCCTCGGCATCGACGCTGTTGTCGGCATGGCTATTTACACCGGCTCACTGGCCATCGATTAGCCGCCGAATACAGCCACCGATTAGACACAGATTGAGCACAGATTCACTTCTCTCACTCTTCAGGCCGATCTAGATCTGTGTTTAATCTGTGTTTAATCGGTGGCTGTCTCTTTTATCGGCGGCCCTGTTAGAATTCAGGCATGCGTTACGTCCTAGCGGCGTTGTTGACCATGGGGATGGCCGTCTCCGGCCAGGAGATGATGCCGGGCACGGCGCGTCCGTTGATTGACGCGAACGCGCCGGCGGCGACCACTGGATACATCTGCCCGATGCATCCCAATGAAGTGAAGGCGGAGCCGGGCACCTGCGGCATCTGCGGCATGAAGCTGGTGCCTGGCAATCCGATGGCGACCGCGGACTACGTGATGCGCGTCACCATGGAACCGCGCGCACCCAAGCCGGGACAGAGCGTCAAGTTCCGGCTCGCGATCCTGCACCCGCTCACCGGGGCAATGGTGAAGGACTTCGCCGAAGTCCACGACAAGCTCTTCCACTTGTTCATCGTCAGCCGCGACATGTCGCAGTGGTCCCACGTGCATCCCGTGCTGGAGAAGGACGGGAGCTTCACCATCGAGCACACGATTCCGACCGCCGGACACTGGGCGCTATTCAGCGACTTCATGCCGGTGGGTGGCGGACCGCAGATGATCGTCACGCCGTTCTCCACCGCGGGGTTCGAAGGCGACCTGACTGCGTCGATCCCTGCGCTCGTGCCAGACACGTCGTACACCAAGACCACCGACGGCGTGACCGTGGCGCTCGGACTGACACCCGCCAAGCTCATTTCCGGCGAAGAGACCGACATCCCGATCCATTTCGTGGATGAGAAAACCGGCGAGCCGGTAAAGAACTTGCAGCGCTATCTCGGCGCCTTCGGTCACGCGATGATGCTGAGCGACGACATGACGGAGCATGTGCACGCGCATCCGGAAGAGATGCTCGAGGGTACGGCCATCACCGAAGGTGGCGGCCCGGACCTGACATTCCACGCACTCTTCCCAAAGCCGGGCGTCTACCGCATCTGGCTGCAGTTCCAGCGCAACAACCGGCTGTCGACGATTCCGTTTACGGTGCGAGTGGCGCGGGTGGGCGAGACGCCTGCCTCGCCGTAGCGTCGCCAGGGCGGGCCTGCCTCGCCGTAGCGACGCGAAGGCGGGGCGGAAAAGCCGTCACCGACAGCGACGGCTGCGCGCGCAGCGGCGTGGCGCCGGCATTGTCGTAATACGCCGTCACCGTGAGGCGGGTGCCCGCCGCCAGCGTGACCGGCTCCTTGAAGACATAAGACGAGGGCCAGTCGGCCCGGTAATCCTTCAACCACAACAGCGTTTCGACCACGCCATCGGGGCGAATGGCGGTGACTTCGACCGAGGTGGCGCCGGCACCGAGACTGGGCCATAGGGCCGCAGCCGTGGTCGCGCTCTTCAACGTGAACTCGGTGCGAACGCGCTCGCGCGACTTGCCTGCCGCCACAGTCACGGGCGACGCGCTGATCTCGAGCGGCGCTGCCACCTGTGCCGGTTTGTCGGCCGAGAAATAGAAGCCCAGCTCACCGGCGCCGCTGGCAGCCTCGGCGGTGCCGCGATAGCCGATCTCCACGGCGACCTTGCCGCCGGCCGGCAGATGGATGGCCACGCCCGCGGGCAGGGCGCTCACCGGATGCGTCGGCGTCCACGTGCCCAGCCATTGCCCGGTGCGCAGTTCGTAGACGGCCGCATACCGGACGACCCGGCGATCGCCGAAGTTCAGCTGCATCGACTTGAGCCACTGCGCCTGTTTCAGGCCGGTGGCCACTTCAATGCGGGTCGTGCGGTCAGGCGAATCCGCCGCCACCTTCTCGCTGGCGGCCACCGCGACCACGGCGTCGGGCTGACCATGCTCCCAGCCGCTTAGCGACGGCACCATCACCGCGGGTTTGTCTTCGTCGGCCATCAGCACGCCGCTTGGCGCGCCGCCATCGGCCCACGACAGAATCAGGCTGACCTCGCGCGCGGTGAGGCTGACGTCGTTCGAGAAATGGCCGTAACCAGTCACCGCGCTCCAGGGCGGCATCCGCTTCTCGAGAATCTCTTCCTTGATCGCGACCGCCCAGGGCCGCGCTTCCCTGTAGGTCGTGAGCGCCATCGAGACGTTGCCGTCGGTGTGGCACTGGAAGCACTTCTTCTGGAAGATCTGCGAGACCTCGCGGTTGAAGACGATGCTCGTCGTGATGCGCCCGTGAGACGAGATGGGCTCTGGGCGCAGGTACGGCCAGCCGGCCACGACCAAGCCGAGCGCGACCGCGCCGGCGAGAAGCTCTTTCAACGGTGGCCACGACATACCGCTATCTTACCGCTGCTGCGTGGCCACGGCGGCCTTCCGTTGTGCCGCAAGAAACTCGAAGGCCTTCGGCAGGTTGGGCACCACCACATCGGTGTGGCTGCCGCCGACGATCTCGAGATAGGTCACGTTGGCGCCGGCCTTCTTGAGCGCCGCGACCATGTTCCGTGAGCCGCTGACATTGACCGTGGCGTCGTTGTCGCCATGAACAACAAATTGCGGGATGCCCTTGATGCGCTCGGCCAGCGCCGGCGAACTGACTCCCGAGAACGGCACCAGCGCGGCCCACGTCTCGGCGTACTTGGCACCAAGCGCCCACGTGCCAATCGCGCCCATCGAGTGACCGATCAGGTAGATCCGCGACTCGTCCACGTTGTAAGTGGCCTTCATGAGGCGCAGCACTTGCAGCACATCCTTCTCGCTGTACTCGACCCGTCGTCTTGCCGCCGCGTCACCCGCGCCCATGATCGTGGCACCGTAAAAGCCATCGACGCGGAAGCCGTTGGGTGCTGCCAGCAGGAAGCCGTGCTTCTCGGCCAGCTGCGGCGGCAGCTTGGAATACTGGTCGAAGAACGAGTCTTCGTTGCCGCCAAGGCCGTGCAGCGCGATCACCAGCGGCGCGCCGGCGGTTGGCGAGTACGCCTTCGGCACGTACACGCGATACGGCATCACTTCGTTCGGCCCTTCGAGCAGGTAGTGCCGTTCGAAGTCGCCCGTGCGGCCCTTGAACGGATCCTTGCCGCCCTTGGCGGCGGCCAGCACCGCTTCGGCGGCGGCGACTTCGGTGCCGACGTTAAAGGTCTGCAGCCCAATCCGTCCGCGGTTCACGTTGCGGATGTAATCGGCTGGATACGCCACGTCCGCGCGCACGCCAGCAATCACCGTTGCTGCCGCGGTCTCCAGTGCGCGCAGCCGCGCATCAAGCCCTTTGTGCAGCACGATGCCCAGCGTCGTGGTGGCAATCGCGGTGGTGCCGTCCATCACGCCCACTTCAACGGTGTAGGGGCCGTCCTCGGCGCCGGAGACGTCGAGTTCCATGGCCAACGGCGATTCGCGCAAGTCGCGGCTGAGGCCGTCGAACACCCCCAGTTCGCGGGGCGCTGCCGGCACCGTGGTGGCAGCCGCCCCTGGCGACGGCACCAGGTTCCGCTTTCGCAAGACGACCTTGGCGGTGAGCGCGGGCGTCAGCTCGATCGCCGGGCTGTAAATCTGCTCCAGACGCAGCGCGTAGGGCGCCGACGAGTCAACGACGATGCGATCGCTGCGCAGCGCGAGCGAATTCTGAAAATCGAGGGCCGGCGTCCAGGGGATGCCGTCGAGCAACGACATGCCTTTCGCGATCTGCCGCCGCACCTCGCCAATCTTGCCGAGGCGATTGGCGGCCGCGATCTCCTTGTCCACGGCATCGATCTGGACCTTGAGCTCGCCGTCGGGCTTCACCGTCGCCTTGCGCGTGTTGTAGCGAACGTTCAACGAACTGATGTTCGGCAGCGCCTGCGCCGCGGCGAGTGACGGAATCAGCAAGAGGGCAACGACGGCAATGGTCCGGCTGAAGCCGGACGCTACATGGTGAGTCATGATCAGGATCCCAGGTTAAACGCAATCAACTCGGCGGACGCTCCACTCCCGGTCGCAACCACCAGGTATTGAACGCCTTGATACAAGTAAGTCATGGGCGAGGCGAGTGGGCGCGAGGGCGGCGAGAACTCCCACACTGGCACGCCAGTGGCCTTGTCGTAGGCGCGCAGCTTCACTGGCTCAGGCGTCACGCCGGCGCTGAGCGGCCGGCCACCCACAGGCAGATTGCGACCGCCGCCCAGGTTCCCCTGGCCCATGGCGATGAACAACAGGCTCTTGGTCACAAGCGGCGCGTTGCGAAGAGGCGCGCCGAGCGGCGGCAGGTTCAGGTTTTTCAGCAGCGGATGGTCTCGTGGACCGTCACCGATCGCCGTCATCCACTTCGTGTCGCCCTTGTTGAGATCGATCGCTGTCACCCGTCCGTATGGCGGCTTGAGCAGCGGCAAGCCGTCCAGCGAGGGCGGCGCCTGCACACCGCCACGCACGTAGAGCAGGTTGCTCCGCGACGGGTCGGGCTTGACCAGTTGAATCACGATCGGGCTCGTGAGCGACGGCACGTAGAGCGTGCCGTGCTCGGGGTCGAATGCGGCGCCCGCCCAGTTGGCGCCACCCACCCATCCGGGCAGCGCGATCGTGCCCTTTTCCGATGGCGGTGTGTAGAGCGGACCGTAGTCGAACGGCTTGATCGCCTCAAGCGCGGCTTGCCTCAACTCTGGCGTGAAGTCGATCAGATCGTTTTCGCTGACGCCTTGCCGCTCGAACGCCGGCGGCTTGGTGGGGAACGGTTGCGTCGCCGAGGTCCGCTCTCCGGGAACCGTTGACTGCGGCACCGGGCGCTCTTCGATCGGCCACACCGGCGTGCCGGTCCGCCGATCGAACACGTAAGTAAAACCCTGCTTGCTGACCTGCGCCACGGCCTTGATGTCTTTGCCGTTCACGCGAATGTCGACCAGCACCGGCGCGGCCGGCAGGTCGTAGTCCCACACCCCGTGATGCACCGCCTGGAAGTGCCACATGCGCTTGCCGGTCTTCGCATCGAGCGCCACCAGTGTTTCCGCAAACAGGTTGCCGCCCGGACGATGGCCGCCGTACCAATCGTCGGTGGGCGTGCCAAACGGCAGGTAGACGAAGCCGAGCTCTTCGTCGGCCGACATGTTCGTCCACACGTTGGTGCTGCCCGTGTAGGTGAACGAGTCATCGCCCCAGGTGTCGTTGCCGAACTCGCCCTTCTGCGGAACGGAATGCAGGGTCCACAGTTTCTTCCCGGTGCGCACGTCGTAGCCGCTCACGTCGCCGCGCGGCCATTCCTTGTGCGTCGGGCCGTCATGAATGCTCGCGCCGACTACGACGACATCGCGGCAGATGACGGGCGCCGCGGTCACTGAGTAATTGGTGCTGCGCACCGCGTGCGCGAGACCGGCCATCAAATCGATGCGACCATCCTGCCCGAACGTGGGGTCAAGCGCGCCGGTCTTCGCGTCGATCGAGATGAGGTACGCGTCCGACGTGCCCAATAGCAGCCGCTCCTTAGCGCCGCCTGGCCCGAGCGAAGTCGAGGGCTCGGACCAGTACGAAATACCGCGGTGCACGAACCCGAGGTTGCCGGGACGGCCGGACTTCCAGTTGGCGGGGTCGAACACCCAGATCGAGGCGCCCGTGGCGGGATTGAGGGCAGCTACCTGCCCGAGCGAGGTCACCGTATAAAGCACGCCTTTCACCATCAACGGCGTGTCGTGGTACATGCCGGGCCGCGACATCGGGTTGGCGGTCACCACCGCGTTGTCGGGCGACGCCCAGCGCCAGGCGATCTTCAGCTTGCCGACGTTGTCCTTGTTGATCTGATCGAGCGGCGAGTACTTCTGCGAGGCGGCGTTGCCTCCGTAGTGGGTCCATTCCACCGATGGCGACTGCGCGCCGAATGACCCGGCTAGCAGCACAACGAGCGCGATTAGCGTTCCGGCCTTGCGCATGGGTTCTCCGGGGCGCACTTTAGCACTTGTAACCCCGTGTCACCCAGTTTCGAGTTAGGATTCAAAGCCCCTGAGGAGGGTTTACAGATGAAGTCAATTCTTAAGGCGAATGCCTTCGTGATTGCGCTCGCGCTGCTCGTTTCTTCAGAGGTCTTCGCCCAAGCCACCAGTGTCACCGGCGAGTGGGCCTTCAACGTCACTACCGACCAGGGCGCCGGTACTCCGACCATTACCTTCAAGCAGGACGGTGAGAAGCTCACCGGCAAGTACGCCGGACAGCTGGGCGCCGCCGACCTGACGGGTACCGTGAAGGGCAACGCCATTCACTTCGTGTTCACCCTCGACGTTCAGGGCCAGCAGGCGCCGGTGACCTACGACGGAACGGTCGACAAGAACACCATGCAGGGCAAACTCGACATTGGCGGCATGGTGACCGGCACCTTCACCGCCACCAAGAAATAGGGTAAGGTTTACACGCGCTTGTCTTAGGGTTACCCACGCGCCGTGGGCGAGTTGGGGTTGCAACTTCGTTGGAGGGCTTGTCATGCGTGGGCTACTAACGGTTCGAATTTTTGCTGTTCTCTGTCTTCTCGTCACGCCGATCGCCGCATCGGCGCAAACCAGTACCATTTCAGGCACGGTGAAAGACGCGTCGGGCGGCGTGCTCCCGGGCGTCACAGTCGAGGCGTCGAGTCCGGTGCTGATCGAAAAAACCCGCTCCACTGTCAGCAGTGGTTCCGGCAGCTACTCGATTCTTGCGCTGCGCCCTGGCAAGTACACCGTCACCTTCTCGCTGCCGGGCTTCGGCACGGTGGTTCGCGAGGGCATCGAGCTGACGTCGGACTTCACGGCCACCATCAACGTCGACCTCAAGGTCGGCACTCTCGAAGAGACGCTCACCGTTACCGGCGAGTCCCCGATCGTCGACACGCAGAGCATCACGCAGCGGGTGGTGATGACGGCGGAAGTGCGCGAGGCGCTGCCCACCGGCCGTAACATCCAGGCGGTCGGCATCATGATCCCGGGCACCACGATTGCCCAGGGCGGCGGCGGCGCGCTCTCGCGCGACGTCGGCGGCTCGGGCAACCTGCAGCAGTCTCCGCTGCAGTATCGCGGCTCGGGCGACACGGTGCAGACCATCGAGGGTCTTCGCTTGAACAACCTGTGCGCGCAGGGCGCGTATAGCGGCGTTTACTGGAACGACGCCAGCTTCGAAGAGTTCAGCTACGTGACCGGCGCCGACTCGGCCGAAATGGGCCAGGGCGGCATGCGCGTCAACATGGTGCCCCGCGACGGCGGCAACTCCTTCCGCGGAGCGGTGATCGCCAACTATGCGGGCGAATCGTTCGGGTCCGACAATTGCGGATCGCCCGCTATCGGTCAGCCCTGCACTCGGGCCAACTTGAGCGGCAGCCGAACGTTCAACACCAGCAACACGCTGACCAATGTTGACGTGATCCGGAAAATCTGGGACGTCAATCCCTCGTTCGGTGGTCCCATCCTGAAGAACAAGGTGTGGTTCAACTACACGTTCAGGAACTGGGGTTCGGACAAGACCAAGGCCGACGCCTACTTCGACGCGAACCCGTCGCCGTTTATTTACACGCCAGACACCAGCAAGCCCGGCATCGACGACGGACATATCACCAGCAACGCGGGCCGCATCTCGTGGCAGGTGAGCACCAAGGACAAGATCTCGGTCTACCACGACAACCAGCACAAGTACCGCAATCACTGGGGTATTCAGGCGGCCATTCCGCCCGAGGCGGCCGGCGTCCAAGTGACACCAACCAGCTATGTCAACGTCACCAAGTGGACGCGAACCGCCACCAACCGGCTGCTCCTCGAAGGCGGCGTCGGCATCTACAACCAGAACTATACGGAGCTCTACCAGGAGGGCGTGACCGGCAGCGCCGATAAGGTCTGGGACGACGCAGCCATTCAGAATGCTCGGGTCTACAACGTGGTCGATGCCTCGAACAACCGGCAGGCCAACGCCTGGCCGAACCCAGCCGACCATTACTCGGTGCTGCGCACCTTCATGGGCGCCGCGTCGTACGTGGCCGGTTCGCACAGCATCCGCGCGGGCGCCACGCTCAGCAACGGCGACTGGAAACTGCTCACCCGCTGGACCGGCGACATGCAGCCGATCACCTATAACGCCGGCGTGCCAGTATCGGCGACACTACGCCTGCCGTCGGACCGCAACAACGGCATTAACCGCGACCTCGGGATCTACGCGCAGGATCGCTGGTCGATGGGCCGCGTGACGTTGAACCTCGGTGTCCGCTTCGATCAGTTCATCGGCGAGACGCGCGAGAGCTCAGTGCTCGCGAGCCGTCACGGCGCCGCCGCCACGTTCGGCGAGTGCTCCGACGGTCAGGTCGACCCAGGCGACTTGTGCACGGGCAAGGTGCAGAACTGGAAAGACATCTCGCCACGCGTCGGCTTTGCGATGGACGTGTTCGGCAACGGCCGCACCGCGCTCAAGGCCAGCTTCGCGCGTTACGTCGCGGGCCAGCAGATTGCCTTTGCCAACCAGGTGAACCCGATCGGCGCGCTCACCGCGACCGACACGCGACCGTGGACCGACCGTGACGGCAACGGCCTGCCATTGGACGCGGCTGGCAACATCCAGTTCAATGAATTGACCGCGTCGGCGGCGACGCCGACGTTCGGCCGCCTGACGGTTCCAACCGTTCAATACGATCCCGATGTGATGAACGGCTGGGGCAAGCGCGGCTACAACAACGAGATTACCATCGCCGCCCAGCACCAGCTGGCGGACCGGGTCTCGGTGAACGGCGGCTACTATCGCCGGACGTTCGGCAACCAGACCATCACCGACGATCTTCGCTATGACGCCAGCAGCTACGACTCGTACTGCATCACCGCACCGGTCGATCCCGACCTGCCTGGCGGCGGCGGTTACCGGGTGTGCGGCGTGATGGACCTGAAGCCGGCGGTGTTCGCGCTGAACCTGCCCGCCAATAGCAGAATCCGCTTCTCAGAGGACTTCGGCGGCGAGACCAACCTGTATCAGGGCTACGACCTGAACCTCGAAGGCCGCTTCCGCAACGGCGCCTTCCTCAAGGCCGGCATCGCGGCAACGGCTCGGACCTTCGACAACTGCAAGACGTTGGCGGCGGGCGTCGACGCCCTGGCGGGGGGCAGCTCCGAGGTCTACGCGGATGGCACAACGGGGTGCCACCGGGAATACGGGTATCGGCCAGACGCGAAAATGTCGGGCTCGTACTCGCTGCCCTGGGGCGTCCAGCTGGCTGGCACCTACCAGTTCACACGGGGCATTCAGACCGGCGGCGCCGGTCCGAGCGTGCTCGCCTCGTGGGCGGTGACCAACGCCGTCGCCACCCAGCAGATTGGGCGCAACTGGACGGGTGTCGCGTCGCGGACGGTCCAGCTGATCAGCGAGGGCAAGGACTACGGCAAGCACAACCTGAACCAGGTGGACCTGCGCCTCGCCAAACGCTTCGAAGTAGGCAAGGCGCGCCTCCGGGTCGACTTCGACCTCTACAACGTCTTGAACAGCAGCTGGCCGTACACGGTCAACACTGCGTATTCGACCTCGACCACGGCTGCCCAGTGGCTGCGCCCGACCAACGCGCTGCAGCACCGGTTCTTCAAGTTCGGCGCGAACATCAGCTTCTAAGCGAAAGAGAAGGCAGAAGGCAGAAGGCAAAAGGGGCAGGCAGAAGGCAGAATAGCGTTGTGAAACGCTCTCAGCCCTTCTGTCTGCGCCCCAACCTTCTCCGTCTTAGCTTGGTCTGCCTTTTCTGCCTTTTGCCTTCTGCCTTCTGCCTTCTTTTCGCACAAGGCGGTCCCGTCCAGCACCAGGTGCACCGCATTCCGGTGGTGCCGCAGGCGCTGCTCGAACGCCCCGTGCCCTTGCGCGCGAGAATCGGACGCGCGCACGACGCGGTCGCCACGAAATCCGCTGAGGCGCAGGCGTTCTACGACCAGGGGCTGTCGTACCTGCACTCGTACGTCTGGATTGAGGCCGCGCGTTCGTTTCACCAGGCGCT
>SHUG01000046.1 GCA_009694735.1 Acidobacteriota bacterium | reverse complement strand
AGCCGGATGCCACCTGTAGCGTCCGCCTTCAGGCGGACCCTACTCCTCGGCCATGAACGGATACTTGTAGTCGGTCGGCGGCGCGAAGTTCTCCTTGATGGTCCGCATGCTGACCCAGCGGACCAGGTTCGTCTTCGATCCCGCCTTGTCGTTGGTGCCCGACGCCCGGGCGCCGCCGAATGGCTGCTGTCCCACCACCGCGCCAGTTGGCTTGTCGTTGATGTAGAAGTTGCCGGCCGCGTTCTTGAGCGCCGACGACGCCTCGCGAACCGCGGCGCGATCGCGGGCAAACACTGCTCCCGTCAACGCATATGGTGAGGTGCGGTCCACGATCTCCAGCGTCTCCGCCCACTTCGCATCGTCGTAGACGTAAACCGACAGCACCGGCCCGAAGATCTCCTCGCACATCAGGCGGTACGCGGGGTCGCTCGCTTCGACCAGTGTGGGCTCGATGAAGTAGCCCTCATCCCCCTTATAGCCGCCGCCCTGAATCACCTTGGCGTTCTTCTTCGCATCGTCGATGTAGCCGCCGATCTTGTCGAAAGCCTTCTTGTCGATGACCGCGCCCATGAAGTTGCGGAAGTCCCGGACATCGCCCATCTTGATGTCCTTCATCATCGCCACCATGCGATCGCGGATGTCGTTCCATCTCGACTTGGGCACATACATGCGGCTGGCCGCGGAGCACTTCTGCCCCTGGAACTCGAACGCGCCACGGACCGCGGCAACCGCAACTTCCTGGGGATCGGCGGACGCGTGCACGACGATGAAGTCCTTGCCGCCGGTTTCACCAACCAGCCGCGGATAGCCGCGATACTTGCCGAGATTCTGGCCGACGCGCTGCCACATGCTGTTGAACACGGCCGTGCTGCCGGTGAAGTGGATGCCGGCCAGGTCGGGGTGATCGAGCAGCACGTTGGAAATCTCGACGGCGTTGCCGGGCACGAAGTTAATCACGCCCGGCGGCAGGCCGGCGGCCTCGAGCAGCTTCATCACGTAGTAGTTGCTCAGCATGGCGGTGCCGGCCGGCTTCCACACCACGGTGTTGCCCATCAGCGCCGGTGCGCCGGCGAGGTTGCCGCCGATGGCGGTGAAGTTGAACGGCGAAATGGCGTAGACGAAGCCTTCGAGCGGCCGGTACTCCATCTGGTTCCAGATGGCGTGTGTGCTACTGGGCTGTTCCGACAGCAGATCCTGCGCAAAGGCGACGTTGAAGCGCCAGAAGTCGACGAGTTCCGAGGCCGCGTCGATCTCGGCCTGGTAAGCGGTCTTCGACTGGCCCAGCATGGTGGCGGCGACAATCGTCGAGCGCCAGGTGGTGGTGAGAAGCTCGGCGGCCCGCAGGAACACCGCCGCGCGGTCCTCGAATGACCAGCTCGACCACTCCTTACGGGCCACGAGCGCCGCATCCACGGCCTGCCGAACGTGATCGGCGGTCGCCTTGTGGAAGTGCCCAAGTACATGGCCATGCTTGTGCGGCATGACCGACGGCTCGGTCGCCCCGGTGCGAATCTCCTTGCCGCCGATGACGATCGGTATGTCGACCGTCTCGCTGGCCATCGAGGCCAGGCGTGTCTTGAGTTCGGCCCGCGCCGGCGTGCCGGGCGCGTAGGTCAGGTTGGGGTCGTTCTCGGGGCTGGGTACCCGGCGGCGGCCGGTGATGGCGTCAGACATGTGCGTGCTTCCTTTGGAATGAGGGCGAACCTCTATTCTACAGGTGTGTCCAGAGGTCCGCCTAAAGGCGGACGCCACATTTGCGAAGCACGGTTACAATCGGCTGTGGCCCTGCGCCGGATCGGCATCGCGTTCACCCTGGTGGTGGCGCCGTTGCGCGTGGCGCTCGATCGGCTCAAAGCCACCGGCGAGTTCGACCGCATCGTCGAGCAGGCTCGCCTGATCGCACATTGCCAATTGACCGATTGGCAATGCCAGGAAGCCCATTTGTTCAGTGTGCGACAACTATTGACCGCCACTTGCCTTGGCGGAAGCGGACCACGGTCAGCACGCAGCGGGTGAAGTGGCCAAGGACGATGGCGAGCCAGATGTCGCCGGCTTGCAGCGGACGGACCGCCTGGATGAGCGTGCACATTCCGATCGGCACGGCGACTTGCGAGGCCAGCGTGATGAAGAGCGGGCTGCGGGTGTCGCCGGTGCCCTGCAATCCGCCGGTGTAGGTAAGCGCCACGGTGATGAAAAATCCGGACACCGCGAGGTACTGCAGCAACTGCTGCCCGATCGTCGCGACCGCCGCGTCGGTGGCGCCAAAGGCGCCCAGCAGCACTTGCGGAATCGAGACAAACGCCAGGCCCACCACGGCAGCGACGGCCAGGCCGATCCGCGACGCGGTATGCACACCCTGCATGGCGCGCTCGGGATGGCCGGCACCGAGGTTCTGTCCGGCTATGGTGGCGGCGGCGCCCATCAGGCCGACCGAGGTCCAGGTGATCATCGAGAACAGTTCCGTGTAGCCGATGGTGAAGGCAGCCTGGGCGGCCGCGCTTTGCGGCAGCGTACCGATGTAGCGCAGCATCATCACCCCGGCCACGTTCATGGCAATGCCCTGCACACCGGTCGGCAGGCCGAACCGGAAGAGCGCGCGGACGATCGTCCAGTCGGGCCGCCAGTCCGAATGGAGCGACACCTTGAACACCAGGTGGCCCTTGAACAGCTGGTACAGCGCGAATGCGCTGACCGTGCTCGAGGCGATGGCCGTGCCGAGCGCCGAGCCCGCCGTGCCGAGCGCCGGGATGGGGCCAAGGCCGCGAATCAGGATCAGGTTAAGCACCAGGTTGAGCACCGTCATGGTGACGCCGAGACGAAGCGGCGTGCGGGCATCGCCGGCCGCGCGCATCGCCGAGGTCAGCATGAAGAACAGCAGCATGCCGATGCTCAGAGCGAAGTTGATGCGAAGGAACGGCAGCGCGAGGGTGCGCACTTCACCAGAGGCGTTGACGAGGTCGAGCAAGGCGGGCGCGAAGAAATATCCGACGGGTCCCATCACGGCATACATGGCGAGGGCGGTCAGCAGCGCCTGCTGCACCGTCTTGTTGACCTTCTCCACTTCACCCGCGCCGACGTAGCGCGCGATCAGCACCGCCTGGCCGGTGAACAGCGAGGCGATAAAGACGATGACGACCAGGAAGATTTGCCAGCTGACGCCGATCGCCGCGTTGCCGGTGTAGCCGATCAGGTGACCGACGAGAATGTGATCGATCACGCCCTGCAGGCCAGCGATCACGTTCTGAAGCATGGTGGGCCACGCCAGCTTCCAAACGGCGGGACCGATGGGGCCTTCGACGAGCGACCGATCGAACGGCGACTTCTTCTGTTGGGCCGGATCAGACAAACGAACTAAATTCTACCCTTAAACGTCGAGCTCAACCGCGTCTTCGGCCCTGTCCATGATGAAGCGGAACCGCGCTGAGGCATCCTTCCCCATCAGCTCATTAATCACGCGGTCGGTCATCAGTTGATCGGCAACTTCCACCTTGAGCAGGCGCCGCGTGCGCGGGTTGAGCGTGGTCTCCCACAGCACCTTCGGCATCATCTCGCCGAGGCCCTTGAAGCGCGTAATCTCGGGATTGGCGCGGCCGGTCCTGGTCTTGAGAATCTGTGCTTTCTGCTGTTCGTCGAGCGCCCAGAACGTCTCTTTGCCAATGTCGATGCGATAGAGCGGCGGCTGGGCCAGGTAGACGCGGCCGGCGGCCATCAACTGCGGCAGGTGCCGGAAGATGAACGTCAGCAACAAGGTGGCGATGTGATGACCGTCGGAATCGGCGTCGGCGAGGATGATCACCTTGCCGTAGCGCATGCGGTTCAGGTCGAAGTTCTTGCCGACCCCGCACCCGAGCGCGGTCACCAGGTCGGCCAGTTCCTTGTTCTCGAGGACCTTCGCGGTCGAGACACCCTCGGTGTTCAACACCTTGCCGCGCAGCGGCAGGATGGCCTGCCGCGCGCGATCGCGCCCCTGCTTGGCCGAGCCGCCGGCTGAGTCGCCCTCGACCACGAACAACTCGCTGGTGATCGAGCCGGGATTGGTGCAGTCGGCCAGCTTGCCGGGCAAGTTCACGCGCCCGGCAGTCGGCCCCTTGCGCACCACTTCCGACGCGGCGGCGCGGCTCGCCTCGCGCGCACGCGCCGACAGGATGATGCGAGCCACGATCGCTTCGGCAATCGACTGGTTGTTGTTCAACCAGTGCTCGAGTCCCGGCCGCACGAGGCCGTCGACCGCGGACATCACCTCGGGGTTGTTGAGGCGATCCTTGGTCTGGCCCTGGAACTGCGGTTCCTGGATGAACACCGACAGGATGCCGGTGAGGCCTTCGCGAATGTCCTCGGCGCTGAGCGTCACGCCCTTGGGCGAGAGGTTGTGCGTCTCGATGTAGTTGCGCACTGCCTTGCCGAGGCCGGCGCGAAACCCGCTCTCGTGGGTGCCGCCGGATCCGGTCGGAATACCATTGACGTAGCTGCGCAGGCTTTCGTCGGTCGCCTCGGTCCACTGCAACACGAGCTCGAGCTTGGTGGCGCCCTCTTTCTCGAGCGTGAACGGCGCTTCATGCACGGGCTTCGAGTTGCGCTCGGTGACGATCTTCTTGAGGTAATCGACCAAGCCCTCTTCGTGCTGGAACACGTCTTTCCGCCCGGTCGTCTCGTCGTCGAACGTGACCTTGACGCCGCGATGCAGGTAGCTGGCCACCTCGAGGCGCTCGCGAATCAGCGCCGCCTCGAACTCGACCTTCGGGAAGATCTGCGGGTCTGGCCTGAAGAACACGGTGGTGCCGGTGCCGCGCGCCGGGCCGACTTTCTTGAGGCTGCCTTGCGGCTTGCCCTGCTTGAAGGTCATCTCGTACTGATGACCGTCGCGCCGGACGGTGGCCACCAGCTCGCGCGACAACGCATTGACGACGCTGGCGCCGACACCGTGCAAACCACCGGCGGTCTTGTAGTTGCCGGCCTCGAACTTGCCGCCGGCGTGGAGCATGGTGAAGATCACCTCGAGTGCGCTCTTCCTGGTCTGGGAATGGGTATCGACGGGAATGCCCCGGCCATCATCTTCGACGGTAATCGACGAGCCGTCCTTGTGCAGCGTGACGCGGATGTTCGCGGCATGGCCGTTCATGGCCTCGTCAATCGAGTTGTCGAGCGTCTCCCACACCAGGTGGTGAAGGCCGGTGCTGCCCACGCCGCCGATGTACATGCCGGGGCGCTTGCGCACCGGCTCGAGTCCTTCGAGAACGGTGATGTCTTTAGCTGTGTAGGAGGTTGACACTAGCCTTTCTTCTTGCGAGGTGCGGCCTTCTTCTTCTCCGTCTTCGCGGCCGGCGCAGCGGTCTTGCGTGCCCGCGTGGTCTTCTTTGCCTTCGACGCGGGTTTCGGGGCCGCCTCGACGTTGCCATCCACTTCGAGTGGCAGCCCGACCGGTTCGGCGATCGCCGGCGGCAGCGGCTCGACCAGCGTCGACGCGTCGACGGCGTCGACCGGCTCCTGCGTGTTGTTCACCACCAGGCCCCAGCCGTGCGGAACGGTCGCGCGCGCGGTCGCGCCGTTGGCGAACACGCGCAGGCCGCCCTGCCGATCCCGCTCGAGCCGCAGAATGCCGTCCTTCTGGCAGGCGCGCATCAGGTCGGCAATCGATCCGTAGCGACGTTCGTCGAAGTCGGGCTGCGCCGCTTTCAGGAACTGCTTGAACTGGCGCGGGTACATCGGCCAACGCGGGGGCGTGGTCACCTCACCCAACAGTCGGCGCACCAGTGCCACGCCGTCGCCGAGCGACGCCGGTTCGGTGGGCGCGGGCCGGGTTTCTTCTTCACCGATCTCGGCAGCGCCGGGACCCGAGTCCGGTTGCTCGAGCAATTCGCGCGCGGCGCGGCGGCCGGCTTCGCGCGAGGCCGAGATCGCGTCGTTCGACGAATCCGGCACCAGTGTTGGCGTGGCGAGCGGTGCCGACGTCGACATCTCGCCGTCATTCAACTCCACCAGCGTGCTCCGGCCCTGGTGCTTGAGGGAGACAATGCCCTGCTGCGCCAGCTTGTCGGCAAAGTCGCGGAAGCTGCCGACGCCGTAGTCGCGCTCAGAGAACGACGAGTCGAGCTGAAGCAGCGTGCTCTTGAGCAGGCCCAGTTGCGGCGAGACTTCGCGGTCGGCCAGCACCTTGAGCGCGCGCTTGACCAGCGCGATCGACTGTTCGATCGGCTGGTTCGCGCTGGTCGCCGCGCTGCGCGGACGTTCGCTGCTGCCGCGTTCGGGCCGCGGGTGGCTGGGACGGCGGTCCGGCACGATGTTCTCGTAGGCGATGAACTCGGTGCAGTTCTTCTGCATCACCTGGCTCGTGAAGGCGCGGCCGCCGACGACGAACACCTTGCGGTCGTACTGTTTCAGTTTCTCGACCAGGGTGATGAAGTCGCTGTCGCCGCCGACGATCACGAAGGCGTTGATGTGGGAATGGGTGAACGCCATTTCGAGGGCGTCGAGCGCGAGGTTGATGTCGGCGCCGTTCTTGTCGCCGCCGGGCGTCATCACGCGTTGCACCAGGCGAACGGCGTGTTGCGCCATGGCGCGGCCGTAATCGCCGGAGCGCTTCCAGTCGCCGTAGGCGACCTTGGTGATCACTTCACCGCGTTCCTTGATGGCTTCGAGCACGGCGCCGATATCGAATTGCAAGCCGAGCGTGGTCTTCACCCCGATCTCGACGTTGTCGAAATCGATGAAAACCGCGATCTTGAGTCTTTGATCTGACATGTGTGTGGTTTCGTAACTTTCTTTGTCTGAACGTCAGGCCTTGGAGGCCTAAATGCACGAGGCGCGTTGTGGTCCTGACCGAGTCGAAGAACCCTGGGCGTGGAGGCTTGGGGCGTGGCCGGAGTGGCTGTCGTGCAAGCCACCAAGTCTGCAGGCCTCTAGGGGTCAACCGGGAGGTGTTGCCACAGTATACCTTCCGGCACACCGGTTGCAGTAGAGAAAGCTGGAGTATCCAAATGACCTCAAAGTGCACACGAAACAGGTCGCTTTTCGCCGTAATCACGGCCCTGGCCGTGTGGAATCTGCCCGGCTCATCGGTAATAGTGTCCGCCGCGGAGCAAAAGCCGGAAGTTCAGCGGCTCTTTCAGTCGGGCGATTACGAGCAGGCGGTCGAGGCGGCTCGCGACGGCGATCCGGCATCGATTTACCTCGCTGCACAAGCGCTGCTGAAGCTCAACCGGATGGACGGCGTGGCAGAGGAGCTCACGCGGCTCCGCGCCAGCGATCAGCCGGCGTGGCGCATGATCGCGGAATCAGGTGAAGCACTGGCAGCCAACGATGCCGGCCGCGCCATCGAGCTCGCGCGCCGCGCCACCGAAACCGACGACGGCAACCCGTTCGCGTTTTACCAGCTCGGCCTGTCGGCCAGCAAGGCTGGCGACTGGGGCACGGCATCGTCGGCGCTCAACAAATCGATCGAGCTCAAGCCCGACCTCGCCTACGCGCATTACTACGCCGCGCTCGCGTCGCAGCGCCAGCGGCAACTGTCGAAGGCCGCGCAGCACTTCGAAGCGTTCTTGCGCCTCGCCCCCGAAGCGCCCGAGCGCCAGGCGGTGCAGGCGATCATGCGCAGCCTTAAGTAGTCGGATCCCGGACCCCGGATCCCGGTTCAGAAGATGTGCCCAATCCCGAAGTACCAACGGCCTCCCCTGAGGCTGTTGGGCTCTCGGGATGAGGTGGACGTCAACTTCGACTTCGGGATGCCGAGGTCGACGCGCAGGACGCCAACCGGCGTGTCGACTCGCAGCCCCAATCCGTAGCCGACCTTCAGGTCCTTGAAGCTGAAGGTGGTTTCGGGGCCGAAGATGTTGCCGGCATCCGCGAAGGCTACCGCCCGCAACCAGCGATACACCGGGAAGCGCACCTCCTGGTTGAGGATCACCAGGGTCTCGCCGCCGATCGGAAAGCCGCTGGCATCGCGTGGACCGAGCGCGTCTTCACCGTAGCCGCGCACGGTGGTCGCACCACCGGCGCGGAAACGATCGGTGGGGAGCAGCGCATCTCGCCCGAACACCAACCCCACTTGCGCGCGCGACGCCAGCACCAGTTGCCCGAACGGCACGAAGCCGTACTGCTGCATCAGCAGCTTGCGGTTGCGGACGTCCGAGCCCAGCCACAACGTCGCCTGATCGAACGACACCGCCGAGAAGGTGCCCTTTCGCGTGTTGAGCGGGTCGTCGCGGCGATCGAACAGCACGGCGCTGCTCAGCTTGGCAAGGTTGGTGACAAAGTCGAGTGGCGAGGGGTCGTTGCCCGGCTCGGGGTCGAAGGTGCGGCCGCGCTCGAAGCGATAGCCGTAGACGACCTGGATGCCGCGCATGCGCCAGCGCTGATCCACGCTCGCACCTTGCCGGTCGCTGATGAACAGGATCTCTTTGCCCGCCTCGTCACGCTCGCGATCGCGTGAGAAAAAGCCAAACAGGGTGGTGCGCGCGCGCCAGCCAAACAGCCGTGAGGTCGCCAGGAAGACCGACGCGTCGCGCCGATCGTACTGATACATCCCGAACGCGCCGCCAGTGAGCGCGCGGCCAAACAGGTTCGGGTTCTTGATCTCGGCCACCGCGCCGGCGGCGCGCGAGCTGGCAAACTCATCGATGGTGGGACTGCGCTCGCCTTCCAACTGCAGGCCGTAGCGGAATTGCCACTCGGGATACTCCTCGACCGTGACCTGGGCCCTGACCGGCTGCACGCCGTTGACCGGTGCGCCAACCGGCACGGGCTGAATGTCAACGAGCCGAAATACGTTGGTGTCGTAGAGCCGCTTGCGGGCGAGCGCCCATTCGTCCAGATTGACAGGCTTGCCCAGTTCGAAGCGTAAGGCTTGGGTCACCACCCGGTCGTTGGTCACCTCGTTCCCGCTGGTCGCCACTTCCTGGAGCACCTGCTGCGGACCTTCATTCACCGTCACGGTCACTGTGACCGTGTCGTCAGCCGCCACCACGGGGATCAGATCGATTTCGGCGCTGTTGAAGCCGCCCTTGCGGTAGTGGTCCTCGACGCGCATCAGCGCGGCATTGATATCAGCGGCCACGTACGGTGCGGGCGCCACGACATCGGCAGCCTTCCGCAGGGCTGGCAGCCGCGCCTCGGCCACGCCGGCCCACCGGAGATCGGTGACCAGTGCCTGCGGCCCTTCCACGATCGTGAACGGCAGCACGCCGATCTCGCCGTCAACTGCGAGCGGTCCGCCAACCACGGTGGCCTTGAGGTAGCCGGCCTCGTGATACGCCGTCACCAGGGCGCGTTCGACCACGACCCGGTCAAGCCACGCCTCGTCGGCCAGTCCGGAGGTCGTGATCTCCGCCGCTAGCGCATCGCTGCTGATGGCCTGGTTGCCGGTGAAGCGAATCTCGCGATTGGTGACCGAAAATCCCGGCGTCACCTCGATCCGCAGGCGCTTGATCCCCGGCACCCGGCCATCCACCGTGCCGACCACGACGCTACTCAGTTCGTTGGTAGTGACGAGGTGACGGCGGACCCGCTTGGTCAGGTCTTCGATCAGGAACTGATCGAAGGCGTTGCGGCCCCACGCCTGCTCGAGTTCGCGCGTCACGCTCGATGGCAGCGTCGTCCCCACCACCTCGGGCACCGTTCGCGGTCCGCGTTCGACGCGATATTCGAGCGCCACCGTGTTGTTGCCGTCATCGGCCACCCGGCGCGTGCGGACGCGCGCTTCCAGGAAACCTTGCGCGAAAAAGCGGTCGCGCAGCCGATCGACGTCGCGCTGTAGCACCAGGAAATCGAAACGGTCACCCGGATCGAGCTTGATCTGGCTGCGGACCTCCTGCTCGATGGCGGGATCGACGCCGGCGAAGCCGATCGCCGACACGATCGGCCTGACCCGCCGCTCGGTCGGCGACCGGTCTTGGCCGCGCCCGAAAGTAATCTGGTGGCGAACGCCGACGCTGACCGCCGAGTTGTCGCGCGACAGCGCCCGCACTTCAATGTTGCGCGCCGGGAAATAGCTGACGATCACGGTGGTCTTGCCGCTCTCGCGCAGGTTCTGCGACACCGTGAATTCCACCTGGCTGCTGACCCGCTTCGAAATTGTCAGACGCGTGGTCGGGTCGGTGTTGTTGGTGCCCAGGGCCGAGGGGTCTTCGCGGAAGTCCTGGTCCTGGAAGTCACCGCGCTCGACGCGGAAGGCGTCGAGGCCAATCGCGCGGCCGGTCACCCCGAGCAGGTCGGCCGACAGCAACGTCAACGCCGCCTCGCTGTTGCTGTTGCCGAGCAGGATCGAGGCCAGCTCGCCGGGCGTGCGTGAACCCTCTTCGGAGGTCAGATCGATCGACGGCCGATCCAGCGTGCCCGTCAGCGTCATGGTGACGGTGTCGCCACCGCCAATCGCCGCTTCAGCGGCGATGTTGAAATCGGGACGAATGCGGCGCAGGTCGCTGAAGGAGATGTCGCCGCGGGTGATGCGGAACGTGCGGCCGGCCAGGAAGATCTCGCCGCCTTCCCGCAAGGTGATGCGGCCGTCGATGCCCGGCGAGGCCACCGTGCCGACCACCCGCAGGTTGGCGCTCGCTTCGAGCCGCCCGTAGTTATTGTCGACCACGATGTCGTCGGTGGTGGTGACCGCCAGATTCAGGCGGAGGCGATCGAGATACGGCTGCTGCACCGCCGGCGACACCGGCAGCGTCGCCCGCCGCGCCAGGGCCGCGATCGTGATGGTCTCGGTATAGGAACTCTGTGCGATGCGAAGGTCGCCGGTGATGGCCGGCGCCTTGGGATCGGGCCGGTAGGTCACGAGCGCGTCAATCTCGCTGCGCAAGCCGTCAATCAGTTCAATCGCGACGCCCTGGGCCTGGATGCTCACCGCGCCACCGACGATCGCGAAACCTTCGACGTTAAGCGTGCCGTCGAGCGCCACGGCGCCACCGTTGGCTAGCCCGCGCACGCCGTCGAGCACAATCCGGTTGCCAGCCAGCAGGATCGGGCCGGACATCTCGGACAGCACCAGCCGCGGCTGCGACACCGCCACTTCGGCATCGACCAGCGTGATGCGGCCGTTCAGCAGCGGCTTGGCTGCCGTGCCCTCGATCAAGGTGTTGACATCGGCCGTGCCATCAAATGCCAAGGTGCTGACGAAGGCCGACAACACGCGCAAGTCGATCAGGCCGCGCACCGCCAGGTTGAGCGGCGGGTCCTCGGCCGCGAAGCCCACCGAGCCGCCAATTACCAGCGGGTTGTTGGCCACCGACCACGAGACATCGGCAACCGCGAGCGAGCCGCGGGCAAACTCCACGCGCGACGGCCGCTGCTGCTCGACGGGAATACCCGAGAAGGTGAACCGCGCGGCATCCACCGTCAGGTCGCCGCTGATCGCCGACAATTCCAGCACCGGCACGGCGGCCCGTGCCGTGGCCGAGAAGCTGCCCACCACACCGCCGCTGGCGACCTCGCCGGAGAGGCGCGAGACCGTGAGCGACTCGCCTTGCAGCACGCCGTCGACATTGAGGTTGGTGACCGCGTGCGGACCGCCGCCCCAGTTGAAGGTGCCGGCCTTCAACGACAGCGTCGCCAGCGTGCCGGCGCGGCTGCCGTTCGAGCGGAGATCCAGCGACATGGCGCCAGAGCCGTCGAAGGTCGCGGGCACGCCGAACGCGCGTCCCAGGCGAAGGGCGTCCTGAAAGTCGCCGGTGAACTGGCCCTGGAACGTGCCATCGAGCCTCGTGTTCCATTCACCCGAGGCGCTGAGGCGGCCGGATCCGATCCGGAGGTTCAGGTCTTTCAGCGTCACGTCGTCGCCGCGCAGGGCGAGGTTGAGCGGCGCGTTCAGCGTGACCGGCACGCCGCCAATCCCGGCATCGAGCTGGGTGAGGTTGACGATGGCGACGCGATCGCGGGCGTCGGCGAGGCGCCCCGACGCGGTCACGGTGCCGCTGGCGAAACCAAGAATCTCGGCTTCGACGGTGCCGAGCAGTGGCGACAGCCGCGCCAGTTCCAGGCGGTCGAGCGTGGCCATGGCGCGGTAGTCGTAGGGTGACGCGGTGGCGATGTCGGCGTTGACGAGCGCGCCAATCGACGGCAACCGCGCGACCACTCGCGCCTGGTCGCCCAACAGATCCGCGGTCAACTCGCCGGCGCCGATCAGCATGCCGGCCTTGCCGCCGGTCAACGAGAAGTCGACCCGCGCTTGTCCGCGCGGCTGCGCGGTGGTGCCGGCGCCGTCGAACTGCAGCGAGAACAGCGCCTGGGTGTCGTTTGGCGCCAGTACGGTGCCCTGCCACGTCAGCCGATCGCCCTTCAGGCTGGCGGTGTAGGCGCCGGTCTCCCAGGCGTAGCGAACGCGGCCGTCGAGAAACCCGGACCCTTGCCGCAACTCAAGCGCGGTCACGTCGATGGCCTCGCCAGTCACCATGGCTTTCGCGGCGGCGCGATCGATCGGCTGGCCCGCCCAGGTCAGTGCCGACCCGGTGATCGCCGTGTCGAGGGTGTAGACGTCGAACGTGCCGCCGAGCGTGGCGGTGGCCTGCACCGGCCCAATTACGCGCCAGGCCTCAGGCACATCTGCTTGCAGTTCTTCAGCGCGTGGCGCGTCCACGGAAAAACTGCCGGTCCACGTGCGGTCGGTGACGGTGGCGAGGGCGCTGCCCGTGATCGACGCCGTGCCGCGGCGAAGGGCGACCGCGCTGATGTCCGCCCGTTTGGTGTCGGCGACGACGTGCGCAGAGGCGCGGACGCGGCCGATGATCGGCAAGTCAACCGCGTCGCCAGACACCTGCGTGTCGACCTCGAACAGGCGATACGAGCCGCCCAGCATCATCGGCAGGTCGACGGCGCCATGGACCTCGCTGGCAATTTCCGGGACGGGAAACCCGAGCGTGGCCAGGCTGCGCGACGCTTCGGCGACGTCGCTCACCAGGGCGTGGGCCGGCCCGGTCATGGTCGACAGCAACGCCGTCGTACGATTGATGCGGCCCGCCATGCGCCCCTCGAAGGCGAACCCGGGGAAGCGATGATCGTGATCGTAGCGGTAGTCGTCGCCGACGATCGTCGCGCGCAGGGTGCCGGTCATCGGCGCGTGTTTCGGCTTGTTGCGCGCGGTCGAGCGATTGGTGATCTCAAATCGTCGCGGCTCGCCGAACTCGAAAGTGCCGCTGCCGGCAAAGGCAGCGCCAATCGGCTGCGGGCTGACGTTGGCCATCTCGAGTGCGGTCTGCGCGTCGAGTCCCTTCCAGCTGGCGTCGGCCTTGCTGATCGACACACCGCCCCACGGCATGTTGAAGTTGGCGAGGATCTCGCCGCCTGAGCGCGGCACGATCGACAGCTGGGTACCGGAAAATGACTCGAACGTCACCAGCACGGGCCCGCCGAGCGTCAGGTTCTGCTCACGGCCGACCGCGAGGGTGGTACTCGCGACTGTCAGGGTAGTGACGATGTCGCGTGTCGGGCCTTTGATCGTGCCCGCGATGGTCGCCAAACCGCTCACGGGCACCGGTGGCGGCGGCACCCACTTCGCGGCGTTCACGATCTCGATGGTGCCCGTGAGCGACAAGTCCAGTTGTGGCGAGTCGAGTACGCGATTGATCGGTCCGCTCAGGACCGCGTTCAGCTCCGACGACACCAGGCGCGCGTCTTTCAGCGATACGTTCGAACCATCGAAGGTCATCACCGTCTCGAATGGCGCGATCGTCATGGTGCGTTCGCGCAGCCGCACTTCCAGCGGTCCGCGGACGGCGAACGCGCCTTCCGCCCCCAACGCGCTGTCAACCAGCGTTGACTCGATCTTGGGCACCTTCACGCCCCAGTTGCGGACGGTGTCGGTGTAGTGCACGTCGAGCGCGCGCAGCGTGAGGCCACGGATGTCGAGGCGGCGCGGCGTCTCTGGTGTCGGCCCCGTGGAGCTCGGCGGCAGGTTCACCACGCCGTTCGCATCGCGGAAGATGTCGACCGTACCGTTGTCGATCTCGAGGTGATCGATCGCGAAGCGGCGGCGGAAGACCACCCACGGCAGCTTGACCTGAATGCGGTCGGCGATCAGGAAGGGGCGATCGTCGTGGCCTTTTGCCGCGAGGCGCACGCCGGTCAGCGTAATGCGGCGGGTGGCGGCGTTGTAGCTCAGGTCGTTCGCGCGGAGTGACAGGTCGTAGCCGGTCAGAAAGTCACTGGCCCAGGTCATGGCCCGGCCGCGCGCCCAAGGGGTGTGAATGGCCAGCAGCGCGACCACAATGGCCACGGTGGCAATCGCCACCGGCCAAAGCACGCCGCGCCGAACCCAAACTCTCACCCTATCGATTCTAATGCTGCAAGTGCGATACCATTCGTCCGTGGAGGATCAGCTCATGCGTATGAAGTCATGGCTCAAGATCGGCCTCGGCGCCGCCTTGAGTCTGGTGACGAGTAACGCGATGGCCCAGGCACCTGCCGCACCGACCTTGAATGTCGGTGACCTGGCCCCCGCGTTCTCAGCACCCGGTTCGGATGGTAAGACCCACACGCTTGCCGAGTCGAAAGGCAAGCAGGCAGTGGTACTCGCGTGGTTCCCGAAGGCGTTTACCGGTGGTTGAACGGCCGAATGCAAGTCGCTCCGTGAGAGCGGCGATCTAATCCGGCAATACAACGTCGCGTATTACATGATCAGCACGGACACCCTGGAGGACAACACCAAGTTCGCCAAGATGCACGAGGCGGACTATCCCATCCTCAGCGACGTGACCAAGGAGATTGGCACCAGGTACGGCGTCCTCGGCGCCTTCGGCATGGCGAAGCGCTGGACGTTCTACATCGCACCAGACGGCAAGATCCTCCACATCGATAACGCCGTCAAGGCCGGGTCGTCGGGGCCCGACATGGTGGCCAAGCTCGCCGAGCTGAAGATCGCGAAGCGAAAGTAGCATCCGGCTTTAGCCGGATAACGTAGACGATGACCGACCTGGCGCGCACCAACCGCGCGGCCAGGTCGGCATTCCCCGCCAGTGTCACGCGCGCCGCCAGCGCGTGTTCCGCCAACGGCCGTGTCTCCAAATGTCTTGACAGTACCGCCGGACCCCCGTAATGTCCGCGACTAATGCTTGGCATTACATTGCTCAATCCATTGAGCATGAGGGAGACGAACATGCGTCGAGTGGTTCTATGCGCGGCTATTCTCTGCGTTGCGGTGTTCATGACGTCGCGGTCCGCGAGCGCTCAGGCTTCCATCGCTGGAGTCGTCCGGGATGGTTCGGGCGCCGTGCTGCCCGGCGTCACGGTTGAAGTCTCGAGCCCGGCGCTGATCGAAAAGACCAGGAACGTCGTGACCGACAACTCGGGTCAATACAAGATCGTCGACCTGAGCCCGGGGACGTACCAAGTGACCTTTACCCTCGCCGGCTTCAAGGTCGTGCGGCGCGCCGACGTGGTGCTGCAAGGCAACTTCACCGCGACGGTGAACGGCGACCTGCAAGTCGGCTCGCTGGAAGAGTCGATCACGGTCACCGGCGCGACGCCAACGGTTGACGTGACCAACAACATGTCGCAGTTCGTGGTCAACCGCGACATTCTCGATGCGATTCCGACCCCCATCCGCAACACACCGGCGCGCGCACTCCTACTCCCGGGCACGACGGTGACGCCGTTCGTGCTCGGCCAGTACAACATGAGCGTGCACGGCTCGAACACGTCCGACATGGTGATTGCGATCGACGGCTTGCGCGTGAACAACCTGTGCGGCAGCGGCCAGTTCAGCGGCTTCTACATGAACGACGCGAGCATCCAGGAAGTCACCTTCACGACCGGCGCCGAGTCCGCGGAGATGCAGAACGGCGGGTTGCGCATCAACAGCACCCCGAAAGATGGCGGCAACAAGTTCACCGGTACGTTCTTCACCTACGGCGCGGGCAGCCAGATGCAGGCCGACAACCGGTCTGACGCGGTCAAGGCGGCGGGCATTCCGCAACCGGGCATCGCGTATACGTATCAGGTCAATCCGTCGTTCGGCGGCCCAATCAAGCGCGACAAGATCTGGTTCTACTTCACCTATAAATACGAGGACAACAAGACCTACGTGGCCAGCTCCGCGTTTGCCGACGGCAGCAAGGCGTTCCGGCAGTCGATGGGCAACTACAGCGCCGTGACGAGGCTGACGTGGCAAGCCACCAGCAAAGACAAGGTGCGCTTTTATCTCGATCGCCAGTACAACGGCGAGTTCTACAACGGCTTTAACACCCTCGCCACCACCTCACCGGAGGCCTCGACCGACGCCTTCGGGTTGGGCTGGGTGCCGCAGCTCAAGTGGACGCAGACCACCACGAACAAGTTGTTGCTCGAGGCGGGCATCTCTTACTACACGCAAGGCTACGAACAGACTTGCCGCGACACTGTCGGCCCTCGCGACCTCCCCCGCCTGGAACAGACCAATAACCGGCTGACCGTGGCCTGCGGCAACACGATTCCGCCCTACACCAGCTTCACCAAGAGCTACAGCTCGGCGGCCTCGGCCAACTACATCACGGGCTCGCACGCCTTCAAGGGTGGCGTGACCATGGGCTGGGGCACCAACTCCCGGACCTTCTCGTCGAACGGCCAGATCAACACGCTGGTGTTCAACGCTGGCCTCCTCGGTGCCCCCGCGAGCGCCACCAACCCCGTGCCGTGCACCAGTTTGCCATGTCCGATCGGCGTCGCCGTGCACAACGGCCCCACCACGGCCCAGCAGAAGGTCAAGAGCGACCTGGGCTTCTTCGTGCAGGACACCTGGACGATCGACCAGCTCACGCTCAACCTGGGTGGCCGCTACGATCGCTTCAACGCCATGGTCCCGGCCCAATCGGCCGCGGCGGGCCCGTGGATCCAGGCGCGCAATTTCGCCGAGATCGAGAACGTCCCCAACTGGAATGACTGGTCGGTGCGCGCGGCGGCGGCGTACGACCTGTTCGGCAACGGCAAGACCGCGATCAAGGTGAATGCGAGCAAGTACATCGCGTCAGCGGCGGCCGGCTACGCCGCGATCTTCAACGGCATGACCTATTCGACCCAGACACGCGCGTGGCTCGACTTCGACGGCAACCGCAGCCTCTTCGACGCCGCCGGCAACATCCAGTTCAGCGAGGTCATCGGCGGCACGTCGAACTTCGGCGGGATCACCAGTCGTCCGGACCCAGACCTGCTCCGCGGCTACAACTGGGAATACAACGCGTCGGTGCAGCACCAGCTAATGGATCGCCTGTCGGTCACCGCCGGCTTCTATCGGCGCCAGTTCTACAACCTGGATGTGACCGATAACCTCAACCTGGCGGTCGGCGACTGGTCGCCGTTCACCATTGCCGCACCGGCCGACACCCGGCTCCCGACCTCAGGCGCGCCGATCGCGATGCACACGCTCAACCCGACGAAGGTGGGCACGCCGACCGACAACCTGCGGACGTTCTCGGACGTCAACAGCACCATCTACAATGGCTTCGAAGTGAGCGCCAACGCACGCTTCAGCAAGCTGCTGATGTTCGGCGGCATCACCACCGATCGCCGGGCCTCGACGACCTGCGACGAGCGCGACAACCCGAACACCGCCCGCTTCTGCGACGCGGTGCCACCCTTCCGCACGACGTACAAGATGTCGGCCGCGTATCAACTGCCTTATGAGTTCCAGTTGAGCGGATCGTTCCTGGCCGCGCCCGGGCCCAGCGTTGCCGCCAACTACACGGTGACCGCGGCGCTCGCCGGACGGGCGATCATTGGTTCGACCGCCGGCGCCACCACCATCGGCGTCAACCTGATTCAACCGAACACGGTGTTCCTCGAAACCCGCAAGCAGCTCGACCTGCGCCTCGGCCGGACCTTCCGGTTCGGCGGCCGCTACCGTATCCAGGGCTTCGCCGATGTCTTCAATGTCCTGAACTCAGGCACCGTGACCAATGTCAACCAGACGTTTGGCGCCAACCCGGCGACCAATGCGTGGAGGACCCCGACGGCGATCATGGACGCCCGCTACATCCGCTTCGGCATGCAGATGTCGTTCTAAACCGGGATCCGGGATTCGGGATCCGGGATCCGGAATCCGGGATTCGGGGATCCGTTATGCGAACCGGGAGCCGGATCCCGGACCCCGGATCCCGGATCCCGGCTCTTACTTGATTACTTTCACTTCGGCGGACCTGCGCACGGGCGACACGTAAGCGCTCACTAGACTCTCCTGCCCGTCCCCGCTGATCGCGGAAACCCCGAACACGAAGTCGTCGATCGACACGTTGGGCAGGACGAACTGCGTGAGGTTGCCGATCGTTTGCTGGCGCTGCCAGTCGTTCGACCAGGTGTCGCGCAAGTAGACGCGATAGGCCACGGCGCCCGGTGACGCCGCCCAGCGCATGTCGGCGTCGTAGCCCGATGCGCCACGCGACAGCAGGTTCTGGCCGCGCTCGTTGGTCACCTTCGGCGCCGACGGCGCCAGGGCGAGGGCGGCCGCGGCGCCGGCGTTGACGCGCGCGTTCTGCGCCAGGTAGGCGAAGTCCACACCGTCGAGAGTGTCGTTGGCCGAGTGCTGCTTACTGAAGTTCTCGTTGGCCTCGCGGAAGACGATCGCCGGGTAGCCGGCCTGCGTGAACGACGACTGGTCGCTGCCGCGGCCGAACCGGTCTTCGCGCGCCATCAGCCGAATCTGGTGGGATGGGACATACACCGCCGCCGCCCTGGCGATGTAGCGCGCCAGTGAACGGGCCATCGAGTCTTCGGGACCGACCGCATAGACGCGAACGCTCTCGGCATCCACCACGCCGTTGCCGCCGCGGCTGTTGCCGACGATGTCGTTGTTGAACATGGCTTCGACCGTGGCCTTGGCCGCCACCAGGTCCTGGGCGTGAGCGGCGGAACCGATCAGGCCTTGCTCTTCGCCGGCCCAGCAGATGAACACCAGCGTCGCGTCGAAATCAACGTCGCTCTCCGCCAACACGCGCGCCAACTCCATCGTCAACACCGTGCCACTGCCATCGTCGTTGGCGCCCGGGGCCTCGACGTCGTGATTGAACTCCGCCGACGCTTGCGGGTTGCCGCCACCGCCGGTGTTGAGCCCCGCCTGACCGCGATCGCCGAGGTTCAGCGAGTCGTAGTGGCCGCTGATGTAGATGCGGCGCGGCGACTTGCCCGGTAGCACGGCCATCACGTTACGCAGTTCTACCTGCCGCGTGATCCGGCCTTGCGGCGCGATCTGGTGCGTATCGAACGACACCTGCAGCCTTGGGCTCGATCGCTTCAGTTCGTCAAAGATCCACTGCCGCGCGCCGCCAATGGCGCGGGTGGTCGAGGCCTGGTTCGACAGCGTTTCCCTCGTGCCAAAGCTCACCAGTCTGGTCAGCAGTTGCTGCAGCCGGTCTTGCGACACGGCAGCGACGATCTTCTGGACCCGCTGGTCGGCGTCGGGCCGGACTGCGCCTTGAGCCGCGGCGATTATGGGAAGGGCGACGAAGAGGGCGACGAGCAGGGACCTGATCAGCCGGGCTTTCGAATGAGTCATGACTTCTCCGTGGGGGCACCGAGCTTGAGCACGGTGTTCCAGTTACGAGCGGTGCCGGTGGTGCCGAGCTTCTTTTCGATCGGGGTCATCGTCAATTTCGAAGTGCCCATACCGTCGGGATAGAGAAAGTAGGCTTGGCGGCCCCTGGCCTTCACTGTCTCACGTCCCTTGATGGCATCTTGCAGTGCCTGCACCGCCGCCGGCGGCGGCGCGTCTTTCAGGCACATCAGCACGGTGTGACCGGGATCGAGTCTGGCTTCTTTCGGGAACGGGTTGTCGGCGATGGCCTGTTGCCACTCCGCGCCGGTGCGGACGAAGAAAGCGGTTTCGAGGCGGAGCTTTTGGGCAGCGGCGGCTTCGAGCATCTTCTCGAGTGGCGCGGTCGCGCGAGCCGTGGTCTCGAACACCAGGTTGCCGCTCGGCAGCAGGCTTTGCGGATTCTTCATGCCGAGCTCCGCCAGCAACTCGCGAAGGTCGGCCATCGACACCTTGTTGTGGGAGCCCAGGTTGATGGCCCTGAGCAGGCCGACGTAGATCGCCATCGCTTACGCCTCGCCTCGGTAGCGCTTGATCGAGGCTTGAAGCTTCTTGGTGGTTTCGGGCGAGAGGGTAATTGGCATTTACGTATCCAGGGTTACTCGGATCGGCTCCGCTTGTGCGCGGTGAGGCCGACGGCGAGCAGCGCGGCACCAACGCCCATGAAGACGGGCGACTGCCTGAACGTCCCCAGCGCGAGGAACGCCGAACCCATCCCGACCCACACCATTGCATGCGGGCGCCTGAACGCGGCAGCGCATCGCTGCAGGAATCCGCCGTTCGCCATGGCGTGATTGTGCCACGAGTCAAAGTGCGAGCACGTGGTGGGCCAACGGACTGAGCCGCGCCCGTGTTTCGGGCGCCATGCGAGCGGCGAAATCAGTGCTGGCATGACCATCGCGAGGAATGAAGAATCCCTGGATCGATCGGCGCGTCTCGCTGGTGGTGTTAACGCCATGACCATGCCAGGCTGAACCATTGAAGATGAGGAGCGAGCCCGCGCGACCGCACGTCGGCACTTGTCCGACGGCTGGTTGATTAGGCATGGCGTCCGGCGGTGCTCTGGGCCGGGTATGTGACCCCGGCACGAAACAGGTTGCGCCGTTGTCGGGCCTGAATTCATCCACCATCAAGATGAAGCCCACGAGCGGCCAATCGGCCGAGTCGCGGCGAACATCGACGTGCAAACCCTGCGCGGGCTGATGGCGCCGCAACGTCCGCGCGAGCCGCGTGCTGAGCTTGAACGGCCGGCCAATCACGCGGACGCACGCCTCGAGCACTGGCGGAAACACGTAGGGGTCGTCGAACTCGGCGCCGCGATTCACGAAATCGTTGACCCGCGTTGTCGAGCTGCCGATCCTAATGTCGTCGCCAATCGCCGATGCCATTGCCGCGTCGTACGCGCGGGCCAGCCGCTCCATCCGGCCAGGCGACAACGGGCCGGGCATGACGACGACGCCGCGCTCCTGCAGCTCAGTGGCCGCGGCCGCCGGAAGATTGTTCCCCGCAGTCAACGTTCTGAACCAGTCAGACATTTGTATTGGCTACGGCTGCGGCGCTCCGCTCGGATTCGGTCTTGATAAACAGTCATCCGTCCGGCGGCTCCTCGGCCGTGGTCGGGTCGATGATCGTCTTGATCTCGGAGATCTTGTCGGCCGGGAAGCCGCCCTGGCGCGCATGCTCGCGAATCATCTCCTCGTTAGCCGGTGAACCGAGGCGTAAGAATCTTCCATGTCGAAAGTTGCCCAGTCTGTGTTCGCCGACGCCCTGCGCCTAGAGCCAGAAACGCGTGCTGAACTGGCCGCCGAGCTGCTCGCCAGCCTCGATGGCCCGGCGGATCCCGACGCAGAAGCGGCGTGGGATGTGGAAATTGAGCGCCGCGTCGCAGCAATTGAAGCGGGGACGATCCGCCTCGAACCGTGGGCGGACGTAAGGCGCCGGATCGAGAAGGAGATTCTCGGTCGGTGAAGCCATTTCAGATCAGCGACCCGGGTTCTGAGGAACTGACCAAGGCCATTCAATGGTATGAGCAACGACGGCGTGGGCTGGGTGGCGAGTTGTTCGATGCCGTCAGCCACACAATCGACCTGATTCGGGAGCATCCGGAAATCGGCGCGTCGCGAACCGGCCGACTGCCAAGCCGCCAACTCCAAGTGCAGGGCTTCCCCTGCAAAGTGGCGTACCGAATTCGGGAGCACGACATCGCATGGCCGCTCAGCCGCCAGCGGCGGGCGCGGTCATGCGAAGGCGTCGCCACTATCGGCCGCTCGTCGGCTGCAGCGGCTTAGGCCGTGATCTGCTCGTACGAGAACTGCGGAATATCGGTCCGCTGAGAAGCGTGCTCAACCGTGATCGAGCAGATGTTGCCATCTACATCGACGTCGAGAATCGTATTCTCATCGAGGTCGCGCGTTTCCGCCACTGGGCGATCCTTGAACTCGATCAGCAACGTATCGGTGTCAGTGAAGTAGCGAATTCTCATGATTTAAACCCACGGTCGAAACACGCGTTGTGCACGGTCTCACCATCCGGAAGCAGCACCACGCGAAGGTGCTTCCCTTCAGCCTCGGGGATGGCTACCCACCGGCGAATACGCCCGTCTTGCTGGATCACTTCGCGAATCGGGGACTTGACGGCTCGGTCAATCCATTCGAGCCTGATGACGGCTCGATCCGGGCGCGCGCATCGCCTCGAAGTAAGCCGTCGTCTTCACTCTGCAACGCTAACAGAACCGACGGGCCAAACCAAGTTACCGGCTTAACGTCAGGCCTCACCAGCGGCGCATCACGTTCCAGCAAGCGCCGTCTGGTGCATGCCGTGTTAGACCGCGTGTGGTTGCACCTGCCCAAATGGCCGCCGGCGTTTCGCGCAAATCCCGTCGTTGGGAGGTCGACACTACCTGAGGCCAAACTGCGCCTTGGTTACCAAGCGATCGTTCTGGAACATCGCGTTCATGTTCGCGACCATCCCAGCTCCGTCCCATTGGTACATGACCGTGACGGTGCCCGCCAGGTCGCTTCGACTGATCTCGGTGCCTGGACCGCCCAACACGCGCACAGCATCCTGGTAGGACATGCCATCGCCCAACTGGCTGTACTGGCTCAGAGTGACGCCCCCTCCGATCGAAGATGGGTTGTCGATCGCGCGACCCACAGCGCCGTCAGTCTTGTAGTCGGCAACCGTGATCACCACGACCAAAACGATTCCACCGAGGATCGTGAATACCACGAGACGAAGAATACGGCCGATACCAGAGCCGCCGCCTGATGCAACCTGGGCAGGTGGAGGCGTAGTGAGGGATGCCCGCCCGACTGCCGCTACGTCACGACCGCAGTGTTTGCAAACGATCGCGGCGTCTTGTATGTCTTCTGCGCAGAACGAACATTTCTTCATAGCTGCCCCGGCACCGACAAATTCATCTTGCTGCGCCATCCGTCACTCGTTCAGCGGTCTAACGCTCTATGGAGTAGACCGGAACGATCGCTCGCGGGGTACAACGTCCAGGAGGTCGCGTCTCGACTACTGCCATGTGCAACGAACGCGGGACGATAACACGCCAAGCGTGGCCCTTGCCGTTGCTCGGTTAGCCCGCCAGCAGAAGGGATACGTGCAGGCCACGCGCGTATCGACACGACCGAACGCACCGCCTCCACCGTCGTGAAGCGCTTGAACGCAACGGCGTTACTGCACGACATCGCCCGCGGGGAGCGGCGTGATTATCGCGCGATCCACGCGGGCTAAACCGAGACCGGCCGCCTGTCACAGTCGATCGACAGGGCTGCGGACCCCCAACGCCCCCCGATTGAGAACGTGCCAGTAGATCATCGTGGTGGTGACGTCGCGATGCCCGAGCAGTTCCTGCACCGTCCGGATGTCGTAGCCGTCTTCCAGCAGATGCGTCGCGAACGAATGCCTACACACGTGCGGGCCG
>SHUG01000045.1 GCA_009694735.1 Acidobacteriota bacterium | reverse complement strand
CAGGCGGCGGTGATCCGCCGGCCCGGTGGTACAATCAACGGTTGTGATTTCCGTTAATAACGTCTCCATGCGCTTCGGGTCGAAGGTTCTGTTCGACGAAGTAACCACCACCTTCCTGGCGGAACGCCGCTACGGCCTCTCCGGTCCCAACGGCTCGGGCAAGTCGACCTTCATGAAGCTGCTGACCGGCGAGAACCAGCCGCAGAAGGGCGACGTCGTGCGCCCCAAGAAGCTGGGCGTGCTGAAGCAGGACCAGTTCGCCTTCGACAAGCTGCGCGTGATCGACACGGTGATCATGGGCAACGGCCGGCTGTGGGGCGCGCTTGAAGAGCGTGAGTTGCTCTACGCCAAGCCCGAGATGACCGAGGCCGACGGCATGCGCCTGGGCGAGCTCGAGGGCATTGTCGGCGAGGAAGACGGCTACGAAGCCGAGAGCAACGCCGCCATCCTGCTGCAGGGCCTCGACATTCCAGACGAAGTGCACCAGCGGACGATGAGCGAGTTACAGGGCGGCCAGAAAGTGCGCGTGCTGCTGGCGCAGGCGCTGTTCGGGCATCCGCAAGCGCTGCTGCTCGACGAACCGACCAACCACCTCGACCTTGATTCGATCCACTGGCTGCGCGACTTCCTGATCCGCTACGACGGCACGCTGATCGTGATCTCGCACGACCGCCACTTCCTGAATGCGGTCTGCACGCACACCGCCGACATCGACTACCAGACCATCATCACCTATACCGGCGGCTATGACGACATGGTGATGGCGAAGACGCAGATTCGCTCGCGCCTCGAGTCGCAGAACGAGCAGCGTGACAAGAAGATCGCGCAGTTACAGGACTTCATCCAGCGCTTCTCGGCCGGCACGCGCTCCAGCCAGGTGCAGTCGCGGCGCAAGGAAGTGGAGCGCCTGCAGACCACCGAGCTGGCGCGCTCGAACATTCAACGCCCGTACATCAAGTTCACCAGCCTCCGGCCGTCAGGCCGCACGGCGCTCGAGTTCGAGGGGATCTCGAAGGCGCACGGCTCGCTCGAGGTCATCTCCGACTTCACCGGCATCATCAACCGCGGCGAGAAAATCGTGCTGGTTGGCCGTAACGGCACCGGCAAGACCACCATGCTGAAGGCGTTGCTGTCGGATGCGCCGGGCAACGTCGGGTCGAAGAGCGACCTCGATGCCGGCAAGACCAAGTGGGGGCACGAGGTGTCGATCGGCTACTTCGCGCAGGACCACACCGGCGAAATCCAGAAGGGCCTGACGGCGGCGGCGTGGCTGCACCAGTTCGATCCCGATGCGTCGCGTCAGGACATTCATGGCCTGCTGGGCCAGATGCTGTTCACCGGCGAAGAGGGGCTCAAGCCGACCGAGGCGTTGTCGGGCGGCGAGACCGCGCGCCTGTTGTTCTGCCGCATCATGTTGCAGAAGCCGAACGTGCTGGTGCTGGACGAACCGACCAACCACCTCGACCTCGAAGCCATCAACGCCCTGAATATCTCGCTGCAGAAGTTCGAGGGCACCGTGCTGCTCGTGACGCACGACCAGGACTTGATGGAAGAGGTCGGCACCCGCGTGTGGCACTTCGACCACGGCGTGATCAAGGACTTCAAGGGCGCGTACGAGGAATACGCTAGCGCGAACAACCTGGCCTGACGATCTCGATCCGGCGATTAGTTGCGCGGCCCAGGTCGCTGTCGTTGGCAGCGCCGGGCCGCGTTTTTCCGTACCCCTTGGCCGACAGCTTCGCTTTCGACACGCCGTGATCCGCCGGCCGCGCCGATGGTATCGGTGTGGCCCTGCACCTCCACCGCGGGCGCCGATCGCGCCTTGAGCAGCGCCGCCAGTTTCTCGAGGGTCGGTGTCGCTTCGGCGCGGAACGTCGCACGATCGAGGTCGAACTGGATGCTGTAGGGCCGCAGTCGGCAGTCGTTCGCCAGCCCAGATGCCCAGTCTTCGGCGCCGACATCCGCGACGTTGACTTGATACGGACCGCCCGGTTCCTGTGTCATCCGCACGTAGATGATGCGGCCGTCGGTGGAATAGTGCGCGGCCACGTTGACCGTCTCCGGCTGGCTGGCAACGTCCTCGAGCCTGGTCACGTCGATCAGCTTCCAGCCGGCCGCAAACAGGGAATCCCGCAACGCCGAAATAAAGACGACCGGCGTCAGGCTGCCGGGACGGTCGTACGTCTTCTGGACGTACGACATGCCGGCGAGCACGGCTTCACCATCGGCCGTGGCCGGCCGCAGCTCGAGCGGCCCATCGATGCGCCTGGTCGAGACCAGCCGCGCGCCGGCCAAAGCCGGGATGTACGGAAAGTCCTGCGTATCGGTGACCGCCTCGGGCGTCGATCGCGGCTGCCGTGCCCGTCTGGAATCGGTGACGAATCGGTGTCTAATCGGTGGCGGTATTTATTGGCGCTGGAATCGCAAGTCCCAGACCCGGTCTTGCTTCACGCTCAGCGCGTTGACCTTGCCGGCTGTGTCGCGCCGGAATGTCACCGTGCCAATCGAGCCTCGGAATGTGTCGCGGTCGATGGCGGTGAGCGCGATCACGGTGTCGGGCCTGCGCGTGAGCACGAGCGCACCGTTCTCGACCGCCGCCGTGAGGGCGACTTCTGCCTCGTCACTCCAGTAGGCGCCGTTGAATTCCGCGAGTTGCGCGGCGGACGGTGGCGGCGTCATGGCCGGTGCCGGCAGCGTCGGCGTGGTCGGCGTGACTGGTGTGAGGCCGGTGAGGTAGAGGTCCGACACCAGGTTTGCGGACCGCGTGGCATCGCCCGTGCTGACGTTGCAGAGCACGGCCACCGACGTGTGCGCGTCGGGGAAGCGATTCAAGTGCGCCCGGTAGCCGGCCGTCGAACCGCTGTGGTAGACGTTCTTGACGCCCCGGTAGTCCTGCAGGAACAGCCCGATCGCGTAGTCCAGCGCGCGGCCGTCGTTGAAGTGGCCGGCCGTGGCCTGCGTCGTGACCAGCGCGCGATCGCCGACGATCGGCGTGACGAAATTCTCATTCCACTTCAACAGGTCACCCACCGTGGTCAGCAGTCCGCCGTTGCCGTGGACGTTCTCGAACGGCATCTCGAGGTGGTAGCCATCGCTCGCGCTGGTGTAGGCGATGGCGCGGCCCTTCACCACCCGCGTGTGATCGTCGCGCCATGACGTCCGGGTCATCCCCAGCGGGGTGAAGATGCGCGTCCGCGAGAACTCCGCAAACGACATCCCGCTGACCCGCGACACGATGACCGCGGCCAGGTTGAAGCCGGTGTTGGTGTACGACCACTGCGTGCCGGTGGGGAAGTTCAGGGCTTTCTGGCGACTGACGATGTCGAGGACGTGGGCGTGGGTGTATTCGCGTGTCGTGCGCGGTGCGCCGGCGATGCCGGCCACGCTGCCCCAATCGCGCAGACCGCTGGTGTGGTTCAGCAGGTGACGAAGGGTGAGCGGTGCGCCGTAGTCGGGCAGCTCAGGGAGGTACTTCCGCACCGGGTCGTCCAGCGAGAGCTTGCCATCCTTCGCGAGCAGCAAGACCGCCATCGCGGTGAACTGCTTGGCCACCGAGCCGGCCTCGAAGATGGTGTCGGCGGTGTTCGGGACATCGTGCTCGAGGTCGGCCAGGCCGTAGGCCTTGGTGAGCACGGTCTTGCCACCGACGGCGACACCAACCGCGCATCCCGGGGTGGCGGTCGTCCACCTGGCGAAGACCGTGTCGATGGCTGCGGTTGTGGATGGAACAGTCTGGGCGTGAACCGCGACGGCGTGGGGCATGCCGGCCAAGACCAACGCCGTGCCGGCGGCGACCAGGAATCGATGCGTCATAACGCGCGATCCTACGCCATATAATCCGTGGCGATGCACGTCAATCTGTTGGCAGCCCTGATGGCTGTCGTGATCTCCCCGCAAGGCCCTCGTGACGTGATGGCCAAGGCCGTGGACGATTTTCGCGCCGGGCGGGTCGAGCAATCGGCGGCGGGGTTCGATCAGTTGGCCAAGCTGATTCCGGACCAGGCGCCCGGGTTGTGGCAGCGTGGCATCGCGCAGTACTACGCCGGCCGCTTTCGCGACTGCCGCGACATGTTCATCTCGCATCGCACGGTAAATCCCGCCGACGTGGAGAACGCGGCGTGGCACTTCCTGTGCGTCGCCCGGGCGGAATCGCCGGCGGCGGCTCGGCAGCAGATCCTGCCGGTGGGCGCCGATGCCCGCGTGCCCATGCGCGAGGTCTACCAGATGTTCCAGGGCCGCGCCACGCCGGTGCAGGTGCTGGCGGCTGCCGGATCGGATCCGTCGGCGCAGTTCTTCGGGCAGCTCTACATCGGCCTCTATCTCGAGGCCACCGGTGATCCGGCCAAGAGTCACGAGCACATCGCGATTGCCGCACAGGATCGATTCGCGGGCGTCGGCGGCTACATGCACGACGTCGCTCGTGTGCACATCCACCGCAGATGACCATCAAGAGACAACGGGGCCACCGATGACACAGACCACTTGGAACTCACGCGCGATCCTCGTCCTGGTGGCGCTGGCCACCGCCACCCTGGGGGCGCAGCAGAATCGCATCGACGTCATCACGCCCAGCGCGCCCGAGCTGGCGGCCCCTGGTGCGCTCGCCATCGGGGTGCGGACCCTCCTCGTCACGGACAACAACCGCCCCGACATTCTCAATACGAAAGAGGGCGGCCCGGTGGCGCGCTACGACCGCACGCTGACCGTTGAAGTCTGGTATCCGGCGGCGCTGGCGGTCGGCCAGCAGCCCGGCGGCGACTACCGCGTGATCACGCGCGATCCGGCCATTGTCGCGACGGTGCACGGCCAGGCGGTCCGCGACGCGGCGCCGCGCGCCACCGGCGGGCCATCGCCGCTGGTCATCAT
This sequence comes from Acidobacteriota bacterium, assembly GCA_009694735.1. Classification (GTDB taxonomy): domain Bacteria; phylum Acidobacteriota; class Vicinamibacteria; order Vicinamibacterales; family UBA2999; genus 12-FULL-67-14b. The sequence goes on along the minus strand of SHUG01000045.1, from coordinate 18,696 downwards.
CTCGCACGGCTATCCCGGCAATCGCTACCTGATGAGCCACATCGGCGAGAACCTGGCCACCAAGGGATTCGTCACGGTGTCGATCGATCACAAGGACAGCACCTACGACGACCAGAAGGCGTTTGGCAGCACGCTCTACAACCGCGCGTTCGATCAACTGTTCGTCCTCAACGAGATCGATCGGCTCGGCAAGCCCGGCTCCGGCAGCTTCCTCAGCGGCATCGTCGACGCCGGTCGCACCGGCATCATCGGTTACTCCATGGGCGGCTACGGCGTGGTCAACGCGATTGGTGGCGGTTACAGCGATGCCAGCGTCACCGGCGCGCAGGCGCCGCCGAACAAGCTGCTGGCCGACCGCGCGGCCTCGAATCCCGCTTACCAGAAGGCCCGCGACACCCGCATCAAGGCGGCCATCGCCATTGGCCCGTGGGGCATGCAGGGCGGCTTCTGGGACGCCGAGGGGCTGAAGGGCATTCGCACGCCGGTGCTGTTCGTGGCCGGGAGCGCGGATGACGTGTCTGGGTACGAGAAGGGCACCCGCGCGATCTTCCAGGGCGCGGTGAATGCCGACCGCTACCTGCTCACGTTCATCAACGCCAATCACAATGCGGCCGCGCCGATGCCCGCGCCGATCGAGACCTACCGGTCATCGGGGACCGCCGCGCCGACGTTTTCGCACTACGCCGATGCCGTGTGGGATACCGCGCGGATGAACAACATCTTTCACCACTTCGCGACGGCGTACTTCGGCCTCTACTTGAGGGGCGAGCAGGACAAGCAGGCGTACTTCGAGGTCGTGCCGAATGGGAAAGACGCCGTCTATGCCATGGACCGCGAGGGCAAGCCGACGCCGGCGCACACCTACTGGAAGGGCTTCAAGCGCGCCACGGCCGTGGGTTTGGTGCTGGAACATGCGAGACCTTAGGCAACCCTGAAGGGTTGCCTCCACGGCAGGTCAACCCTGCAGTCGATCCACGATCAACTGCGCCATCCGCTCGGCCGAGCCGGGGACGATGCTGAAGTACAACTCGGGCTCGATCAGTTCGAGCTTCATCAGCAGCGGTCCGCGGGGGCTCTCGACGATGTCCACTCGTGCGTAGAGACACGAGGCGGGCACCTGCGCCATCACCGAATCGCCAAAGTCGAGGAGGCCGGCTGACGGCGTCATCGGTTCCACCACGCCGCCGAACTCCTTCCGCACCAGGAACTCGCCGTCTTTCGCGCGCTTCACCACCGCGTGGCTGAACCGGCCGCCGGCGTAGACCATCGACACCTCGCCGCGCTCGCGAATGGCGGGGATGAATTCCTGGACCAGCGCGCCTGAAGCGCGCGCGGGTGCCAGCTCTTCATCCGTGGGCAACGGCCCGTCGCCGGGCACGAACGTACCGTGCGCGGTGGCGCCGATGCGCGGCTTGATCACGGCCTGCGCCCACCGCTCCTCGCGGAGGACCGACTCGAGCGCTGCGGTAGTGGGTGTCTCGATCCAACGGGTGGCAGGAATGGCAATGCCGGCCCGTTCGAGACCCTGCAGGTAGATCTTGTCGATGTTGCCGCGGGCCACGTCGGCCGGGTTCCACAGCGGCCGCCCCGAGTCGGCCATCGCCTCCAGCCACGCAACAAACATGGTCGGGACGCGGTGATAGTCCCAGGTCGATCGCAGCACCACCGGGTCGGCGGTCAAGTGCGTATCGGGATCGATGTCGGTCCACGGCTCGGGCTCAACCGGGTAGCCGAGGGCGCCGAGCGCATCGGCGAGCGGCTGGTCGTCGGCGGTAATGAACGGCTGGTGGGCGCAGGTCGCGAAGACAATCACCTGAGAAGCTTACAACCGGAACAGCCGGTTGAACTTCACGACGAACGCTCGGTTACGCAGCCAGACCACGGTGGCCGCGTCAGGTGCCAAGACTGCCGTGCTGGCTGGGGCCCAACTCTCAGCGTCGGTTATACTTGAGAACACGTGACACAGCTGTATTTTCAGAAGGGTTTCGGCCTGAAATCCGAGGTCGGACCCATTCTGGCGCGTACCTACGAGAGCCCGGTCGTCGAGCGCCTGAAGGCGCTCGGGTATTGCGCCGAGGCCGGCGGATTGCGCATCAAGCTCGCGCGGGAATTTGGGTTCTGTTACGGCGTCGATCGCGCCGTCGATTACGCCTATCAGACGCGCCAGAAATTTCCCGATCGCCGCGTGTTCCTGTCGGGCGAGATTATCCATAACCCCGACGTCAACCAGCGCATTAGCGACATGGGCATCGTGATCCTGGCAGACTCGCTCGCTCCCGCCAAGCGCTTCGCCGAGGTCGCGGCCGACGATGTCGTGATCCTGCCGGCGTTTGGTGTCAGTGTCCCCGAACTCGATCACCTGAAGGCCAAGGGCTGCGTGCTGGTCGACACCACGTGCGGCAGCGTGCTCAACGTCTGGAAGAAGGTCCACTTCTACGCGCGCGACGGCTACACCGTGATTATTCACGGCAAGCACTATCACGAGGAAACGCGCGCCACCGCATCGCAGGCGCTCACGCACCCCGGCGGCCATTACCTGTGCGTCAGAGACGTGGCCGAGACCGAGCGCCTGTGCGAGTTCATCCTCGGCCGCCGGACGGCCGCCGAGTTGATGGCGGAGTTCCACGAAGCGGCCAGTCCCGGGTTCGATCCCGATCGTGATTTGCAGCGCATGGGCCTCGCCAACCAGACCACCATGCTGATGAGTGAGACGTTGAAGGTGCAGGAAACGCTGCGCCGCGCACTGGTTGAACGCCATGGCTGCGACGACCTCGAGCCGCACTTCCGCGCCTTCGACACCATTTGCTCGGCGACGCAGGAGCGGCAGGACGCCGTGCTCGACATGCTCGAGGACGGCGGTCTCGACGTCATGATCGTGATCGGCGGCTACAACAGCAGCAATACCCAGGCGCTGGCGCGGATGTGCGCGCCTCGCGTTCGCACTTATTACATCGACAATCCCACCTGTATCGAGGAAACTTCCATCCGCCACCGGCCGGTGGGCGCGGCTGTTGAAAGCCATACCGACGACTGGCTGCCGGCGGGTGGCCGGGCGATTGGGATCACCGCCGGCGCGTCGACCCCGGATAGCGTGGTCGGCCAGGTGCTGGAGCGCATTCTCGCCCTGCGGGGATGTACGGCAGCCGATCTCGTCGTCCCCGCTGGGGCCGAGGCCGGCGCGCAGATTTAGCTGATGGCCACACAGCCGACCGAACTCACCCTGACCCTGGCGCCGCAGCGGCGCTTCGAGGCCATCGACGTCAACTCGCGCATCAACCAGGAAGCCGGCGACCTGCTTCGCCAGCACCGCAGCGCGTTCTACACCTCGTTCCATACCACTGCCGGCTATCTCGATCAGAGCCTGTCGGTGCGCATGCATCACCGCCAGGACCTGGTGTCTCAGTTCTTCAGCGCCTTCCACGCCCTGTTTCCTCAGGGCGGCGAATACCGTCACGACCAGATGGAACTGCGGTCCGAGCTGACCGAGGAACAGAAGGTCGTCGAGCCGCGCAACGCCGACTCACACCTGACCTTCATCGGCGCCGGCATGCGCAACTGCGTCACCTACCGCACCCGGCCGCACTCGCCGGTCTACTTCATCGAGCTCGACGGCAAGAGCGAAGCGCAGATGCGCAAGCGCAAGACCACCGTGGTCGCCTACGATCACGAAGACGTCGTCGCGCGCACGTCGATCATCATCCCGGTCTCGAAACATCCCATCGATTCGGTGAACCTGGCCGACCCGCGGCTGGGCGTGCTCGAGCGCATCAACGAACTGGTGGCGCGGGTTGGTCTCGACCGCGCGCGCGTCGACCTGGTGGTCGATCCGTCGGAACGTAACGTCGGCATTACGGTGAACGAGTACGAGACGCTGCTGATGCAGCACGACCTCGTCGAGGTGTTGCGCGATCCGCTGCGCTTCGCCAGGGCCAAGGCCAGCCACATGGTGGCCGACCCGTTCTCCATTCCCGGCAAGACCCTCAACTATGCCAAGTACGACGCCGTGCGGGTGCTGAATTCGTTGATGGAGGCCTTGCGGATTGATGCCGGCGCGTTCGAACGGCTGATCGCGAAGGTGATGTCGCTGCCGGCGCGCCGCTTCCTGCGCTCGCGACGCGTCAGCTTCCTGGCCGGCACCGATCCCGAAACCGGCCGGCCGCGCGTGCTGCGCGGCACCTATCAAAGCCCGATCCTCGTCCAGTGGCAGCCGGCCGAAAAGCAGGAACGCCTGATCGACGTCGTCGTCACGCAGTTCTGGTAGCGAGGTCCGCCTGAAGGCGGACACTACATCATGTGGCCCGACATCACGTGGCATCGCATCTAGCGTCCGGCTTTAGCCGGACCCGGACCTACTTCAACCCCACCACCACCGCGAAACACGTCTTGCGGAACGCGATCTCCACGCCGAACCCCGCTTCCTTCAGCAGCTCCACTTCGCGATCGAGCGTGAAGTAGACGTCTTCCTTCGCCCACGTCCGCAAGTATTTTTCCGCCTTCGCGCGGGAGTGGTGCGCCTGCAGATGCCCCAGCCATGCCGCCCGATGGCTTTGTTTCAACGCCGTCGAAGACGCGAGGCAGCAGTCGGCGCTGACGATCACACCGCCGGGCCTGAGCGCGTTGAAGCAGCGCTGATACATCGCGGCTTTCCGGCGTCCAGTCGGGATGTGATGGAGGGCGAACGAGGCCGAGATCACGTCGCAACGCGGAATGGCCGTCTCCTCGAAATTCCCGTGCACGGTTTCAAGGCGGCCGCGCAGCCGCTTTTCCGCCATGGTCAGCATGCCGGCATCTTCGTCGATGCCGACCAGCCGCGCCTTGGGACGGGCCTTGAGAATGGCGTGCGCCAGCGCGCCGGAACCGGTGCCGAGGTCGACCACCGCTGGCGCGGTGCGCGCCGTGGCGCCCACCGCGGCACCGGCGGCCGCAATCAGCTCCTCGTAGTGAGGAATCAACGTGCGAATGGCGGCGTCGTATTCGCCGAGCTTGATACCGAGGTGTGCCGCGGCCCCCATTAGACTCCTGACGCGCCCGCGCGCTGCTGTTGCCATGCCGTGACATCGGCGGCGCTGACCCCATCGCCGTGATGCAATGTCCAGTTCAGTGCCGCGATCACATCGTCCGCATCTTCCATCCCCATGGCCAGGCGAATCAGGCGATCGAAGCCGTTGCGCTTCAGCTGTTCCAACGCCGTGAAGTACTCCGACACGGTCCGGTGGTGGTTGACCTTGGTGGCCAGGCCATCGAACGAGAGAGCGTAGCGCACGATCACGCAAGTGGCCAGCACGTCGGCCAGGTGTTGCGTGCGCGCTTCGTCGGCGCCCTTCACCCTGAACGATAACAGCGAACCGGGCCGGACGTACTGCGCGGCAATGGCCGCCGCATCGACGTGCGTCGGGAGCGACGGGTGGAACACCTCGGTGACCAAGGGATGGCCGGCGAGAAACGCCGCGACCCTGGTCGCAGACGCCGATCGACGCGCGTGCGCATCGCTGGCGGCATCGAACCACGTCAGGATGGCCGTGGCCCGGCGCCAGTCGAGGATGCCCCCGCGCATGGCCACCAGATCCATCACCGCGTTGGCGAACGGCGAGTCGTTGGTGGCGAGGTATCCCCACAGATCGCGGTCGTTGCCGCCGAGGGACTTGGTGCCGCTGGCGACGACGATATCGACGCCGTTGTCGAGTGGGGGCACCACGAACGCCCACGGTGACGCGATGGTGGTGTCGAGCACCAGCCGGATGCCGGGCGCGCGCACGCGGGCCTCGGCCATGACAAAGCGGAGCTGTTCGAAGTCTTGCGCGCGGACGAGTGGGTTGGTGAAGGTCTCGGCAAACACCAGGCGCGTCGCTGGGGTGATGGCGGCCGCCAGCGCCGCCGCATCGCCATCGTCCACGACCGTGACCGAACCGCCGGTGCGCGCCGCCATCCATTCCAGGTAGCTGCGCGTCTTGTTGTAGACCTGCCGCATGAGCACGGCGTGACTACCGGGCTCCATCAAGGCATCGAAGGCGAGCGCGGTCGCCTGCATGCCCGAATCGCAGACGATCGCGCTGGTCGCGTGTTCCTGCGCCTTCAGCTTACCGATCAGCGTCGTCGTGGCGGTGGTGCCATAACGGGCGTACAGGTGGGGCAGTTCCGACCAGCAGCCTTCGCTGGCGAACAGAAATGCGGCTTTGGCTTCCTGCCACGCGACGACCTGTGCCGAGCCGAGGAGATCCAGTTGAACCGTCGGCTCGTCTGGGTGGAGGTACGGAATGCCGGTGCGACGAGCATGGTCATCGATCGCGTGGTGGATGGATTGCGTCGCCTCTCCCATGGCGTCGAGCGGCGGACGCTCCGCCGGACAGTCGTGCGGGTTCAACCAATCAGCGATCTTCGGATCCCGGATTCCACCTTCGCCAAGGCTACGGCGGACAGGCCCGGATCCCGGACCCCGTCCCCCGTCGGGTTTCAATCCATGACCCCGAGGCAGAGCCGCTGTTCGACGCGCGCCAGGTGCTCGACGGCCGCCGTCACCTCGGCGATCTGCGCGTCGGAGCTGGCCGAGATCATGAAGGCCATGTGGACGCGATCGGTTTCGCTGCGTGTCGCCCGGTTCTGCACCGTCAGGCCGTGACGTCGCACCAGGCCTTCGAACTTGCGCTCCAGGCCGGGATGCGGCTGACCGGTGACGCGCAGGTAGTGCCGGCGCGGCGCTGGCGAGACCGCCGTGCCATCCCGCGCGACCGGCATGGCGCGCGGCACGGGCCAGCGGACCGAGTTGTCCTGTGCCAGGTCGATCAGGTCGCCGAGGATGGCGGTGGCCGTCGGCAGCGCCCCCGCGCCCTTGCCGAACAAGCTGAGATCCCCGGAAGAGACGCAGCGGAGATACACCGCGTTGTACTCCTCCTCAACCGACGCCAGCAGGTGCCACGTTGGCAGCAGCAGTGGTTCCACGGCCATGTCGAGCGCCCCGTTAATGCGAACGGCTCGTGCGATCTGGCGGATGCGGCACCCCATCGACTCGGCCAGGTCGCAATCGGCCGGATCGATGTCGCGAATGCCGCGCACGAGGAACCCGTCGGGCCGCACCCACGCGCCGAAGGCGCGATACGCGAGGATCGACAGCTTGGCGGCCGCGTCATGACCATCGAGATCGGCATCTGGCTGCGCCTCGGCAAACCCGAGCCTCTGCGCTTCGGCCACCGCGTCGGCCAGTGTGAGATCGCCTTGCTCGAGCCGCGTCATCACGAAGTTGCAGGTGGCGTTGACGATGCCCCACAGGCTGTCGACTTCGTCGGCGCGGTGGCTCAGGTGGCGCACGATGGGGATGGCAGCGGCGGCCGCGGCTTCGCAGTAGAGCGGCGTTTCGGTGCGCTGCGCCAGCACGCCGAGGTCTGCCAGCTTCGACGCCAGCAGCGCCTTGTTGGCGGTGACCACCGGCTTGCCGGCCGCCAGCGCGGCGCGCAGGATTGGCTCCACCGCGGTGCCACCCGCGACTTCGACGACCACGTCCACTTCCGGATCGCTGACGAGCTCGAGTGCCCGATCGCTAATGGGAATGCCGGCGGCCAGCGGGCCGCGATCCTTGGTCAGGTCGCGCACCGCAATCCGCGAGACCCGGAACCTGACGCCGTAGCGATCGGCCACGGCCTCGCGCTGGCGTTCGATCATCTCGAGCAGGCCATGCCCGACCGTGCCGCATCCGACCAGGCCAATTCGGATCTCGCGCACGGGCTCGACGCCCACACCCTCGAAGCGTGGTCGCGCCGCCAGCCGCAGCTCGCCGCCGAACGCGCGCGCGCCGCGCAGGACATCCGCCAGCTTGTCCTGGTCCGCGAGGAACGCGTCGTGGCCGAACACCGACTCCAGTTTCCAGAGCGACGAGTCGGCGCCGGCGGCTTGCAGCGCGCGGTGCAACTCCACCTGCAGCGCCCAGGGAAACAGCATGTCGCCCGGCACACCGATCACCAGGGTTTCGGCGCTGACCTTCTGGATCGCCTCGCGCATGGCGTGCGGGTCGGCCAGCCAGCCGCGATCGATCGCCTCGCTCAGCAGCAGGAAGGTCTTGACCGGAAACCGCTCGGCGAACCGCCGGCCGTGATGGTCGAGATACTCCGCGACCGGCGGCCGGTCGAGTCCCGGCGCCAGCTTGCCGAAGCGGGTGTCCAATTCGTCGCGGCCGCGATAGGTGAGCATGCCCAGCTGGCGGGCGCGGCTCATGCCCGTGGCCACGTCGCCGTTGCGCAGGCCATCGCGCACCAGCTCACGCTGCAGGTGCCGGGTCGCCGTGCCCCAGCCGTCGGGCCGCAGGCCGCCGGAGATCGAAATCAGCTTGGCGCACCGCTCGGCATGACGCGCCGCGAACGCCACACCCACCATGCCGCCCAGGCTCGCGCCCACCCAGGTGACCGGGGTGGAGCAGCCACAGCCATCGAGCCATGCCGCTACCAGGTCGGCGAGGCCGGCGACCGAGACCGCTTCGATCGCGCCGGGATCGTCGAACCCCTTCCACGTGGAGCCGTTGCCCGGCCACGACGGGCAGAGCACGGTGTGCTTGGCGGGATCGATCAGGTCGGGGGCGCAGAGTGACGGCCACCACGCCGCGCGGGGCTCCTCGGCGTCGGCCTGGCCATCGCCGAAGGGAAACGGGGACGCCGTGATGCCACCGACGATGACCACGACCGGGGCGGTGCCCAGTTCGGGGCCGTACACCCAGCCACCGAGCTGGACGTCCTCGAGGGCGCGGCCTTCGATGGTGATGGAGAGGTGCTCGACCACCAGCCGGCGCGGGCGCAGGTCGGTGGCCGCCAAGGTTGCCATCGCGGCATTGTGCCTCGAACCGGCGATGGGTGCAAACGTATCCACATATGTGGATATAAATCGCCCAGAATGGCGGGATATACTTGGCCGCTGCCGAGGTCCGTGACGTGAGCCCCTTTCGCACCATCTCGCACGACGATGCCCGGGCGTTGATGGCGGCCGACGGCGCCGTGATCCTTGATGTGCGGACCGCGGGTGAACACGAGGAACTTGGCCACCTTCCGGGTTCGTGGTGGGTGCCACTGGATCTCGTCGTGTCCGCGCCATCGGTGTTGCCCGCCGACGGGCGGCCGGTGCTGGTCTACTGCGAACACGGTGTGAGAAGCGTGGCGGCCTCACGACTGCTGTCTGAGGCCGGTGTCGCGGAGGTGCTGAACCTGTCAGGCGGACTGGCTTCGTGGGCGGGCCCGCGCGAGTTTGGCGCGAGTCCGCTTCGCGGCCCGTCAGCCTGGTTGATCGATAACGCCGATCTGTTGCCGCGCGGCGGCACGGTGCTGGATGTGGCATGTGGCCGCGGGCGCCACGCGTTGCTGCTGGCCAGCGCCGGCTTCGACGTCCACGCGATCGATCGGGATCCCGAGGCTGTCGACTTCGTGCGGGCGACCGCCGAGCGGCTGCACCTGTCGCTCACCTGCGAGCTCGTCGACCTCGAGACCGACCCGCCGCCCGCACTCCCTGGCGGCTGCGACGTCGTCCTCGTCTTCAACTACCTGCATCGGCCGTTGGTGCCAGCGCTGCGCGCGGCACTCAAGCCCGGTGGCCGGCTCTTTTACGAGACGTTCACGGTGCAACAGGCCGAGCGCGGGCACCCGAAGAATCCGGCGTTCCTGCTGAACGCCGGCGAACTGCCTGAATTGATGGCACCGCTCCGCGTGATCCGCGTGCGCGAAGGCGAATTCGACGGACGCTTCGTTGCGTCCGTTGTGGCCGGCTAGTTCAGCAGGTCGCGAATAAGCGACACCAGCGTGTTGTCACGCGTGTCGATGACGATCAAGTGGCTGCCCACGAAGTAGCGCTGATAGTAGGTGGGAATCGCGGGAAATCGCGGGTTCCAGGCGGCAGGCACCGGCGTGTAGTAATCGCGTAATCCGGGTGGGAGCGTGCCCCTCTCGCGCAGTTGCCGGCTCAGCCCGGGCGGAAGCGTCCGCCGTTTGGCCAGCCCAGGTGGCAGGTTGCCGCGCCCGCTCTTGGCCTTGCCCTTGTTGTCCTGGGCGTCGAGCGTGGAGGTCGCCGCGCCAGCGGTCGCGCCAGCCAGCATCGACACCATGCCGGCCACCACGAAAGCGCTCTTGAACAACGTGGCGGTGTGCCGCCCGATCATCGCGTCCCCGCGGTTCCCGTCGGCTTGCCGGACGAAACTGCCATCATGATCCCAACGCCGACCACCACGATGGCGCCAATGCCAATCCAGATGGGCGCGACGCTGTCGAGCACGCCAGACTGCCAAAGTGCCAGACAGATGCCTACGATCAGGATGAAATAGCCAATCAGATACATGTTGATGAAGCGCACGGTTCCCTCCGGGACTTGCTAATGCCAGAGCCGTGCCAGAGCTGTTCTTTGCCAAGCGTGGAGGCTCACACGCCTCGCGACTGTCGTGCTGCCGGTCTCGCGTCCGAAATAACCGGGTCCCGGGTCCCGATCCCGGTTACTGCGCGACGATCACCTTGACCATCGCCGTCGTAAAGCAGCAAATCTCGCCACCGCCGCCGCGTCCGGAATGGTCCTCCGCGTCGACGTGCAAGATGTATTCACCGGGCTGGCTGAACTTCGCCACCACGGTGGCCTTGCCATTGAACGCGGCCGCGCCTTCGGTTTTCTCGAACACCGGCGGCGTCTTGTCGAACGTCACCGTGCCGGGGCCGCGGTACTTGCTCCAGTGCAGGATCACGGCCGGCGGAGGATTGCGCTGCGGCGCATTCGACCCGCTCGAATACTTCGCATCGTCGGTGGCCCACACCGGCAGCGAGAGACCGGCGGCCATGGTGGCGCTGCGCGGGATCGCCTTCGCGACCATGGCGAGCGGGCCCTGAATCGCCGGGCCTTTCGGGTCGAAGCGAATCACCGGAGGGTTGTTGCCGACTGCGACGTCGGCCCACGGGTTCACTTCGTACAGTTCGTTCAGCCAGAACGGGATGCTGCTGGTCTGACCGTTGGCGGTGATCGACCAGGTCAAACGTTGCTTGGCGTCGAAGTCTTTTGGCACCGTGATGATGAACGCGCCGGTCTGTCGTCCCGGCAGGAACACCGCGGGCTGACCCAGATCGGGGCCGCCCGGCTCGAAGCGGTTGTTCGGACCAACGGCTACTTCGATCGTCTGGCTGGTGTTCCGGTTCAAGTACCCGATCAGCATGCTGTGCGTGCCGTCGGCGTTCGTGAACCAGCCCTCGTAGGCTGGAGTAATGCTCGCGCCGGCTTTACGAAACGGTTCGCTGATCTGCTGCGCCGCGAGTGAGAGATCAATTGTCGTGGACAAAGAGAGGCCCCCCGCGCCCACCAGGAGCGCGAGGGTCGAAAGGAATCTACGCATGGCTATTGCCGCGGGCTCTCGTTGGTCTGGCGCGCCTTCTTCGCGTCAACGTGCGCCTTGTACTCCGCGTCGCTGAGATAGACCACGTTCATCCACGCGTGCGCCATTTCGTCGACGGTGCGATCGCCGTAGCCGACCCACTGATCCGGATCCGGATTGTTCGGGTTGGCCTTGGTGTTGTCGTACCACGCGCTGACCTGGATGATGGTGCCCTTCGGGAACGCCGGCGCCGCATCATCGGCGTAGATGTAGTTGGTCATCCAGTTGAAGTTGAACTTGCCGACGTAGCTGACGACCTCGGTGCTGCCATCGGGCAGAATCGCTTTGACTTCCATCGCCTTGCCACGCAGGTGGAAGTGCGGCTGGAAGTTGGTGATCAGCGTGTTCTCCTTGAGCACCGTGAAGCCCTCGGTATGCGAAATGCTGTTCGGCGCAATGTCGAGGAAGCCGCGCCGCTGGAGGCCGGTGAAGCCAATCAAGTAGCTGCGCTTGGTCGGCTCCTGGCCTTTCGGGTAGAGCCACAGGGCGATCTCCGAGCCCGCCTCCACCTCTTCGCCGGACGCGTGCAGGTGCTGGTCCCAGGACAGTTTCTCGCCGGGCATGATCATCTTGCCGGTGCCGGGCGTGAACAGGTCGTAGCCCTTGCCGATCGCCCACTCCATCAACTGGGGGCGGCGGTTGACCAGGTCTTCCGGGGTCGCCGCCGCGGCCGGGCCGTTGGCGGTGCCGGTGTTGACCGAGGCGACGTTCTCGGGGCTGAGCACCTGATAGGCGATCGAGTGGTGCACAACCTTGCGCGCTTTCATGTTGGTCGGACGAATCTCGACCATCTTGACCCAGCGCGGCTCGGTGATCGGAATCTCGCTCATCGGGCGGTACCAGACGTCCTGCCCTTTAGCCGGCATCTTGTACGCCGTGCTCCGCACGACGAGGTCGGGCTGGCCGAAGCCGTCCTGCACACCCTTCCACTCGTTGTCGGCACGCAGCTGCTTGGCCGCTGGCATGTCTTTGGGATCGCCCTGTGGCGCGCCGGCATCAGCCCACGCGACGATGGTGTCGATCTCTTTCTGCGTGAGCGACATGTCGTTCTTGAACTTCTGCACGCCGACACTGGGGTCGATGTGCCAGGGCGGCATTTGCCGCGTCGAGACGCGGTTCTTGATCGAGCGCGCCCAGGGGCGGCTCTCCGCGAACGTGATGAGCGACATCGGCGCGATCGAGTTCGGCTGATGGCACTCCTGGCACTTGTTCTGAAGGATGGGTGCGATGTCCTTGGAGAACGTCGGGGCCGTAGCCGTCTGGGCCGATGCCGACGCGGCGATCAGGATGATGCCGCCGAGTGTTGCCGCCGCCAGAGCGCTACGCTGTCGAAAACCGGTACTAACCATGCAGGCCTCCCCCCACTAATAGGTACGCGTATTCTGTCACAAATCCGTCCCCAAAAGGGGGGAGACCCCTACACGGGTCACGCACCGTAACTGGACCGCTTACGGATTCCGTAAGAGCGACCCAAAAGTGAAGCAGGTTCACTTAAGTAGCGCGATAGCTTACGTTTGAGGTCCGTGCGCACCTTTTGGCTCAACTTTCATCTCGGCTACGCATGCCGACACAGTGGAGCCTGCTGCACGTCGGGGTGGCCAATCCCGGTTGAGCACGACCGCGTCATCCCGATTCGATCGCTGGCGGCGCGCCCGGACACGGCGTGGCTGATCGCCGATCCGAACGCGCCGGCTGAGGTGGCTGGTACCCTGGCAGTTCGCCCGAATGGTGAATGCACCTTCTTCCGGATCCCGGCCAGCGGTGCCCTCCCGTCCACTCCAGGCTGTGCCGTGCATCCCGCACGTCCGTCCAGTTGTTCGCATTTCCCGTATGTCTGCCTGATCGATGCGCGTGGCGTGCACGTGACGTTGTCGCACTATTGCCCAACCGCCGCGTCGATGCTGTTCGAGCCTGCGCAGCCGATTGCGATCATCGAGGGGCCATCTCCGGTCCTGGATCGCGCGCTCCCCGAGGGACTCGACGCGCGCGACTCGTTGCCGCCGCTCGAGACGCCGACTCGCCTGATGACGTTCGACGCGTTTACCGCATGGGAGCGAACGGCGATCGCCGAGGTCTCCGCGCCGGTGTCGCCGGCCGTGTCAATCGATCGGTTCGAGTGCGTGCGCCGGTCCGTGCCGCAGCCATGGTCGTGGCCGGAGGCACCGCCAGATTTTGCGCAGCAGTGGCAGGCGCTCGTCGCAGCGCGATGGCCAGCGTTCGCGGCGGTCGTGCGGCGTTACCGCGCCGCGAAGATCTTTGCGTCGTGGGCCGCTTATCAGGGTGATGGCCGCCTGACGGTCATCCGGCTCGCCGACCTGGCGGATGCGGCGCTGCGGGTCGAGGCGGTCCGTCAGTGCCTGCAGGCCGGCCGGGCTCTCGATGCCGAGCTGCTCAAGCAGGCCGTGAGGCGAACGGACTTGCTGCTCGTCCACTACGCCGATGGGCGAGTGCTATCATCCGGCACCGCGCCATGACACCTCTTCGATTCGCCCTTGCGTGCCTCGTTTGCGCGACGGTGGGCCGCGCCCAAGCACCGCCGCCCACCTTCGACATCGTCGTGCGCCACGGCACCGTGATCGACGGCAGCGGCAATCCCCGATACGACGCGGACATCGGCATTCGCAACGGATTCATTGCCGCGATCGGCGACTTGGCCGGCGCCAGCGCCGCCAACGAGATTGAGGCGAAGGGACTGTTCGTGACGCCCGGCTTCATCAACAGCCACAGCCACGCCTCGCCTGACGCGCTGCCGACCGCGGTGAACATGCTGACGCAAGGCGTGACCACCGAAATCTTCAACGCCGACGGCAATGGGCCGCTCGACATCTCGCAGCAGCTGAACACGCTCGCCGGTGCCGGCCTGGCCGTCAACATCGGCGGCTACATCGGCTTCAACGCCGCCTGGCAGAAGGTCAATGGCAACGGCGACAAGCGGCCGAGCTCCGAGCAGATTCAGCAGATGCGCGCGGCCATCTCGGCGGGGCTTGACCAGGGCGCCTGGGGTGTGTCGGCCGGGTTGGACTACAAGCCGGGCTATTTCGCCCACACTGAAGAAGTGATTAAGGTCGTCGACGTGGCGCGTTCCGCGCGCACCAACTTCACCAATCACGATCGCATCACGCCCGAGTCGAACTACAGCTCGAAGGTCGGCGTCACCGAGACGGTCGCCATTGGCCAGAAAGCCGGATTGGTCCCGGTTGTGACGCACATCAAGGCGCAGGGCCTCGGCTCGCTGATCGTTCCTGGCTGGGCGCCGGAAGGCGGTCGCGACGCCATGCTGAAGCGCTTCGCCGATCCCGCCCAGCGCGGGAAGATCATCACCGAGTCGGAGCAGGCGATGACCGCGCGCTTCGGCGGGCCGCAAGGCGTCTACTTGCCGCGCACGCAGCAGGAATTGACCGCGGTGATGACAGAGATGAACGCCGGCGCCGGCGAAACCATCTTGCGGATCCTCGAGACCGGTGACCCGGGCGCCCGACAGGCGACCGGCATGTTCACGATCGAAGCGGCCAACAAGACGATGGCGATCACGGCGAGCCAGTTGGGCGTGCTGCAGTCGGCCGACGGCTGGTCGAGCTTCACGGGCGTCGCGAAGATCGCGGGCAGTGGTGACGATCGCGCGTTCACCGCCCTGATCGATCGCCGGGATCCGGCGACGCCAGGCGTGGCGGTAATCGTCGTGATGATCGAAGGCGCGGCGCCTTGGCGCGGCGTGTTGCCACTGGGCGCGGTGTCGACGAAGTGAGCGCGGCATGACCGGCGCGGCACGATCGATTCTGCTGGGCATCTTCCTGGTCGGGGTTGGCGGCATCAGCGTGGAGTTGTGGCTGCTTGGGCACTACGAAGAGCTGGATCAGTTCATTCCGCTGGGCCTGTCCGTTGTCGGCACCATCACGATCCTGGCCGCGGCGTTCAAGCCCACGCGGATCACGGTTCGGCTGCTGCAGGCGGTCATGCTGCTGTTCGTGGCCAGCGGCCTGGTCGGCGTCTGGTTTCACTTCCAGGCCACGACCGAGTTTCAACTCGAGATGGACGCGTCCTTGCGTGGCTGGGCGTTGTTTCGCAAGGCCATCGTCGCCAAGGCCCCACCGGCGCTGGCGCCTGGGGCGATGATCCAGTTGGGCCTGATTGGGCTAGCCTATACCTTCAAACACCCCGCGCTGAGGGGTCTGACCCCGCGAGGGGATTAACCGAGGGGTCTGACCCCAACGTAACCAATGGAGTCGTTCATGTTCCGCATCATCGCACTCACGCTCGCGCTGTTCCTCGCCGTGCCCGCCGCCGCACAGGTGGGCAAGTCGCTCGGCGTCGTTGACGCCAACACGGTCGCTGAGGCCGATCTCGCGAAGCTGCCTGGCATGACTTCGGCCATTGCCAAGGCGGTGGTGGCGGCGCGGCCGTTCGACAGCATCGTCGCGCTCAACACCTTCCTGCTGGGGCAGAAGTTGACGCCGGCGCAGGCGAGCGAGTTCTACAAGAGCGCGTTCATCCACATCAACCTGAACACCGCGACCGCGGCCGAGATCATGCTCGTGCCGGGCGCCGGCAAGCGCATGGCGCACGAGTTTGAAGAGTATCGTCCGTGGAAGTCGTACGCGCAGTTCGACAAGGAAATCGGCAAGTACGTCGATGCCAAGGAAGTCGCGCGGCTGGCGCAGTACACTTTTATTGCCGTGAACATCAACACCGCGACGGATGAGGATGTCATGAGCATTCCCGGCGCCGGCCGCCGCATGGCGCGCGAGTTCAAGGAATATCGCCCGTGGAAGACGCCGGCGCAGTTCGAGAAAGAAATCGGCAAGTACGTGGACGCGAAAGAAGTGAAGCGCCTCTGGCGCTACGTGACGATCCAGTAGCGTCCGGCTTTAGCCGGACAATGCGAGGCTTATGCTCACGGGCCTGGCCGCGGCACTGCGCAGTCTTCATCGGGCTCCAGCGTTTACCGGCCTGGTCGTTCTCACACTGGCGCGTGGAATTGGCGCCACCACCGCGATGTTCTCGGTGGTCGAGGCCTACCAGTTCGGTTCGGCCAGCGTGACCGGTGACGGCGAACCGGAAATTGTCGCCGCGCGGTTGACTTACAGATGGTCAAACGGCGCGTCTGGGAGCTGGATTCCAAGCAGCCGGTTCTAGCGACCGCGACGATGGCCGAGCGGCTCGGCGAAGCCGTTGCCGGGCCGCGGTTCTTCCTGACCCTGGCGTCGGCGTTCACCGTCACGGCCGGCCTGCTCGCAGCGATTGGTGTCTACGGCGTGTCGGCGTACTGGGTATCTCGCCGGCGGCGCGAGCTGGCGATTCGCGTGGCCGTTGGCGCCTCACGCGCTCAGGTGATGGCCATGGTCATCACTCGGGGCATGCGGCTGGCAACCATCGGCTGCCTGGCGGGGCTTGGCCTCGCGTTCTGGGGCGCGAAGGCCATTGAGTCGATGCTGTTTCAAACCGACGCCCGCCATCCAGTAACGTTCCCGGCGGTCACCGCTGCATTGGGTCTGCTGGCCCTCGTCGCCTCGACGATGCCGGCGCTCAGGGCGAGCCGCGTCGATCCCATGACCGTGCTTCGCGCAGAGTAAGCCTTGACTGGCGACGCCACGTCCATGCATATTGATGCATATGCGAACGACGGTGATCCTTGATCGTGAGCTGGTAGAACGGGCGGCGAAGCTGAGCGGATTGACCGAGAAGACCGCCATCATCCATGCTGGTCTGGAGGCGCTCATTGCCCGTGAGAGCGCACGCCGGTTAGCCACACTCGGTGCCAGCGAGCCTCGGGTGCGGGCGCCTCGCCGCCGCCGCGCGAGCTGATGCTGGTCGATACCTCACTCTGGGTTGAGCACCTCCGGCGCGGGCACGCCGGCCTGACGGCGCGGCTCGAGCAAGGACACGTGGTCACTCATCCGTTCGTGATCGGGGAATTGGCTTGTGGATACTTGCGCAAACGTGCCGAGATCCTCGGGCTGCTGAGCGCCTTGCCTCGCTGCGCGCCTTGCGATCACGACGAGGTCCTGGCTCTGGTGGACGCCCGCGGGCTGGCTGCGTCTGGCCTGGGGTGGGTCGATGTGCATCTGCTTGCTGCGGCGCTCGTCTCCGGCGAACCCTTGTGGACGCTGGACGCCCGGTTGGGCCGCGCGGCCGCCCGGCTGCACTGCCTGCACTCCGAGCGCTAGTGGAGAAGACGGTCGGGCGAAACCAAGTGGACGGACGTGGTGGTGACCAAGTGGAGCAGGTTCCTTTATTCGTCTACAACCACCATGGTCAGCTGGTGGGGCCGGTGTCGATCCCGCGGGTCGAGAAGAGCGATGCGGAATGGCAGGACCTGCTCACGCCCGAGCAGTTCGCGGTCGCGCGTGCCCACGGCACCGAGCGGCCGTTCTGCGGCACGTTGCTCGACAACAAGCGCGCCGGCGTCTACTCGTGTATCTGTTGTGGCTTGCCGCTGTTTTCGTCGAACGCCAAGTTCGAGTCGGGCACCGGCTGGCCGAGCTTCTTTCAGCCGATCGCCGAAGAGAACGTCGCCACGATCTCGGATCGCAGCTACGGCATGTTGCGCGTGGAGATGCTTTGCGCGCGGTGCGATTGCCACCTCGGGCACGTCTTCCCGGACGGCCCCAAGCCGACTGGGCAGCGGCACTGCGTGAACTCCGAGTCGCTCAAGTTCACCGACACCGACGATCTTGCGACGCTGGCGGACCCCGCCGCCGACCTTTCATAGATTCTCGAAGGGCGCCCCTTTTGGGTGCCTCCTCAACTGGCGGTTATCGCAGGGGCGGTGTATTTTCCGGCGCGCGCCGGTGATGCGTTGCCTGCTCGTAGGCGTACGCCAGCTTGATCAGCGTGGGCTCCGACCAGGCGCGGCCGAAGAACGTGATGCCCGCCGGCAGCCGGCCACCGCGGGTGTAGCCCATCGGCACCTGGATCGCCGGGAACCCGGTCGTCGGCGAGAAGAACTGGCTGTTGTCGCCACCCGGTGTATTGAGATCGCCAATCAGTCGCGGTGGGTTACTCCAGGTCGGATAGACCCAGGCATCCAGTTTCTGCGCATCCATGGTCTTGGTGACCGCGTCGCCCACCTGTTGGCGGTACTGCGCATCGGCCTTGCACTCCGGCGTGTCGGGGCCGTTCTCGGTTCCGGCCTCACCCTGTTCGAGCCGGCGCTGCACCGTGGGATGAAACTTTCCCGACTTGATAATCTCGGCCAGATTCTTGACCGGGACACGGTCGCCATGAGAGGCCAGGTAGCGGTTGATGTCGTACTTGAACCCGCCGCAGCCCCCCATGCCCTGCGCCCGCTTGATCTGATCGAGGCCGTCGACCACACCCGGATCGAT